>CAMKLO010000184.1 GCA_946413655.1 uncultured Fibrobacter sp. | reverse complement strand
GGACTATAATGACTAGAGAAGAATTTGCACGCTTCCTCGAAAAACTCAGAAGGGCTGACGAAAAGGGCGAAGACACCGACGCCATCGTGAAATCCTACGAAAAGCACAACGTCTACTTCTACAATGACGCCTGCATCAAGAAAATCCTGGCGAGCGAGAAAAACATTGCCCTCACGACCGACCTCATCAACGCCGCGCTAGACCTTGTCGGGGCAGACCGCATCGAACATCCGAAACTTGTAAATCCTTTTATTCCCGGCGACCTCGGATACCGCAATTCGGAGCCGGATTTGCTCTTGACTAACGACCACGACGGAGTTGCGCCCCGTGACCGCATATCCATCGAGATCCAACACGACGGCGACACCATCTACAAGCACCGCGTCGTGCTATACGTGTCGCGCCATATCAGCAACATGGTCAAAAAGAATGCCCCGCCCGTCCTCGAAAACCTGAACCTCATCAGTTTCCAGTTTACCGACGCGTTCCCGTGGAGCCATTCCAAGAATTATCGCCATTCGGTGCAGCTCTACAATCAGGAAAAGTTGCTCTATTTCGAGCCGCTCAAGATTACGGTTGTTGAAGTGAACAAGTTTTTCGGCCACGCCGACGTGTTTGCTAGTGACCGCAGCCGCTTTGCCCAGTGGCTCCGTGCCATCGACACGCTCAATCGCGAAGCCGATTTCGGAGAGTTCGTAAAGGACCCTGTGTTCAGGGTATTGCAGGAAGAAGTGAAATTGTGTAATTTTAGTTCGAGGTATCTTATGACGGACGAGATGAAATCGATAGACAATGCCATGTATAAGTTTATGGAAAGGGAAAAAGTCGCGAAGAATTTCTTGAAAGAAGGAGATTCTGTAGAGAAAGTAGCCCGCAATACAGAGCTTCCCCTCTATTGGGTCATAAACTTGAAAAAAGAGATGGAACTTGCGGAAGTCTAAAATTGATAAGAGAGACTTTTCGCCTTGTCCCCCCCCCGGCTTTCAACATTGTCACCCTGGCCTTCGCCTTGTCGTCATCCTGAACGAATGTGAAGGATCCAATGCTGTAAAAAGGAGATGCCGGCTCAGTGGCCGGCATGACAAAAAGCGACTGTCATGCCCCACTTGATGGGACATCTCCTTTTTTTACATTCTCTCGCTAAAATTATTTTACACAAAATTTCAGTACAAACAGCCCCCAAAAGCGTGCAAAATGAGCGTCGCAGAAAAATGCTTGCATTTTTCTATGACCGAATGCAGCCGCGGACGCCGTAGGCGTCAAAAGCGTGTTAATATATCGGTAGGGGAAAGTACCTTTACTTGCCTTACGGGGGCATTCCCGATCAGCAACACGCCAGAATGAAAAATAGAAGGTTGAAAAAAGGACTTAAAACTAGGAATCCGAAAAAACACAATCGCAAGCACGACCCGTTCTTCCGCTATATCTTTGCGGTGCCGGAAAACACAAGGGCTCTATTGCGGCTTGCCCAGCGCAAAAATCCTGAACTCCGTCGGATGCTAGCCTCCGTTGACATGCAGAGCCTTGAATTGATTCCCGGCTGTTTCAGCAACGTCAAGAAATGGGGGTATTCCGACCTCGCGTTCAAGGCCTGCTTCAAGGACGGCCCCGATGTCTTTGTGGGAATCCTGCTGGAACACAAGTCCTACCGCGAGGCCGACGTGCTTTCGCAGATTTACGAATACATGTTCGAGGTCATGGTGAACAAGAACGAGACCGGTTTCCGATGGTTCCACACCAAGGCGATTATCATCTACAACGGTCTAGGCTATTGGGACCCGTTGGCGGAATTTCGTGAAAAATACAAGGGCAAACTTAACAGCAGAAGATTGCCTTTCGAATGCGTTTTCGTGGACTTGGCAGACATTCCCGACAGAGCCTGCTATGCGGAACCGAATGTCGAGGCGGCTGTTGGCGTACTTGTCATGAAACATGCGTTTGACGGAGACGGATTGAAAAAAATTGGGGGTATTTTGGCCAAAATGCTTTCGAAATTGGAGGACAACGCGAGGGCTACCCTCGCCGAAAAGATTGAACTATATTTAGGTGAGTACCTCGATGAAAACGTTGTGGAGGATTTAAGTATGAGAATGAGTATAGGTCAGGCCTTGGGAATCGTCACTGCAGGCGATCGCCGTCGTGCGGCAGAACGTGCCGGCCTCCGCCGCGGACGGAAGGAGGGACGCATTGAAGGCGCCGAGCAGGAGCGCAAGAAGTTTGCGGCCCGGGACAAGAAAATCGAAGAGTTTCTACGTTCAAATGGAGTGTCCAACAAATTACTGACTGCAGCCCTCGCCATCAAATAAAATTTTAGGTAGTAGGTTATAGGGGGTTAGTGAAAAATTCCCCGAAACGCTTTATCGCAAAGGTGGCAAAAGACATGGTTGACAAGAGAGAAATTTCGACCCGTTTGGGTACCGCCCGCCGTGAAGGTGCCGAGCAGGAACGCAAAAAGTTCGAAGCCGAAAAGCTGAAAAAGTAGGGAAGTTTCAAGTCTAAAGACAAAGCCTGCGAGTGATATCGC
>CAMKLO010000183.1 GCA_946413655.1 uncultured Fibrobacter sp. | reverse complement strand
CCGTACGAGTATAACGAAGCGGAACAAACTTTTACTATTTACGGGTATAGATAAAGTATGCGAAGCGTAAATGCTTCGCACTTTTTAAAATGATTCGTCCTGATAAAATTCTACTTCACCGTTATTTTTTGCATTTGTGTTCCGCTTGCAGTTCTGATGTTCACGAAGAAATGGCCCTTGCCGAGAACTTCGTTTGCGATGCGGATGTTTCCGCGGGCGATGGCGTGCATTCGCAGTACGTTTTGACCGAGGCTGTTGAACACGCTTACGCTGCGCACGTTGCCCGCACCGTTGTCGATAAACCAACTGCCGTTTTCATGGTGCAGCAGGTTGCCTGCGAGTGCGCTTCTCGCGGGGGTAATGGCGTCGATTACCTTTGGTGTAGTGGTGGTGAGCAAAACGGCGGTGATGGATTTGGCGGGGAGCGTCATCTTGAAACTGTTTATGCTGTAGCTCGTCGCAGTGGTGGTTCCGCCCTGCGCATTTGCTCCAACTGCATTTTCTTTCAACGCGTTGCTTGTGTGCGAAACGAACGTTTCACCTTTGAGGTTCTGCAAGGTGAGCGTTTTGACCTTTCCGTCGGAGGCGAAGTTCGCCAAATTGAGGTTCACATCCTGGGCGTCCTTTTCGGCGCGGTTCACGAAGATGACTGTGAGCGAATCGCCCTTGTTGCTTATGGAACTGTAGGCGGATACCAGCGAGTCGTTGCTGGAAGTTGATTGCACTCGGTTCGGGTGGCCGTAGCGGCTGAACAGGTGCACCGTTTCGTACATTCCGTCGCCCCACGTCCACGGGGTGAAAATCTCCACGCCGTTATCTTGCATGGTGCCGAGGAACGATGCGTAAATGAGGGCCGTTACCATGGGGTCGTTGTCAATGATGCTTGTTTCGGTAATGCCGAGCGTAATGCCGTGATCCTTGCCGAAGTACTTTTCGAGCCACTGGTTGATGCGAACAAAGATGTAGGACTTGTAGCCTTTCTCCTTGTTGCTCCAGTCGCATTTGCCCGTTGCGCAGCGTATGCCGTTACCGCCCTTGTAGTAATAGGTGGTGTCGAACAGTACGCGGTGCCAGTTGATGCGGCTTTCGTAGTCGGTTTCGCTGGGATACCAGTGGATGTCGAATACGTCGAGGAGCCGCATGCCGCTTGCTTTTTGCGCCTCGGCGATTTTCTTGGTGAAAAATTCCAACCAACAGTATTCCTGACCGTCAATTTTGGGCCTGCTTTCGTCGTTGTAGGCGTTGATGTGGCACCATTGCCATTCGTTGGCGACTACCGGGCCGGTGAGCTTGATGTCGCCCCAGGCGGCGCGCGCCTTCTTGGCTACGTCGATGTAGTGTTCAACGAGGAAATCTCCGGTGACGGGCAAGTCCAGGTCGTTGTGGGTGCCGCGCCAGATTTCTATCTCGTTGTCCATGCTCCAGTATTTAAAACGGCTCATGTCGAACTTGAGTTCATCCTTCCAGTGCGGGATGATTCCGACTGTGGAATCGGCGGGCCATTCCATGTTGTAGAGCGATGCGTCACCCGCCTTGATGAGCGTCTGGCCGTCTTCTGAGACTTCGCCGCCGCCTGCAAGGTCGAATGCCCGTGACGGATACGAACCGTGTTCCTGTTTCCAGTTCCAGTCCGGGAAGTTGTATTCGGTGCTGCTAGCCGCGTAGCCCGTGAGCTGGAAAGCGTACATTGCATCGACTCCCGGCATCTTGTCGAGAACCTTTTTTGCGGTGATATCCCAGTCGTGGTCATAAACGTTGTTGAACCAGTCGGGATGAACGGTCATTTTGTGTCGCCAGTTGTAGCGCGTGGAATTGTTGCCGTTGTTCGCTCGCATCATGTGAATGCCCGCGTCGAGCATCTGCGCGATAAACGCATCTTCGGTGGAATCGCTTTCGACCTTGGTGTCACTCACCTTGTCGATGTTTCGCCCATACAGGTAAGGAGAAATTTTCTTGATGCCCGCGTCTGCATCGACCGTGATGTCGATGGCAAGAGCGGGGGAGATTGTGAATAGTGTGCCAAACGCGGTTGCAGCTAAAAATTTTGAATATCCCATAAACAACGCCTTTAGCCGCCAAAATAGCGGCTTTTCCATAAATATATACTAGAAAATCGGGAAAATTGTGTGGATTACGCCTGCCTGTGGACATATTTGACAACAGTCACGTGGTTGTACAGGTTATAAAAACAAGTGGTAGTATTTCTTTTGCAAAACGCGTTTTTTTTCGTCCACTTGGAAATAACTTCCACTCCGTTCTAAGTGGGGATAAAAAACTATATTTGTTTTTATGAATAAGAAAAAAATCTTAGCCCTTTTGGTTTCCGCCTCATTCCTTTTTGCCGCTTGTGGCGACGACGACAGTCCATCTTCCCCTAAGAATAATCTGGAAGAAATATCATCATCATCAGAAGCAGACGAATGCGATTCTGACGAATGCTCCGAAAAATCATCTTCGTCCAAAAAGGACGATAAAAAGTCCTCCTCTTCCAAGAAAAACGATAAAAAATCTTCAGACTCCAAGTCTTCCGATTCTAAGGTCAAGTCGAGTTCTTCTTCCAAAG
>CAMKLO010000182.1 GCA_946413655.1 uncultured Fibrobacter sp. | reverse complement strand
TCCGAAGACTTTTTCCCGGTCAGTTCACTGAAGTAATAACCCGTCACTTCGAACAAAGCACAAGTCGCCGAAAGGCTCACGTCTTCAACGCCAAAGTCGCCCTTGTCGCTCTTGACAACGCCTTCAAAGCTCTCGTTCGTCAGTTCCATCGTCTTGCAATTGATGCCCTGCACCGTCACGGCGGAGCCCTTTGCAAACGGGCCTTTCTGCGCAAGTCCAGCCACGTTCAAATTCGCGATGATTCCCGCGTCTTCCGTAGTACCACCAGCAACTTCAGAATCCGAGCACGCTACCACAAAAGTCGATACCAAGGCAAATGCTGCGGCCTGGACAAGCACACCCTTGATGAACCCAAACATTCTCTTCCTCACTTTTCCAACTCCTCTTCATCTTCAAGTTTTTCTTTGCAATCCAACCGTTCGCTCAGCGGAAAGAACTGCAAGTTCAAGCGATAGACCTGTTCCGTCTTGTCATCTTCGCTAGCAATCGCCACAACGCGGCGGCGAAAATCCGCAATCTCCTTGCGAATCCGTTCGTAAGCCTGGCGCGTAATTCCCATGGTCACGCCCGACATGTCGCGTTCCGAAAGCGGCAAGTCCAAAGCCTTCACTGCGAACTCTCCCATCTGGCGTTGCATATTGCGAGCCGCCACGGGAACCGCATCCACGGGACCCATCGAAAGCGACTTGTCCGTCTGGCTGTAATTACCGTTCTTGTCCTTCTTCAAGAGGCCAGACTTCACCAAAAAATCGAGGGTCTCGGAAACTTCCGCCGCCGAAATCTTCTGTTTGCAAACATGCGCCATTTCGAGCGGTTTCGCCCCCGGCATGTGCGGAGCGATTTCTCGCAACACGGGATTCTTCCACGACTTGAAATAGTCAAACTCTTCGTTCCCGAGCACACGCACCTTGTGCGCCCTCGCCAAAGCACAGCGGTCTTCGAACGCGGCACGCTTCGCCTCGTCCCCCTTCGCATGGGCATACGAAACCATCAAAACAAAGTACGTCTGTTCGAACCCGACAAGCCCCATCGCAGCAGCGACCGAGCCAGCGGCATTAACGCTCAGATTTTTCTTCCCTTCGCAAACATATTTCAAGTAAACCGCCGACGAAAAACCGGCATCACGGGCAAAATCGCGCCACGTAAAGGCCGAACTCCGTTTACGTTCATCATAGTAGTCCTGGATGAACTTGCGATAATCCGTGTATTCGACGATTTCCTTCATGTACTCAAATATAGGTATTTTAAAACTTTTTGGAATACAAAATTAGCGTTTTTAGTCAAATTTTAACATTTTTAGCTATTTTTGCAAATTTTAGAAATTCAGAACACAAAACAAGTATTCCAGGAATACAAAACCTAGAACACGGCAACAGAAAACGGCCTCTATTGACATTTAACTTTACTTTTGGTATATTACTAAAAGTAAAATACCAAAGGTATAGTGAGGCTATAATGATAAACCCGTTTTTGTTGGAACCATACACATCAAAGGAACTGTTCTGCGACCGCAAACAGGAACTGAATGATATAACATCGTTCCTAAAAAACGGCTCCAACGTGACGCTTATTTCACCAAGACGTTATGGGAAAACGGGACTCATTTTTAGAACATTCGACGACCTTCGCGAAAAAAATTTCATCTGCATATATGCCGATATTTTCTCGGCACAAAACCTGGATGACTTTATCAAGATATTATCCGAAGCCGTTGTAAGCAACCTCGCAAGCGATTCTTTGATAAAAAAATTCTTCAACGCCCTCAAGAACGCAAGACCCCTGCTCAGCTACGACCCCATTTCCGGGAGTCCGCAGGTCACGCTATCATTCCTGACAGATTCGCAAAAACAGCCGACGTTAAAATCCATTTTCGACTTCCTCGAAAAGCAAGGAAAGCAAATCGTTTTTGCCATTGACGAATTCCAGCAAATTAGAGAATTTAAAGAAACAAACGTCGAAGCACTACTGCGAACATACATCCAACAGTTACACCACGTGAAATTTATTTTCAGCGGAAGCAAAAAGCATTTGATGGCAGACATGTTCACAAACGCGAAACACCCTTTCTACGAAAGTTCCAGAACCGTCTATATCGACCGAATCGATTTAGAAAAATACAAGGAGTTCATTACGGGACTTTTCAAAAAAGCCGGAAAAACCATTGACGAGGACGCCGTTGATTTTATCTTGGACTGGACAAAACGGCACACCTATTACACGCAGTTCGTGTGCAATCAGGTATTTGCAGATTCCGCAGCTAAAGTTTCATTGGAAGACGTAAAAGTCACGGTTTCGAGAATCATGCGATTTGAGATTCCAAACTTCATCGAACGTCGCAATCTGATTACAGAAAAGCAGTGGAAATACCTTGTCGCCGTCGCAAAAGAAGGCGAAGTCAAAAAGCCGACCGCCGCCGATTTTTTGATAAAGTATAAAATCGGAAACGCGGCAACAGCAAAAAAAATCCTGACCGCCCTTGTCGAAAAGGAATTGCTATTAGAACAAAGCGATTTAAGCGGAAAATCCTACAGCGTCTATAACGTGTTCATGTCCCGCTGGATGGAA
>CAMKLO010000181.1 GCA_946413655.1 uncultured Fibrobacter sp. | reverse complement strand
TGGCAATAATTTCTACGCTCTTTTTGTGATCGTTTGCAACAAGTTCTTCGGCTTCAATCAGCGACTTGACCAAGCGCTTGTAAACATCGTCGCGGCCTTCAAGTTTGCGGAGCGATGCAATGAGGCGGCAGCAAATATGACCCGGATTAATGTCCTTACTGCGGAGCACTACAGAGAGGCCAGCTTCTTCGGCACGGAGGTCGTGCGGTCCCCATGTAACGCCTGCATATACGCTTCCGTTCTTTACGGCTTCGATAACAGCAGGCGGATTCTTGAGTTCTACAATGGAAACGTCCTTACGCCAATCGATGCCTTCCTTCTTAAGGCCGCCGCGCACGATAGCATCGGCAGTTCCCAAGCGGATTGTTGCAATTTTCTTTCCCTTGAGGTCGCTCAGTTTTTTTACAGAACCTGCGTTTTCCTTGCGGGTGATTACAGCTTGGTCGCCACCCATGAGGCCGCCAATGACGCGAATATCAGCACCCTGCGAAACATGGATGAGGGGAGCGAGTGAACCGAAAGCACCTGCATCGAGCTTGCCTGCACGAACCGCAGCGATACCATCGCCAGAGTTCGAAAATTCTACCAATTCCACATCGAGGCCGTTCTTCTTGAAAATGCCAGCATCCTTTGCGATGAAAAATTTTCCCTGGCCCGTAGAAGAAAGGTAGCCGATGGAAAGTTTGTCTGCGGCGATTGTGGAAGTCACGCAGGCGAGAACTAACAGGAATGCCAAAGCAATTCGAGTGTGTAATTTATTCTGAGTCATTGTAGAATTCTCCATTGTTAGAAGGCGTAAGTTGTAGAAAGTTGATAACGATTCAGGTCTGCTTCTTTTACCGTATTGGCGGTCAAGTAATCCGTTTGAACGTGAAGGTATTCGAATCCCAACGAGAATGCGTCTGTCAAATTGTAGGTCGTATTGGCAAAGAACGAGAAGTTTTGTTCACGGCCTCCGGCTTTTCTAATATCTTCACGTTTTAGCTTGTCAAGTCCGGCACCCACATTAAAGGCCAACTTTTGGATAAATTTGGCTTGCAAGGCAATCCATCCACCGTAAGCACCAATGCTTCTTACGCTTTCGGGGTCTTCAGTATTCGAAACCAGTCCGCGTCCAATACCGGCTGCGTATGTATCGAGATTGGCACCGACAAAATACTCACCAAGGAAGGTAAAGTTGCTTGTGATGGGGAGAGTCAAATCAACGTTAAAAGACCATGAGGGAATATCCTTAGTATCACCAGTGGCGTCCAAATCAACTTCTTCTTGACCGTAATGACCGGAAACACCCAAGCCGAATTTTTTTCCTTCTACCCACAGAGGAACCGAAATGCCGATGCGTCCCTGAAATGTGGGAATGTTTGCATCGACACCGGTCTCTGAGGCAGAAGACGTGTTGTAAGGTTGATTTTCGCCGATAGTGCGAACAACTGCTGCGGCGAAATCCAAGGAGCCTCCAGCAACAGGGATTTTTTCGGTGAGCCTCAGTTGAGCTCTGCGAAGGCCCGGATCACCAGAATTGTTAAGAACGCCAGCATTGAGCGTCGGAGTCACCAACGGAGAAATCAAATCCCATGTCTGACCGCCCAAAATGGAGAAACCAGACTTGCCAAAAGAAATTTCGCCGTAACCATGACGGAGGCGTGGGACTGGTGCATTACCGGAACCGCCGCCGTAGAAATCGACTTCGATTTTACCGTTGGCCTTGAAGAATGAAGTATCGCTACCGCTCGAAAGATTCAAACCGATTCTTGTCAAGTTCGGCGTGAAATGCCAACCGCCATCATTTTTGTTGGCTATATCAGATTGAGCGGCAAAGTTTGCAAAGTTGCCATTATTGCTCTTGGAATCTTCGTAGGCAGCGTTCAAAGACGCAAAACCGTAGAGTGTAGCACTTACGCCAGATTTCGTGGTAACTGCAATAGGTTCTGCAGCAATTGCAGTAATTGAAGACAAAAGAACAACTTGAGCTATAGATTTTTTAATATTGAAATTCATGGAGGAACTCCTTTTTTTTGTATGAGTTTAGTAACCACGCAGAGCAATATTCTGCGCACTTTTAAAATTGCCGATTTGCCTTTAAAAAGGCTTTGGCTTAGTTGTTGGAGAATTTACTGCTACAACACATATAGGTATCCTCGTGTTGATTTGTTAATGGTTCGGAACACAATGTTCTCGATTTCGATGTGTAATTTAGAAAACAAAAAATGGTTTGTAAAATACTTTATTTTTATTACAAGATATAAGAAAATTGTTTACATATAAAGTATAGTTATACAAAATAAACTCAAATAGCAGTAGCCTATACATGTACAATAGATTCCCGCCGGAGTTTATCATACGAGCATTATAAAAAAGGAGATGCCCGATCAAGTCGGGCATGACGTTCTCTTCTGTCACCCCGGCCACAGTGCCGGGGTCAACTTTTTACGGCATTTTTTTATTACTTTCCGCCAACGGATGCGCTATAAATTTTTTCAAGCAAATTAAGCGCACCCTTGTAACCGACGAAACTACGATTGATAATCAAAGTTTCGCTGGACGGAGGCGTAATTTCGAAGAACAAAG
>CAMKLO010000180.1 GCA_946413655.1 uncultured Fibrobacter sp. | reverse complement strand
AAGCCAAAGTCTAGCTCTGCAAAGGCCTCGTCTAGCGAATCTAGCAAGCCAGAATCAAGCTCAGATAAAAAGACCACCTCATCGTCTTCGTCCTCTCGCAACGATGTGTCTAGTAGTAGCAATAACGAAGTCAAATCCAGTTCCAGCAAGGCTACATCAAGCAGCTCCAGGAACAGTGAATATGACGCCCCGACATTCTATGTAAGGATGACCGGTGCGTTCGAATTCGAAATTGTCATGGACGAATCCTTGCCAAGCCTCGCCAAACAATACGCCGTCATGGACATGAAGGGGCAAGTGATTTCTATTGGCGAACTGAACGAAAAAGGCGCTCATGTAAAGGTACCGACATCAGGCGCATACATCGTCAGAATCGGTCTCGGCTACAGACGCGTGAACGTTAGATAAAGCAATAGTCCCGCTTTAAAGAGCGGGATTTTTGTAAATTTTTTCGTTCCGTTATCAGCAACGCTCCCAATAATTGCCTATATTGAAGGCGTGAATTTAATCCTTCTCTGGACAGCGCTCGCCTTAATTTGGCTAATCTGCATCTGCATGACTAAAAAAGGTCGTGCAGTTATCCGTATTCTATGGAGAAGCTATAAAGTCAAGTTCGCCATCATCGCGTGGGTTCTTGGAATTGCAGCCATAGCGACCGCCTATGCAACGCACCCCGAAGAAGAACCTCGCCCCACCATCAACGAGCAACAGGAATACCAGAAATACACGACTTCCGCCATCCAAAAGCTCTGCGACCAAGGCGAGCTCATCATCGACATGAATTGCAACCTCGACAGCGCTGCCCCTGAACTCGCCTACATTCTCCCTACAATCATCAACAACTATAACCTTATCGTCACGCGACCCACGACACCGATTCTTGAATCCATCAAGGGTAAGTTACAGATAAAGATGATAGGCTATAAGAAATTTAGGAACAGGGGCATTCGCCTGATAAAGGCTCTACAGCGCGATCTCGGCATCCGTTACGATATCGACATCATTTCCGAAGATACAGACCACACGCTAATAATCACATACAACGGAAAACGCTGGGATAATGAACACCTTTGCAACCTCCCTGTCCTCGAAGCATGCCTCCGCGAACGCACGGACCCCGCCGTCCTCATGTCCATCATCCAACACACATCCGGATTCCAGATGAACTACCAGGGCAAAAACAACACGTCGGGATTACTCGCACTGGACACAGGCAAAGGCTTAGAACAAATTGACATAGGCGCCCGCCGCCTCAAAAAAGCGCTCGCCACATCGCCCACGCTCGCCGACGCCGTCGCACTATTTTATCCAGAAACAGAACACCGCAACAGATTCGAGAACTGGCGCAAAGACCCGCAAAAGCATTACTGGGTCGGTCAAGTACTCACGGATATTCAATATTACCGTAGCAACGGCATGACGCTCTCCCCGCGCAAACGCGTGGAATAGATTACTTCTTGAAAACGGTCTTCATCGCAAGTGAATCTTTGCGACCGTACTGATCGACATAAATCAACGTCCAATCGACTGTTGTATCAGAAACAAACGGTTCTAATCGAGTATTCACAAGAGTATAGTACCTTTCCATCAAAACATCTTTAGTCATTTTCAAGGAACCATCGACAGTTCCCACATCTTCCTCGATTCCTGTTTTTTCATCAATCCTTATAGGACATTTCTTAGGCGGATTCTCTTTCACAGATGCGGTATATACAACCGGCGCGGCACACGAACTTCTCGCTTCACATTTTGCAAACAACTTTATAGAATCAGGCGGAAACCTTTCCTCCGAGCACACATCCACACGAATTAAAGGCACGCTATTTTCCGACGACGCATTTAGCGAATCCATCGTATGTTTTGAAACCCAATCAAAACCTTCAATTTTTACACTCATCAAAGATATATTTTCAGGCAAGCCTTTCGCCGTGAACACGTAATTCGAAAAAATGGAATCCCTCAACACCGCACATGGAGGCAAACGAAACCCTGCAAAAAATTTTCGCAATTCGACCGTATCAATTTTAGGTACTTCAACTTCGAACGAAAAATTCGATACTCGATCTTCGCCATAGTTCAAACGAACCGTATCCGCATCATCAGGAAATTTTTCATTGCGCTTTTCATGACAAAAATCAATATACCGGCATTCAAAATTCGAGTCTTGAATATCGCAATTGAAATATCTCGACGCAATCGTAAACGTATCAATAGCATAAGGCCCGCTATTATAATTTTTCACCTTCACGTAGGAATACACTATATTGGATTTATCCGCATCGTTCACCACACTGCTTGACGGATTTGACTTTCCGCTGTCCGAACAAGCAAAACAAAGAAAGCATCCTAGCATCGCCGCGATTTTTACAAATTTCATTTTACTCCTCCTTTTTAACCGTCCATTCATAAATAAAATAGGCGTTTTATCCATACTCCTTAATACAGCATTTATACTCAATATATATAAATTTAAGGAAAATATAGATACATCAAATAAAAAGTTCTGTCATGTCCGCCGCAGTCGCCCTCTTACAATTGCAAACAATAAACTTAACTAGATCCTTCGACTCCGCTCAGGATGACACGCCTAA
>CAMKLO010000179.1 GCA_946413655.1 uncultured Fibrobacter sp. | reverse complement strand
CCTGCAACGCCCTCGGCGAAACCGGCAAGGGCCTGGTGAACTACCTGATGGTGCTTGGCGTCGGCGAAACCGTCGCACTGTTCGTCATGGTGTTCTCGATGATGCTGGTGTCGTAGGACAAAGTGTCATGCCCGCGCAGGCGGGCATCTCTTTTTCAAGAATAGCGGGGCAATGCCCCGCACCCTTTTTTTATAATTGGACTGCGAAAAACAATTAGGATTAGACCATGGTTCAGGAATCTTTTGAATTTGTCGTGTATATGATTCACGCTTGCGCAAACAAGTGGAATCGTTTGCCGTCTTTTGTGTATCGAAAGCTGGCTGAATCAGGCTGTATTCAGAAATTCCTTGTTCCCAATTACGAAATTTTGCATACGCAGAGCACTGATTTCGTCGTCAGCGATATTGAAGAATATCTGAACGTCCGTAAGGTGGCCATATGATCGTCTATCATGGTTCGAACGTTGTTGTTGACAAGCCGGATGTTGAGCATTCTTTTCGACCGCTTGATTTCGGAAAGGGATTCTATGTCACGACGGTGCGTGAACAGGCTGTCCGTTGGGCGCACAGGAAAATCGATATTCTAAAGGATGGGAACCTGAAGCCGATATTGAATGTCTATGACATGGACGATGTCCCTGCCGCACTCTCCGTTAAGACGTTCCCCGATGATTTAGAGGAATGGATTGATTTCGTGTGCAAATGCCGCGATGGTTCCTTGGAATATGCCCAATACGATGTAATTATGGGCAAGGTCGCAAATGACAAGGTTTTCCGTGTTGTGGATATGTATCACTCCGGTATCTGGGATATGTCGCGGGCTTTGAAGGAAATAAAGGCTTATCCGACTTACGACCAGATCGCCTTTATCACGCAAAAGGCTATTGATGCGGTCCTGAAATACAAGGGTTGCGAAGAGGTGTAAAATGGTAGACGAAGATGTTCTGGAAAAAGTCTATCAGGAACGCCTGGAAGAGCGTATTATTGCACATCTTGCGCAGGTGAAGAACTGTTCGCTTGAACAGGCGATGGATATGTATTATAACAGCGAACTGGCTGACAAAATCCATCAAGGGAAAGATGGAATCCAGTATCTGGACTATAAGGTCTTGGTGCAGATACTTGTTGATATGGGAGGTTAAGCCATCTTGGAGATAATCTCTGCGAATCCGTCATTGTCCGCCAGGGCAATTTCGGAAAGAATGTCGGAAAAGGTGTCGGATAGCACGCTCGGGTACCTGAGCCCGGTAGAGTATAGGTTGAAAAGGTTGGCCGCGTAAGGAGCCAGCTTAGGCTAGACTTCGAGTTGAGTCAGTTTCCCGTTTTCCTGTTCTGCCTTGAATATGTCGTAGACATAGGGAGAACTTTCAAGGTAAAGTCCGGTTTCCAGGTCAACCAGCTTGGCGAATGTTTCAGAAGCGTAGAACCTACGCATAGCCTCGATGAGAGAGAGTTTCTGGTCTTCCATCACATACGAGATGATGTCTCCCGTTATGAGTTCAGCAAGCATTTTGGGCTTAGACATGGGCCGACTCCTTCTTTTTCAACAGCGCAATCGCTTTTTCTGAGAGGAAGAGAATCACTGTATCTTCCCTCCGTTCTGTTGGCTGACTAGCGTCAGGTCGTTGATGGCGTCTTCAAATGAGAGTGTATGCTCCACATCGTAGAATTCGACAAGGAAATCCATCGCTCCGTGATTGCATAGATAATCAAAAGCCTGCTTTTCGGTGAGGTTCTTGTTCGCGGCGAACTCGTTGACACATGCAACGGTATATCTGATCAGTTTCTTGTCCATTTCTTATGATAATATACATAAAGGTTAGAGTGTGGGTTCGGTTTATCAGCGATTTTGAGAAAATTAATCGGGATTCTACGGTGCGTGTCGAATGTAAAAGACGATATGGAGAAAAATGCGTAAGGGGGCCGGACATAATAGATATGTGGAAAAGATGTTTTAAGGAAAAATATGTGGCTGTACCACAACGGGGCAAGCACAGCCTCAAAGAGTTTTTTCTTATGAAAGATGTAATTTGTGACTTTTATCTCGGCGAAAACATCTATAATTCCACAGGCGAACTGATCCAGCGGGATTTTGATATGTTCATGCCTGGGGCTAAAAACCCTTAATGACATCGCCGTTGTCCGTAACGGTGAAACTGTAGTTGGCGATAATCATGTCGGCCTTGTCGGCGATTTCATTAAGCTGTTGCTCGGACATTGTCCACCTCGACAGATGTTATCGGTTGCAAGAAAATTTTCGGGTCGATGTAAAGGTCTTCAAGGATGGGGACCAGGTCGATATAGTCCTCAACGAGTTTGTCCTTGTTCTGGCTATATACGGCATCGACCACCAGGTAGCCGTTGTCCCATTCCTTCACCTTTGCAATCTTGACAAGGCTATACGGCCCCTTGAACCGTATAGTCCGCCCGTTAAAGGAGAAGGATATGTAACATCCGTCATTTGACAGGATTGCCTTAGAATTGACCATATTTGAAATGTAATTTAATTGGCGGGCTTAGTCAATAGCCTTAGGGGTCTGACTAAATGCTCGCTTGCACGATTCCTGTAAAAAAGGTATATTCAATGGTAAAAAGAGGTATATTCTGACTGGGTTTGAAAAAT
>CAMKLO010000178.1 GCA_946413655.1 uncultured Fibrobacter sp. | reverse complement strand
GTGAGGATGAGCGTTGGCTTGCCGACATTCTTGATGACGTTTGCCATGGTGAACGTCTTGCCGGAACCGGTCACGCCGAGAAGCGTCTGGAACTGTTCGCCGTTCTTGAAACCTTCGGTCAATTCTTCGATGGCCTTGGGCTGGTCACCTGCAGCACCGTAAGGACTCACGAGATCAAAATCCGCACGTGTGGGCGCCTGGAACTGCTTGAGTTTTCCGGGCAAGCTCTTGGAAGGCGGTAGCGGTTTCGCTATCGGTTTTGCATACGGATCAGGAGTAATAGTCTTACGTGCGCGAGCCATAACTTAGTAGACAGTAGGAAGTAGACGGTAGACAGGAAAGATAGTAAATAGAATTTGGTCAATGGTCAATAGTCGTTAGTCAGTAGCTTTAGAATCGCGCTGATGACGTTAAATTTTAAACCATAGACCAATGAACAATAACTAAGAATCAATGACTAATGACCGATAACTAATAACTAGTAACTAGTAACTAGTAACTAGTAACTAGTAACTAGTAACTCATAACTCATAACTAATCACTATTTTTCTACATTTCGTTCCATGCTTTGCAATCGGATTCTTGGTACGACTCATCACGGCACTTACAAGAAGGTCGTTGACGTTCCTCTTTTGCGCGAGGAACTGACGGCCCGTTCTATTCGTTGCATCGCACGCGATGGCGTCGAAATTGAAATCGATGTCTATGAAGATTTGCAAGAAGGCGATATCTTGGCGGAGACGGACTTTAACGTGTATGCCGTAAAAATCTACGTGCCTAAGAAAAAAAACGCTGAAGAACAAAAGCCGACGGTGAAACGGTATTTATAAGCGAGATTTATTTTCAAATCGTCAGCCGATGGCTGACGATTGACCTTGCGAGAACCCTCGATTTGGTTCTTAAGTTTAAAAAGATTAAATGTGCTAAGTGGCCAAAGAGTCCGAAACCGGGACAGGCTCAATCCGGGATGACATACTTAATGGAGATGCCCCGTCAAGCGGGGCATGACAAGGCGGGGAGATGGTGTTGCATGGCTTGTTGAAAAATTGATTAGAACGATTTGCTGGCACCGCAACTCAAGCGGGCTATCGTGAATGTGAAAACCCGCAATGTGGCGAAAAATTTGAGCGGTAGCAAGGCTTCGAGGACTGCGATTTTTGACCTGCATTGCGAAGACGATGATGGAAACCTCATTGAAATTGAAGTCCAAATTCGCGAAATGGATAATTTTTTAAAGCGGATTGCCTATTATGCAAGTGAATTGGTTGCGAATCAAGCTGAGCCCGGCGATTGGGATTACGATGTGAAGCCGACATACGTCATTGCTCTTGCTCGGTATCGTATCTTCGAAAACGACGAACGGATTGTCCATCGTGCTTCGACGTTAGATTTGGAAACTGGCGAACAGATTGTGGATTCCTACAACTATACAATTATCGAGCTTGCGAAGGTTCCTTTCTTTATTGGCAAGGACAGCTTGAGCAAATGGCTGTTTTTCTTTCGCTACTTGAGCCGGTTGCGTGAGTTGCCGCCGGAGCTTTCGGACAAAAAATTCAAGCAGTTGACGGAGAGTGCTAAAGTATCTAAATTCAGTAAGAAAGAATTTGAGGCTTATCAGAAGATGTATCACGAAAGATGGGATCACAATGTCCTGAAACGGGGTTTCTTTAAAGAATTCGCGATGGAAATCAACGCGGAGATTGCAAAGAATGTTTCTGGTAATAAGCGTGAAATAGCAAAAAAATTGAAAGCGAGAAATAGACCTGTTGAAGAAATTGCAGAGGACACGGGCTTATCTATAGAAGAAATTAACGCTTTGTAGTTTCGTATATAGATTTTGTCCTCGGACATCGCTCAGAATGACGCAAAAAGGAAAATGCCCCGTCAAGCGGGGCATGACAAAGCGGTTGGGGTGCTTTCATTTCCTAATATTCAAACTTTCTCGAACGCTGATTTTCTCTTTGCCGAGTAGTTTGTATAGTTTGCAGCGGAATAGCGGGATTGCGGCGATGGTGCCCAGAGCGACAATTGGGATGGCGATGTAGGCGATTCCTGGTTGGTTGATTGCGGGGCGGCAGAAAAGTCGCAGCATCAGGACAATCCACCAGTGGACTGCGAGAATCACAAGCGCGTTGCGGGATATGTTTCTGAGAATTCCCTTGAAAACGCGGATGGGTGCGATGTCAGGGATTTTGCTCGCAAGTAGGAACATGGCAATAAGGCCGATAATGCCTGTGATAGAGCTTGCAACGAACTGAGGAAGGCTTTTGCCCAAGTCGTTGTTCATGATACTGAAATTCGGGCTAGGCGATTCTAAAAATGCATAGGCGATAAAGCTTACTATTCCGATGGCGGCAACGATGATCGTATTTTTTGATGCGTGTGCTGTACCCGCTGAAATGGCGCTGTGGATTTTTTTGATGGGTTCTTTGCAAAGAAAACCGCATCCGAAGAAAAATAGAATTGTGAGGTCGCGTTCAATGCCTAGCGGCAAGTGAATATGGTTCTTGTTCAGAATCCAGCCACCAAGGAGCCCTTCTATGGACATGACTGCAAAAAACAACTTTGGATTGACTTGCCGTTTTGACATCTCATGAAGTAGATAGAAAATCAAACTGACTGAATATAAAGTAAATACAAACCA
>CAMKLO010000177.1 GCA_946413655.1 uncultured Fibrobacter sp. | reverse complement strand
GCAATCATTTCATTCACCCAAGTACTGATTCTCGGGTGCTTGATATCGTTAAGAGTAAGACTCATTATGAGCTCCTATAGGGTTTAACGTGTTTATTTCGAGATATTTCGAACGGGCGTAAAGATAGAAAAATTTATGGGGGTTGGTCAATGAATCGTGGGCCAAGCATGCACCATATTTCCTAAAAAATTTTAACAAAAATTCAAATTTTTAACGTTTTTTATAAAAAAAATGGTATTTTATGGGCAGCTATTACTAAATCGAATTTACAGAGGAATTTCATGAGCTGGTCATACTCAAGAGAACACCAAAAGAATATCCTTTGCATGATCATGGCTGGCGGTCAAGGTAGCCGCTTGCAACCCCTCACCCGCGACCGTGCAAAACCCGCCGTACACTTTGGCGGCACATACCGCATTATAGACTTTGTCCTTAATAATTTCATCAACTCCGGCATTTTCAAGATCAAGGTTTTGACGCAGTTCAAGAGCGATTCCTTGAACAAGCACATTTCTGCCGCATGGAACTTGAACGCTAGCCTCGACCAGTACGTTGACCTTGTGCCAGCACAGATGCGCACTGGCGACGATTGGTACAAAGGAACAGCGGACGCCATTTTCCAGAACATCAACTTGATTACAGACGAACGCCCGGATCTCGTTGCAATTTTCGGTGGCGACCACATTTACAAGATGGACATCAACCAGATGATTGATTTCCATTTGAGCCGCGCTGCGCTATTGACGATTGCGGCCATCCCGGTGCCGGTCGAAGAAGCTCGCGAATTCGGCATCATCGAAATCGATGCAGACAACAGAATGATCGGTTTCGAAGAGAAGCCCAAGCAACCCAAGGAAATGCCGGGCCATCCGGGCTGGTGCCTTGCGAGCATGGGCAACTACCTCTTCACGAGCAAGTTCCTCGTGCGCGAACTTCTGAAAGGCGCTAATTCCGGCGCAACGGATTTCGGCAAGCACATCATTCCGCGCCTGTACAAGGAATACCCGGTTTACGTCTATGACTTCAACACGAACATCGTGCGTGGCGAAAAGGCATCGACCAAGGGATACTGGCGCGACGTGGGAACGCTCGACGCCTTCTTCGAAGCGAACATGGACCTCTGTTCCGAAAACCCGCCGTTCGACCTGTACAACAACTACTGGCCCATCCGCACGTTCAACTGGAACCAGCCTCCTGCACGATTCTTCGCAGGCGACAACAACGCCCATCAAGGCGCCGCAGTGGATTCCATCGTGTCCGCGGGCTGCATCATCGGTGGCGGCACAGTCGTCAAGAGCATCCTCTCGCCGGGCGTCACCATCCAGAAGGACGCGCTGGTCGAAGAATCCATCCTCTTCCCGAACGTGACCATCGGCCCGGGCGCAAGAGTCCGTCGCGCAATTGTCGAAAAAGGCTTGCATATTCCGGCCGGTTTCCAAATCGGATACGACTTGGAACGTGACAAGAAACTCTTCCACGTGACCGAATCCGGCATCGTCGTCCTCGCCAAGGATACGATTATTAAAGCATAATCATACCCCATTAAAAAACAAAACCCGGTTCATCACCGGGCTATTTTTGTTTCAAAGAAATTTGGCTATTCAGTAACAGGACCGGGAGTAATAATCTCGCCGCCACCGAATCCACCCTGACCGCCGAAATTTCCTAAGTCTATGTTACCAAGATCCATGGTCCATTCGCCGCCTTTGCAAACCATAGTCATTTTCATGCCCATAAAGTCCATTTCCTGGGTGGCGCCTTCTTCGGTACAGGAATTGTCAGAATCCCATTGGCCGTTTTTGCAAACCAGCTTCACGGTCATGCCCATCATGGTCGTATCCTTGGAAGCTCCTTCCTGAGTGCACTTGAGCCCTTCCTTCATAGCGGTGGTATCGGCGACCCAAGCACCGTCCTGGCAAATGAGTTTAGCATCTATCCCCATGACTTTACTGTCTTTCTTCTCGCCTTCCTTGGCGCACTCTTCGCCCATATCGCCCACATCAATATCCGGCATCGTAAAGGAGCCGCTAGAAGCGACCTTTTCACCGCTGCTTACGCTGGCAGAACTTGCTGGTGCTGCATCACCAGAAGATGCAGCGACTTTCGTATTTTCTGCGCCAGAAACAGTCTCGGAACTGGAAGACGTAGCACCCCCCTCCGTCGTCACCGAAGAACTGGAAACGGTCGTTTCGGTCGAAGGCACCACAGGAGACGAGGAATCGTCATCACCGCAAGCTAGCAATCCGAACGCAGCTGTCAAAGTCAAGCCCAAGGCAATTTTTTTGAAATTCATACAATACTCCTTAAACAGTTACACTGTAATATACAATCATATGCTAGGCGCCGTCACCCATTTTAGGGTAGAAAACATTTTTATGTAGGAGTATTTACAACAACAACCCGCATCAGTGATACGGGTCGTTACGATTTTATCTAAGCAATCAACTAGGTTGCAATTTATTCAGCTGCTGGTTCTGCTGCGCCAAAGCCACCGAAGCCGCCCATGCCACCCATGTCGCCGCCGCCGAAGCCGCCCATGCCGCCCATGTCACCGCCGCCGAAGCCGCCCATGCCGCCCATGTCGCCGCCGCCGAAGCCGCCCATGCCACCCATGTCGCCGCCGCCGAAGCCGCCCATGCCGCCCA
>CAMKLO010000176.1 GCA_946413655.1 uncultured Fibrobacter sp. | reverse complement strand
GCCTCCAGCAGTGCCGCGGCCTCTAGCTCCAGCGCCAAGCCTGCCTCCAGCAGTGTCGCTGCCTCCAGTTCTAGCGCCATGCCCGCCTCCAGCAGTGTTGCTGCCTCCAGTTCTAGCGCCATGCCCGCCTCCAGCAGTGTTGCTGCCTCTAGCTCCAGCGCCAAGCCCGCTTCTAGCAGTGCCGCGGCCTCTAGCTCCAGCGCCAAGCCCGCTTCTAGCAGTGCCGCTGCCTCTAGCTCCAGCGCCAAGCCTGCATCTAGCAGTGTCGCTGCCTCTAGCTCCAGCGCCAAGCCTGCTTCTAGCAGTGCAAAGGCCACATCTTCGAGTGATAAGGCAAAATCTTCTAGCTCAGTGGAATTAGATGTCGAATCCGTCAAGACGGAAGAGGATTTGCCTAGCTGTACCTCCAAGCGCGAAAACGTGACATACTACGTTTCCGAACTTAAGAAGGTGTTTGTCTGCAAGGACCGCAAGTGGACGCAGTTCGATCCGAACGGAATCCCGGTAATTGCCCATGCTGCGAAGTTCTCTGCTGCCGTGAATGGCCGTCAACTTCAGGTTTCTGGCGCAAAGGTCGGTTCTCAAGTGAACTTGTTGGATTTGCAAGGCCGTGTGGTGTATAGCGGTCAAGCTAATGCTGCAAACTTCACGATGAACTTGGCTCGCAGCGGAACATTTGTGCTCCGCATCGGCACGCAGCAAAAGATTGTGAACGTGCGATAGTGTAAAACGGAAACATTGAAAAATCCAATTTGAAGAGGCCCTGCATAGACAGGGCCTTTTTGTATATTTAAAGTTGTATGAATCGAATTTGTCCTTTGTTTGTGCTTGTTCTTTGTGTGGCTTGTTTTATGGGGTGTGCGACCCGCCCTCCGTCAGCCATGCAGTTTATGGAATCGTACAAGAAATCTTCTGCATCGCAGAATAAAAAAGTTGTAAATCTGAGCGGATCTGTCATTGCAAAATTTCCTGCTGTTACGGAATGGTTTAAAAATAATTCGGCAAAGAACAAGGATGACGATAACATTTTTTATGAAGAATTCCCTGAAGATTTTTCTGGGCAGTTGACGTACTCGCTGTCTCATTTTGTGACAGGCTTTGATATCCATGTCTTTGATTTGTCTCCGTTTGCCGGTGTTGCATTTGACCATTTTGGGGCTATGGCTTGGTTTGATCTTGCGGGAATATTGGCTGAAAAGCCAGGGTATGGGTTGATGCTTATTGAACAGTTCCATGTCGGGAAGTCATATTCCTGGGGTATCACGCAACATGTATCGCATGATGTCTTTTTTTCCCTTAGAGGATCTTCAAGGGATGTCGATTATATCGAAGTTGGTGGTGGAGCTTATGTTCTTCTTCGAACGGATAGACATGCTGTAGGTTTGGAAGGTCGGTATGGCAGAAAAGTGACTGATGGAATGAGTCATTTTGCTTTGGCTCTTTCATTCATGTAAAATGTTTTTGCCGGCACTTCGCTTCGGAGAAGTCTTTTTTTGTATAAGTAAGAGAATATGCGCTAGTTACTTTGTTGCGAAACATACTAAAATTAAAAATTGGCGATTTAGTATGTAAAAAATGATGCAAAAGAAGCGATTTATGGAGTTTTTTCTCTTTTTGGGGCTGAAAATCTTTAAAAAACTTCAAAATAAGGCATTTTTCTTGATAAAATTACATACTAAATTCAAAGAAAATTTTTTTAGTATGTAAGGCTAGAAATTCGAAAATCTAAATTACATACTGAAATAAAAGATTCTTCTTTTAGTATGTAATTTGACCTTGTTTCGCGTAGCTGGTTCCCTGTTTTTTCTCTGAATTTGTAAATTGAGCTCATGATTAAGAAGCATGTTAATAAAATTCTTCTTTGCGGTTTTATTTTGAGTGTAGCTTTGCTGCTGTACCATTTTAATGAATTTGATTTTTATTATGTCAAGCATCCGCATTCCCAAGAATTTGGCACGTCGTATGGATTGCCTTCTTTGCATAGCGTAGAGAAGTTTAAATGGCTCGATTCAACAGCGACTGATGAAGAATGGGAAGAAGAACAAGTACAAAAAGAAAGAGTCTTTCGTTTTATAGATGGATCTGTAGAACGAGTAAATCTTTATTCGTACCGTCAGGATTTGCTGGACTCTTCAAATAGCGAAATGATTTTATGTGCAAAAGATCCACTGGATGGCTATGTTCCGCATTGCGTGACGCGAATAGGCCCTAATAAAATTTTGGACCGTTATTTAAAAGAGCGTTCTTCTGAAATTTGTGCGATTCCTAGTGTTCGGAAAGTGAATCATGCGAAAATATTTGTTGAAAACCTCTTTGATTATCGTTTTGACACAGGATTCTTTGGTGTCGAATATGCCGATATGTTCTGCATGAATTTTATTGGTATTGAAGTCGGCAAATATGATAATTACATGGTGAACCGTCTCTTGCAGACCTTATATGATTTAAAAGATGAAATGAAAGACGCATGGTAATCCTCTGATTTTTCTATCTCTCGTCTCTAGTCTCTGTACTTTCACTTCGTTCAAGTACCAAATGCTAGCCTCAGTTATGTCAAAGCAAGCTTTGCCGCAACATTCGGCTTACGCATTTGTCGTCTAATTTTCTATCTTTGCGCCCGTCAGGGCCTATCATCCAGGTAGGTTCCTAGTCCGGCACGCCGAAGCGCCTG
>CAMKLO010000175.1 GCA_946413655.1 uncultured Fibrobacter sp. | reverse complement strand
ACAGACGCTAGGAACAAAGCTTGCTGGCGATGAAACTTTCTACTATGCTTCGACGAACTTTGTACGTACGCGCGCAACCTGTGAAAATATTGCTACGGGCCGTGGTGAAACTGATGTGAATGTTGCTACGTGGGACGGCATTAATGGTAGCTATTTCTTGACGGTGCCTAGCGATACGCTTGATGCACTTGTGGCTAAGCGCGGCGGCAATCCGCGATATATCGCTCAATACGCTTATGGCGTTCCGTATACGAATGCAGCTGTTGCAGCTGTTATCCCTGCGTATTTCCACGACTTTTTTCAACGCGGAAATCAGTTTATCAATGAGGTGATTGTTGCCAACATGCCTTCTTGGAAGCGTGTAAGTGTCCTCGTAAGCCATGATATGCTGGTAGCTCCGCTTATTATCCTCGTCTCGAAGAGAACGGTCGACTTGAAAATTTATGAAACGGCAAACCACTGGGTCAATTACCTCTCGGGCATTGCTGTGATTGTCGATGAGGCTGGCGTGGTGACGGCGCTCCCTGTCCGTGGCGATTCCGTTGGCTGGATGATTCCAAGAGACGAAGTCGACGAAGGCGTTTAAGGCTTTTGAGGTTTCGATGAAGGTCGCACTCCTCGGTTCTACGGGCCTTGTCGGCAAGAATGTCGCTCGGCTGCTTGCTCAGTTGGACGAGGTTGATTGCGTTTTTTGCCCGGTGCGCTCGGTCCCAGACTTGAATGCGCTGGGCATTTTTAAAGGCTCCTCGAAGTTCAATTTTGAGGCGGTGGATTTTGATGCCTTGCTTAGCGCAAAAACCGAAGAAAAGTGGGCCTCTAGCGTATGCAAGAACTTTACCGGTTGCGATGCCGTAATTTGTTGCTTAGGAACGACGCTTAAACAGGCGGGGAGCAAGGCTGCGCAGGAAAAAATTGACTTGCGATTGCCGCTTACGCTTGCGGCCTTGGCCAAACGGCAGGGCGTGAAACATTTTATTTGTATCAGCGCCATGGGAGCGAATTCGCATTCGCCGTTTTTCTACAATCGATTGAAGGGGCAGCTTGAAGAAGGGCTTACGATGATGAGCTTTGAGACGCTCACGCTCGTGCGTCCGTCGCTCTTGTTGGGAAAACACAAGGACAAGCGCTTTGGCGAAGAGCTGATGCAAAAACTTTTCGGGGCGCATCCGGAATGGGTGCCGGCGCATTTCCGTCCGGTGCGTGCAGAAACTGTTGCCGCGCACCTCGTCGCGAACTTGCTGAAGCCGCCTGTAGATCACGTTTGCGCGACCGATGGCGTGAAAGGTAAGCGCATCGTCTATAACCGCCAGCTGTGTAAAGTTACTAGTTGATAGTTAGTAGTTACTAGTGATTGCTATACAGATTTTTCTAGTAACTAGTAACTTGGAACTCAAAACTAGTTTTTTAATTTTTATAAAAAACAATTCGGAGGTCTTATGACGTTAGTTGTCTTTATCCTTTATCTGTTAATGATGCTTGGCATTGGGGCGTATTTCTCCCGCAAGGCGAACAGCCTGAACGCCTATTACCTCGGCAACCGCGGCATGAACAAGTGGGTGGTCGCCATGTCTGCCCAGGCCTCCGACATGAGTGGCTGGCTTTTGATGGGCCTTCCGGGTGCCGTTTTCGTGAGCGGTTTTTCCGAAGCTTGGATTGGAATCGGCCTTGTTATCGGTACTTACTTTAACTGGAAAATCGTCGGTCGCAGGTTGCGCAAGTACAGCCATTTCTGCGGCGATTCGATTACGCTCCCGGACTTTTTCTCGAACCGTTTCCGCGACAAGAAGGGAATCATCCGCGTGATCGCCTCGATTTTCATTCTTGCGTTTTTCCTGTTCTACACGGTCTCCGGCTTTGTCGCCTGCGCTAAGTTGTTCGGAACTATCTTTGGCATGAGCTATACGACTGGGCTTATCCTCGGTGCGGTCGTGGTGGTGAGTTACACGTTCATGGGCGGGTTCTTTGCCGTATGCTGGACTGACTTTATCCAGGCTTCGATGATGCTGATTGCGGTGCTTGTGATTCCGATGATGATCATGAGCGGCTCTGGCGGTTTTGCCTCGACGATTGACGCCGTGAACGCCCAGAATCCGTACTTGATGAGCCTTTTCACGAATGCGACGACGGGCAAGTCCATTGGGCTTATCGCGCTGATTTCTAGCCTCTCGTGGGGTCTTGGCTACTTTGGCATGCCGCACATCCTCGTGCGCTTCATGTCCATCAAGAACGCCGAAGAAATCAAGGATTCCCGCCGTATCGCTATGACTTGGGTGATTATTTGCCTCGCTGCTGTCGTGATGATTGCTCTCCTTGGCCGCTATTACGTGACGGCTCACGGCATTACTGTTGACGATCCGGAACGCATTTTCATGATTCTCTGCCAGGCGCTTTGTCATCCGGCGATTGCCGCCATCCTCATGGCCGCCATTCTTGCTGCAATTATGAGTACTTCTGACTCGCAGCTTCTGGTGTCAGCTTCTGCATTCAGTAACGACCTTTACAAGCACTTGTTCCGCAAGAACGCGAGCAACAAGGAAGTGATGTGGGTGAGCCGCGGCGTTGTCGTCTTGATTACGCTTGTTGCCGTGATTGTCGCGATGCAGGGCGCTCCCAGTGCCGACGGAGTGAAGCACGGTAAGAGCTTCCTCGACGTGGTGATGAGTCTCGTGAGCT
>CAMKLO010000174.1 GCA_946413655.1 uncultured Fibrobacter sp. | reverse complement strand
GCGAGTGTGTAGCCGAGTGATTCTCCGGCGTGGTGCAAGTGGCGCAGGTAAGCGCGGCTGAAGTTTCGGCAGCAGTAGCAATCGCAATTCGGATCCACAGGCTTGTCGTATTCTTCGGCGTGGCGGGCAGCCTTGTAGCGGAGCACGCCTTCGCTCGTGAAGAGCATGCCGTTGCGGGCGTTACGCGTCGGCATCACGCAGTCGAACATATCCACGCCGCGCCCAATTAGTTCGAGTAAATTCCATGGCGTTCCGACGCCCATCACATAGCGCGGATGGTCCGCAGGCAAATATTCCGTGCAGAAATCAGCGATTTCGTACATCGTCTCGGTCGGCTCGCCTACAGAGAGGCCGCCCATGGCGTAGCCGTCGGGACCGAGTTCTGCGATGCGTTCAATTGCTTGCTTGCGCAAGTGCGTGTGCATCCCGCCCTGGATAATGCCAAAGAACTGTTGGTTGTAGCCGTGAATAGGCGGATGTTCCTTGAGCCATTCCATCGCTTCTGCTGTCCAGCGGAGTGTGTAATTCAAGCTGTGTTCCGCTTCTTTGACCGTACTCGGATACGGTGTGCATTCGTCCAAAGCCATGATAATGTCGGCACCGATTTCGCGCTGGGCGTTCATCACGCTGGCTGGGCTAAAGAAATGCTTGGAACCGTCCAGAATGCTCCTGAATTCCACGCCTTCGGGCTTAATTTTTCGAAGGTCCTTCAAACTCCACACCTGGAATCCGCCGCTGTCTGTAAGCACCGGACCGTCCCAGCTCATGAACTTGTGGATGCCGCCAGCGGCAGCAATCTTCGGCGTTGTCGGGCGCAAGTATAAGTGGTACGTATTCGAGAGAATAATCTCTGCCTTGATATCGTGCAGTTGCGCAGGTGTTACCGCTTTGACTGTCGCTTCGGTGCCTACCGGCATAAAAATCGGCGTATGGATGTCGCCGTGGTCGGTATGGACAATCCCGAGTCGCGCCTTGGACTTTTTGGACGTCTTTAAAAGTTCGAAAGTCTTCATGTTTACAAATGTAGAATTTTATAGGATAGAAGGGGAGGCTGTAATTACAAATAAAAAAGACTCAGTTTTCACTGAGTCTTTTTCTGCGGTCGGACAGACTTGAACTGTCATGAGATTGCTCCCACTAGCACCTCAAGCTAGCGTGTCTACCAATTCCACCACGACCGCGTGGTCCTTAGCGGAACGGCAACAAATATAGTTTAAATCATTCCGCTTGTAAAGGGGTGGGCGCGAAAAAATTGAAAATTTTTTCGCAGTCACTAGTTCGGTATTACTAGTTACTAGAATGTTTCTTAATGAATCTCTAGTAACTAGTATCTAGTAACTAAAGCTACGGCTTAGCCGTAGCTTTCCACCAGCTTGTCGAATACTTGTCCGCGTACTTTGTAGTTTTTGAACAGCCCGAAACTTGCGCATGCGGGGCTCATGATAACCGTTCCGCCTTCGCCAATGTTTAGGCTGTCTGCAAAAGCTTCTTCGAGCGTGGGGAATATGCCGGTCTTGATTCCCGCTTCATCCACGCCAGCCTTTTTCAAATCGGCCAGCATGCGTTCGGCGGTGGCGCCGATAAGCGCTACGCGCTTCAAGTTCGGGCGCTGTTCCACAAGAATTTTAGACAATTCCGTGAAGTCTGCATTCTTTTCTGAGCCTCCCAAAATCAAAGCAAACGGGCGTTTCATGCTTGCGGTTGCTGCAATCGTTGCGTCCGGGCGGGTGGCGTAGCTGTCGTTATAAAATTCGATGCCTTTCTTTTCGCCTTTGAACTCCATGCGGTAGGGGAGCGTCTCGTAACTCTTGAGGGCTTCGAACGCTTCGGCGACACCAATTCCCAAAGCCTTGCAAGCGAGCGTTGCTGCCGCCATGTTTTCGAGCTGGTAAATGCCGCGCACTTTGCAGTCGGCGAGGTATAGCGTTTGGCCTCCAATTGTAAGCGTTGCTCCGTCAATCACGGCATCGCCGTTGCCTGCGCTGGCGCCGTCTGCCAAACTAACGGCATACTTTATCTTGGCCGGGCTTTCTGCGGCAATTTTTGCAGTCGGTTCGGCGTCTTTCAGATAAACGCATGCACTGTCACGCTTTTGCCAACGCACCAGGTTGGCCTTGGCATCACGGTATTCTTCAACGCTCTTGTGCCAGTCCAAATGTTCCGTCGAAACGCGCAAAACAACGCCTACGTCCGGCGATATAGACAAAGTCATCAGCTGGAAACTCGAAAGTTCCAGGATGCTCACACGGTCGGGAGTCTCGTCTTCGAGCAAGTCCAGTGCCGGTACGCCAAAGTTTCCGCCAATGGCGTTTGCCTTGCCGCACTTATCTAAAATGTGGCTAATCATGCTCACAGTAGAACCCTTTCCGAGCGTTCCTGTCACGCCGACCACTTTCGCAGAACGAGTTTGTTCCAAAAACAACTGAATCTGGCTCGTCATGAGGCCACCGTTCATCTGGAACTGGAACAGTTCCTTGCTCATCGGATAAACTCCTGCCGAACGCACCACCGTCACGCAGTCCTTGAGTCCGTCCAAATAGTTTTCGCCGCTGCAAACCTTAACGTTAACGCCTGCGGGCACTTCTGGCAAGTTCACCGGATTCTTATCCATCACGACAATGTCCTTGACGCCTTCGCGGAAAAGGTATCGCAACGTACTCTGGCCCTCAACGCCAAAGCCCAAAATTCCAACCGGAGAAACAAGTGTATTCTGCATA
>CAMKLO010000173.1 GCA_946413655.1 uncultured Fibrobacter sp. | reverse complement strand
GCAAAACCATTTACGGCGGCAGCTACACATTGCTCAGCGTGAGACTTTCCAAGCTCGGCATTGAAACGACATTCATCGACCCGGAAGATTCCATCGCAGAACTCCGCAAAGCTTTCCGCCCGAACACCAAGCTCATTTTCGGCGAAACGATTGGCAATCCCGCCTTGGGCATTTTGGACTTTGAAAAGTTTTCCAAGCTCGCCAAGGAATTTGACGTTCCGTTCCTCGTTGATAATACACTCGCAACGCCATTCCTCGTGAAGCCTTTAAAACTCGGCGCAAACGTTGTCATCCATTCCGCAACAAAGTACATCGACGGCCATGCCGTTGCACTCGGCGGTGTCATCATAGACGGCGGCAATTACAACTGGGAAAACGGAAAGTTTCCGGACCTCGTGGAACCGGACGCTCAATACGCAAACACCTCCTATACTCAAAAATTTGGACGTGCCGCATTTATCGCGAAAGCTCGCGCTCAATTCTTGCGCGATTATGGCGCCGCACTAAGCCCGTTCAACGCATTCCTTTTGAATTTGGGCCTTGAAACGCTCCACTTGCGAATGCCGCAGCACAGCAACAACGCCCTCGCATTGGCGGAATTTTTGTCCAAGCATCCGGCCGTAAATTGGGTCAGCTATCCGGGACTCAAATCTAGCCCTTATTTCAAGCGCATCCGCAAATACTTTGATTACCAAGGCGGTAGCGGTGTGCTCACCTTCGGACTCAAGGGCGGCAGGGCGGCCATCCGCTCGTTTGTCAAAGCATTGAAAGTCGCCGCCCTCGTCGTTCACGTGGGCGACGCCCGTACAAGCGTTTTGCACCCGGCAACAAGCACACACTCGCAGCTTTCACCGAAGGACAGGCTCGCCGCAGGCATCCCCGAAGATATGATCCGCGTATCCGTGGGCATCGAAGACCCGCGCGACGTCATCGCAGACTTTGAACAAGCTATTGCTGCAAGCACCAAAGGAGGTAAATAATGAGTATAATTGCAGATGTCAATAAATACCTTGCACTGAACAGTGCGCCAAAGCACATCAAAGATTACCTTTCTATTGAAGTTGCCGATCACGCTTACTTGCCTAAAACAGAAGATATCAAAAGCGATTGGGTTGCCTACATTGCAGCCCCCGCATTCAAGCTGATTCGCGAAAAATTGGGTCACGACATTGATTCATTCGTTTCCATCGGCACAGGTTCTGGCATTGACGTATTGACCGGCATTGAGCTTTTAGGGGCAAAACGCGTAGGCTTCACGGATTTGCAAAGAAGCGTTGTCGCCGCCGCTGCACAGAACGTTAGGAACAACTTAAAAAGCAATAACATCGAATTTGAATTTGGCGATGGCGACCTTTTGCAACCGCTCCAAAACGGCAAACGAAATTACGATGTCATTTACGAAAATCTCCCCAACGTGCCGCTCGCAAACAACACAAAGATTGAAGACAAACGCAATAGCGGCCATTACTTGGAAAAGCGCGAAGAAGCAATCCCCGAATTCGTTCACGAGCAAATGCTCGACTTGCATTATCTTGCACTCAAGCAGGCTCGCAATTACTTGGCAGAAAACGGCGCCGTCTATTCCACGCTCGGCGGGCGCGTTCCACTCAGCGCATTCATCAAACTCGGAGAATTGGCAGGATTCCATTCTGAAATTTTCACGTATTCTTGGAAAGTCCAGGCCGAGCCGGAAGATGTGATTTCGGGATACGCCGCACAAGAAAAAGCTGGCCTCGGCCCTTTTAGATTCTACCGTGCCGAAGACTTGCAAAAAGCATTCGCAAACGTTTCCGTCAAAGATTCAGGCAGTCGCGCGTTTGAAATCGAAAAATCTCTAGACTCTGTAAAACTTACAGCAACCGCAGCATACGAAGCATTCAAAAAAGGCGAAGTCATCGGCCATACCGTCGCCGTGTTAAAATCTAGCGTGGAATAGGGATGCTATGAAAAATGTTATTCAAAATTTAATTAAAGAATCCCAAAAGTTTTTTTTCAAGAGAGCCAAAATTGACGATAAAATCGGGCTCGAAGCCGCCAATTTCGCAGTCCGAGACATTCCAAAGCCAATTGGAAAATTTGAAAAAAGCGACTCGCCGCTAATCCGCTACATTGGAGAAGCTATCAAGCACGGGAACCCTGAAACTGCAGATTTGCTAAAAGCTTTGGAGCCCGCCCTCCCCTATTTGCCGTGGAAATACAATTACGAGCCGCGCCCCGACATGCCTAATTTGGCCGATCAAATGGGATGGGGAGAAATTCTCGGCCCAGAAGCGCCCTACCACGACGAGCATTTTTGTTTCGGCTTTACACTCCTCGGTAAAAACACCTTCTACCCCTCCCACTTGCACCCCGCCACAGAACTTTACGTTATTTTATCTGGACACGCCATTTGGACACTAGACGGAATCTCAAAAGTACGCGGCCCCGGTGAATTTGTATTGCATCCATCCAATCACGTACACTCCATGCAGACCGAAAACGAACCGATGCTCGCACTCTACACGTGGAGCGGTAATGACGTCAAAACTCTTTCGAAATACGTGTAAATTGCTACAAAAGGTTAAATGTCACTAGAAATCGCACTTTCTTTTTTACTTTATGCATTCGTCTCGGGAATTACTCCAGGCCCCGCGAACCTCTGCTCGCTATCGGTAGCGATGGGCTGCGGGAAAAGTGTAGCCATAAAGCAGTGGTACGGACTTTTCACCGGATACACAATCGTCTCGCTAGTAT
>CAMKLO010000172.1 GCA_946413655.1 uncultured Fibrobacter sp. | reverse complement strand
AATGCAAAAAAGAGTGACGAAGTCATAGCCGATTTTGTCAAAGATTTTGTAAATTACATCTGTGTAAACTTAACGATGAAAAGCTAGTTAAGAGTTCTAAGTTACTAGTTACTAGAATGTTTCTTCAAGAATCTCTAGTAACTATTAACTAGTAACTACTAACTAATAACTGCATAAACCTTAAAGCGCCGAAGGCGTGATGGAATTATTGACAATATGGCGTTCGATCCTATATACATAATCATTACCGTTGTCACGCTTGCCCTTTCGGGTGCAGTTTCCCTCTTGGTCAAAAAACGCTTCGCCGCTGGCCAAAAAGTGTATATCTCTAGCGGTCTTACCGGTGCCGATGTCGCAAAGGCCATCCTTATGGATGCCGGTATTACCGACGTGAAAATCCTCAAGCACCAGGGATTTCTTTCGGACCATTACAATCCGCTGAACAAGACTCTCAATTTGTCGCCCGAAGTTTATTCTGGCCGCAATGCAAGTGCCGCTGGTGTCGCCGCTCACGAAGTCGGACACGCTATCCAGCATGCGCAAGGCTATTTCCCGATGTGGCTCCGTTCGGCGATTGTCCCGGCAGCAAATATCGGCTCTAATCTAGGGCCTTGGCTTGTGATTATCGGCATCATGCTCATGGGCATGGGCAAGGCGCTTGGTCAATCCCTTGCGGTTGTGGGCGTTATCCTCTTTGGGCTTGCGACGTTGTTTACTCTTGTGACTGTGCCCGTGGAATTTGACGCCTCTGCCCGAGCCAAAAAGGCTCTTGCCCGCATGGAAGTCGTTTCGCCGGGTCGTGAATACAATACCGTTTCTGGAGTGCTTTTCGCCGCTGGCCTTACGTATGTTGCCGCTGCGATTACTTCTATCTTGCAGTTGCTCTACTGGGCGTACCGCGCAGGGCTACTTGGTGGCCGCAACGACGATTAGGTTTTTATCGTAAACCAAATTTGCCTCGCTTCGGCGGGGCTTTTTTGATAGATGTAGTTAATCTTTACCGGCTCCGTAAACAACGGGGCCTTCTTCGTCTTCGTCGTCATCGCCGTGTTCAGCGAGATAGGCCTGGTATTCTTCTTCCGTCATTCCGCCTTCGTCATCTTCGGGCATAAAGGATTTTTTCTTAGGCTTTTCGGGTGATGCCGCGGGCTTCGATTCTTCCTTGCGGCTTGCGCGGGCGCTGCGGTTCAAGTAGGCGATGTATTCTTCGTCTGTCATTTCGTTTCCGAAACTGTAAGAGGAATACTTGTCTTCTTCGGGTTCGTCGTTGGACGTAGAAACGTTGTTCGATGCGAAATCAGAAAGGTGAGACTTTGTAATAAATGGAACGTCGTCGCTTTCGGATATTTCGCTGGAATGCTGCGCGAAGGCTGTTGAAGACGGCGTTTCGTTTGTAGAGGAAAGTTTTTTGTTTGTAGAGGACTGCGCGGAACTCGCTGCGGACTGCGTTGCGCTTGTAGAGGAATGTACTTTGTTTGTAGAGGGTTGCGCCGAACTTGCGTTGTCGTAGAACGCCTGCGCCTTTTGCATAAAGGCCGCAAACTCCTCGTCGCTCATCTGCTTGACCGCATCCTCGCTCAAACCTTGAACGCCGTTTATGTTGCCTGCAACGATTGTAGGTTCGCCGGTAGAATCGTCCGCACTTTCGAAATCTGCGGCTTCGTTTTCAATATCTGCAACTTCAGCCGATTCCTGTTCAACCGGGCTTTCGTCGGCATCATCGACCGGCTCGAACGTGTGTGCCGTTTCTTCAATGTCGGAAATGTTGCTCGAAGGCTCGATGATGTGTGAAGGCTTGTTCATGTCCGCAAGAACGCTCGTTCCGTTCGTCGCTTCGCTTGTTTCGGCGCTGGCGTCTGTGTTCGCCTGAATCGTCGGAATGGCGGCATCTTGAGACGGCTCGGTTGTTGCGTTTTCTGGAGTTGCTCTCTGCGTGGCATCTTGAATAAGCGCTGCATCTTGATTCGGCGCAGTTTCTGCGCTTTCTGGAGTTGCAGACTGCGGCGTATCTCCAGCGGGTGCGCTTGCTGCCTGCAGAGCGCCTTCGGCAGCGTCCGCTTCCGCAATCATATCCGCAAACGGATTCTCCTGCACTTCGGAAATATCCTCGCGCCCTTCCAACATCGCGTTGAGGTCTTCTTCCGTGACATTCCTGCCGCGTTCCGTCCAAAGTACGGCCTCGCGCATCGTAGCGGCAAGGTCGCCCACGCTCTTTTCCTTGGAACGCGCAATCGCCTGACTGCGGATTGTCTCCACAAGCCCCGCCTTGACCTCGGGATCCTTGCTGAAGAACACCGTCTCGTGCGCCATTTCGTCGGCGTATTCGGGATTGTTCTTCTTGCGGTAAATCCAAATCGGTCCGAAAAGTTCGCTCTGACGGAACACGATGTCGTCCGTCTTGATCATTTCGAGCATAGCCATGAACGTCACCGCCGCGACAATCGGGTGCGAATCGTTGTCGAGCAAGTCTTCGAAAAGCGCACGACCATGTGCGTTCAAGAAGTTGTTAATCGCCTGCTGACGGTCCTGAATCGTAACGTAGTCCAATTCGATATGGTGGATCGTCTCGGAAATCTTTGTCTTTAAACTCTTCTGGTAAGCGCGGAAAAGTTGCCAGATATTCGCATCCGCGAGCGTATCGTCGTCGTTTTGCGTCTTTTCGAGGCGCCCACGTGAATACGTCCCGAAGTTCTTCGCCTCCATCTCCTGGAGCCCGCCCGCGACTTGCTTGAAACGCTGGTATTCCAACATTTCCTGCATGAGCTTTTCGCGGTCTTCGT
>CAMKLO010000171.1 GCA_946413655.1 uncultured Fibrobacter sp. | reverse complement strand
CAAACATTTCCTTGGTGTTAACCAAGCCGAGTTCCTTGTAAGAAACTGCCATTTGATTTACCTCTTGATTCTTTGGCGACTTGCGTCGCCGGTTTAAAAGTTACTCGCTAAATTTAGAAAAAATAGACTTGATTAAAAGGCGTTTCTATCAAAAAGTTGATGATTTTTCCTGTATAAAAAAGGAGATGGGGCAAAGCCCCACCCTCTGCGGTTCAGTCATAAAATCAATTAACTTGATTTTGCGACATTCACCTTGATGGTTGTCCCGCACAAGGCGGGGATGACAACAAAAATAATTCCGAAATCCAAATTCCGAATTACTTCACTTTCTGGGTTCTATCGGTGATGATGAGATCGACGCGGCGGTTCTTCTGGCGGCCTTCCTTGGTGTCGTTATCGGCAATCGGCATGGTCATGCCAAGGCCCTTCGCTGAGAGGCGGTTCGCGGCAATGCCCTGCTCCACGAGGAAGTTCATCACGTTTTCGGCACGCTGTTGCGAAAGCGTCATGTTGAATTCTTCGGAACCGGTGTTGTCCGTGTTGCCTTCGATGGACACGTCGAACTGCTGATAGACCGAGAGAATGCCGGCAATCTTTGCAAGGCTAGTCATGAGGTCGGTTTTCAGCGTCGCTTTACCCACGTCGAACAAGATGTCGGACATCGAGAGGATGATGCCGCGGGCGTCCTTCGTCACCTGAATCATCTGGGATTGGAGCGCGTTCAGCTTGTCCATGGCCTCGTTCTTGCTCGCTTCGAGCTTGTCCTTCTGGGCCTTGATGGCTTGCTTTTCGGCTTCGAGGTCAGAGACTTTGCCGCTACGGGCCGTGCCGATCTGTTCCTGGATGGCTTCGATGGTGCGGTTCGTGGCGTTGCGTTTTTCCCAGTTTTCGGCGATGTGGTTGCGAACAGCCTGGGTCTCGCCTTGGACCTTGGCGATTTCTGCGTATTTGGCGCAGTTTTCGGAGAGTGTCGGAATCAGCTTGGATTCATTGTCGTCTTTATAAACAGTTTCGAGTGCGTTGAGTGCACCATAACCTTCGGCGATGGTCAACTTTGCAGAGTAGGCGTTGGCGGGCAAAGACGCCTTGGCGTTGTCAAGCGCGAGCTTGCACTGGTCAACGGGGGAAAAGGAGGGTGCTTCGTCAGCAAAGGTCATTGTGGCGGCGAGGGCGAGTGTCCCGAGTGTCAAAATCTTTTTCATCTTTGCTGCTCCTTACTTCTGGGTTTCCTTGTTGAGGATGCTCTGGTACAAGACCTTGCGTTCTTCGTCGGCACGGAGGGCTTCTTCGAGCTTCTTGTCCTCGTTCTTGGCGACTTCGTTTTCGGATTTTGCTATGGCGAGGCGCAAGTCGAGTTCGCTCTGTTCGGCGAGAGCTTCGGCTTCTTCTTCTTTACCGTCGTTTTTCAAGGCTTTTGCGGATTCAAGTTTTGAAGATGCGTTCGAGGTGACGCTTGCGTCAATATTGTTCTCTACGGCAAAAGCCTGTGTGGCTTCGGCTTTTCCAAGGGAACGGTTTACGGCGTTTTGGCTGCTGGAGCACCCGGTAAGGGCGGCGAGAGCCAGGGCGATACTACATGCTAATAATTTAGCCTTCATGGGGGCTGTCTCCTATGATTGAATTTTACGCGCTAAAATTACAAATTGGTTTATTATAAAGTTCTTTCATTTAAAAAAACTTTTTTTACTTGCATATATATAGAGAATTGTATAAATTGAATTACGTGTATAGGAAAGGAGTTTTATGAGTCTCTCTTTTCGTAAAACAGGTGTAATTGGAATTATTTCTCTGTTTTTTTTATTGTCGAGCGCTTTTGCCGGCAATGTTGAGTACCATTTGAACAAATCCGCGAACCCGACGCAGGATGAACAGGAAGCATACAAACTTATTACGGCAGCAATGGACTCGGCTGTTTTCCTGTACAACAAGTATTCGGACCTCTCGAAACATATAGAAGTTTACTATAGCACGGGCGTGCCGACCGCGGAGGCCAGCAGCAACGGCGACCTCCGTTTTGGCAAGGACCGTAATTACATGTTTGTGGGAACTGCCATGCACGAGATGGCGCATACCATGGGCATGGGGACGACTTCGGATTACCAGAGAATGTTCAAGGATGGTGTTTTCCAGGGGGAAAAAGCGCAAAAGGTTATCAAGGAAATTGATGGTCCGGATGCGGTTCTCAAAGGCGACAGTCAGCATTTTTGGCCTTATGGGCTTAATTACAAAAGCGAAGTCAAGTCCGAGCAGGATCTGATCAATCATGTGAAAGTCGTGAACGCAATGTACCAAGACATCTTCAAGGAAGCGTTTTACATGCAGGGGAGGGTCAAGTCTCTCCTCGATGAAAAAACGTGCATGGGGATTACGTCGTCCAATGCGCTTGAATTGATGAGCTGCGCCGATACGGCGACTTTTGTGAAAATTTATTCGATAGGCGATAATCCTGTGACTTACCGCATCCAACTCGGGAACCGTGTTGTCGATATCCCCAACGAATCGACAGCGGAAGGCGTTGTCGCATCGACTTATGGTTACAACGGCGGTGCCCACCAACGTTACGTGTTTGAAAAGGCCGGCGCGCCTAGAGCAAACATGTCGAATGTCTATTTCTTCAAGAATGCCAAGAGCGGACTTTATCTGCAGGCCGTTGGGAAGAATGTGGTTCAGAATAAGCGAGTGTCGTCTGCAAGTTCGATACCGCAGTCCGATTTCATTTGGCAGATTGTGGAAGCGGGTAAGGACACGTCTTCAAAAGACACTCCGGTGTCCATTTCTACGCGCA
>CAMKLO010000170.1 GCA_946413655.1 uncultured Fibrobacter sp. | reverse complement strand
GAACATGCTGCAAAAAACGATGGCGATGTATCTGGATTTGCACTTGATTTTGTCTATGAGTAAAATGGCAATAATGATGTAATAGAAGATGTTGATGGCTGCAATGTAATAGCGGTCTTCTGAAATCCCGTAATCGGAGATTCTGCGCATGATGCCGACGGACATCAGGATGACGAGGGGGATGCAGGCGGTGGGGAGAATTTTCAGGAGTTTCTTTTCGAAAGATGGTTTGGGATTGATGCGTTCGGGGAGCATCAGCGTGACTCGTAGAAGCATGAGCATCATGGATGCCGAAACGAGGTAAGAAACCATTCCTTTGGGCATTTCCCACTGGATGATGATTTTTGCGATGTAGGCGTAAAGGAGAATGATATAGAGCGAAATCACCGGCAAGAACAGGAACTTGTTCGCACTGGTTTGGAATTTGTTCAAAGCAGGTGCTTCTTGTAGGCATTCATCAATGGAGGGAATGCCAGAGAAAAACAAGATGGGGAATATGGTGCATGAACAGATAATCGCCGAATAGATAAAAGGTTTGTCTGAGACTTTGATGTCGAACAGGTTGAAAAATCCGAATAGGAGACCGTTAATGGCAATGAGCAGGAATACAGAAATTGCGCCAGCGATAACAGCGGCTTTGGCGTTCTTCATCAAGAATACCCAGAATCCGTTTTCGTCTTTTTGCTTGAAGAACGGAGCGATGAAAATGCTCAAGAATACGGTTGTATAGATAAATAGCCCTGTTACCAAGACATAAGTGTGTTCGGTATTGTTGTCGGTTGAAACATAGTAAAAGGTTAGTGCGATGGAAACGGCTAACCATACGGCCTCGGCGACGACATGGGGGATAATGCTGAATTTTTTTCGGGATTCCTGGACCAGCGAAATCGTGAGGGCTATCATCGTGGCCGCAATCGGATAGAAGAACAGCCAAAAAAGTAATTTGCTATCGGTTAGCAAACTGTGGCTTTCAAAAACGTAGATAAATGCGATGGTCGTAAAAATGGCAAACGCCACTGCGAGCGGAAACCGCTTGAACGCCGTCGAAATTTGACTCGGGTATTTTTTGATTGCTGTTAAGTCCATTTTATCCCTCCAAGTTTTGCGTATTGTCTGCGACTCCCACACACCGTCAATGACTGGATCCTTCACATTCGTTCAGGATGACCCCGGAACAAGTCCGGGGCAGGCTCAGTGAACTGCCTACTGTCTACTTCTTTTCCATCCGTTCCTTTTTATTTTCCATCCGTTCCTTTTTAATTTGCTTCAACTGTGCGAGGCGTTCGCCGAGAGCCTTTTCGCGTCCGTAGGGCTTGGGTTCGTAAATCGTCGTCCCGACAAGTTGCGTGGGCAAGTGCTCCTGCGCGGAGTAGCCGCCCGGGCTGTCGTGGTCGTACTCGTAGCCGTTCCCGTAGCCGAGTTGCTTCCCGACGCGGGTGACGGAATTGCGGTAGGCGCGTGGCACGGGGAGCGTTCCCGTCTGTTTCACGATGGCGTCTGCCTTCATTCCTGCAAGTTCGAGGCTGTTGCTCTTGGGCGCGAGTGCGAGATAGACGGCGAGTTCGTCAAGGGCGATGAGACCTTCGGGGATTCCCATGAAGTCGTAGGCTTCGCGGGCAGATGTTGCAAGCAGTAGCGCGTTCGGGTCTGCAAGCCCGATGTCTTCCATGCTCATGCGCATGAGGCGCCGCAAAATGAATCGCGGGTCTTCGCCGCCTTGCAACATGCGGTGCATCCAGTAAAGGGCCGCGTCCGGGTCGGAACCGCGCACGGACTTGTGCAACGCCGAAATCAGGTTGTAATGCTCTTCGCCGCTCTTGTCGTAACGCAAAGGTTTCTTGTACTGGAATTCTTCGAGCAGCTTTTCGTCAATGACCTTGTTGTCGCCGAGGTTCTTGCCAATCCATTCGAGCTGGTTCAGCAGGAATCGTGCATCGCCTTCGGACTGTGCAATGAGTTTATCGACAACCGCGTCTTCGACTTCGACATCCTTGAGCTGGAGTCCGCGTGGATGGTCTCGCAATGCGCTGAAAATGAGCGTCCGCAAGTCTTCTTTGCTGAGCGGTGCGAACAAAATCAGCTGGCAGCGGCTGAGCAAGGCGCCGTTCACTTCGAATCCAGGATTCTCCGTGGTCGCGCCGATGAGCGTCACCGTGCCGTCTTCGACGGCCCCGAGGAGCGCGTCTTGCTGCCCCTTGTTAAAGCGGTGGATTTCGTCGATGAAAAGTATCGTGTCCATGAACGCTTTTTTCATCTGGCGAGCGTCCGCGAGAACTTCCTTGACTTCTTTCACGCCGCTTGCTACAGCCGAGAGCGCGACGAAACGTTTCTTGGTGTGCTGGCGGATAACGTGGGCGAGGCTTGTCTTGCCGCAACCCGGAGGCCCCCAGAAAATCATGCTGGGGACGGAATCGCTTTCGAGGCTTTTGCGCAACAAACTTTGCTCGCCGAGAATCTTGTTCTGTCCAAGAAACTCGTCGAGGTTTTGCGGGCGAAGTCTTTCTGCTAAGGGTGCGTCCATGTTTTTGCCAAAATAAAAATCACACTATATTATTAGTCGCTGAAAAGCTTGTCTTCGACTTTCTTGATGCATTCGGGCTTGTCGCGGGTCGGTGCGCCGTTCTTCGTGAACACGTGGATGGAATAGCCTGTCGTGCAGACTTCGCCGTTCAACATGACTTGGTAGAGGAACTTGTATTTGCAACGGCCTTCGTGGACGAGTCTGGTCTCGACATCGACGAAATCGCCAAAGCGGCACGGACGCTTGTATTGCACGTTGAGTTCGAGGACGGGGCTTG
>CAMKLO010000169.1 GCA_946413655.1 uncultured Fibrobacter sp. | reverse complement strand
GAGCGTAGCGAAAGTACAATTGGGAGTTGGACGAGCAAGGCGAGAGCAGCAAAATGAGTTCACTCATTCTTATTGTCGAGCCGATGCAGTCATGTCTCGAAGAGGAATGACGTCAACGCTTTCGTCATCCTGAAGCCTGTAGGGCTGAAGGATCCAGTGAAGTTAGACGAGAGGCGAGAGAACGCCCTTTGGGCTACAGACGAGAGAAATTTTAGTTTGCAGAACTTAGAGAATAATTATTGACCAATGACTAATGACTAATTAAATTAATCTGCGATGAACCAAAAAACATTTCCAAAAGACAAGGCATCCTTGAAAAAATACGAGAAGCGAGTTCAAAACTTTACGCTCGGGCGACTCGAAAAAGAATGGGAAGCTGTCAAAGATGACCCGACTCCAGAACGCAGAGACATCGTCGCTAAGGAACTCCGCGAATGGGAGAAAATGCGAAGCGAAGCAAAGCGCGACTTCACAAAGTACATGCTTCTTATTTATTTGGTATTAGGAGCATGCGCAACCGAGTACCTTTACTTGTTCGTAGCCATTATCAAACGAATGCGTGGCGCCCCTCCGCACCCAGAAATCACATTTACGGATTACCTCCCCTATTTTCCATATTCTTGCGCCATCGTCTGCTTTGTATTTCAATTTTATTGTATTTGGAGCGAAAAGGAAAAAGATTTTACTGACAAAATAAAAAAATTTGGCCAAGCCGCCATCACACAAGTAATTTTCGTCTTTTTCCTCACAAACGGTCTAGTCGGACTCGTGTTCGGTCACTATTACGGATTTTTTGCAATACCAGGACCGATTGTTTCACGTATCATTTCAAGCATCATCGTCGCTTTATCCATCTTCTACTTCTATAACTATCACACAGACAAGTACAAAGGTTTTTTATTCAAAAGTACAATCCCGTTAATTTTGATTTCACTTGCTCTTGAGCAAATCGGTCGATTGACAATTTTGTAAATTCATTCGCATGAAAGAAAAAAAAACTCAAGCCGAAGAAACTCTGGAAGCGTTCAAGAAACGTATTCGCAAGATGACGCTAGATGAACTTTATGACGAGCTGGACGCTGCCGAAAAAGCAGAGTCCGACGAGCGCATGGACATCATCATCGAACGGATGGACAAGCTTGAGCCGATTGAGCAAAAGAAAAAAGAAATCGAAAAAAATCGAAAACGTCTTAAGGACACCTTTATTTATTGGCCATTTTGCACCGTCTTTGGTGGCTTTTACATCACCTTACAATTTTTGTACTTCTATAAATACGGTCAATTCTTACCGCGCCATAAAAGGTTACCATATGAAGCTCCAATTTCAGAGGTATTATTATACTCGCCTTACGTCAGCTTTGTCATCGGTTTTCTCTTGGCGTATTTTTGGAGTTACTTACAACAGAAGCAGAGAGCTTTAGACTTAGGCATCACCGGACTTTGTCTATCTAAAGCGGCGCTGGGTTTGATTGTTGGAAGTTATCCGGGATTTTTCACAACGCCTGGAGCCATCCTTTCGAGATTTATTGCAGGTATCGTCGCTACGCTTTCGCTAGTATTCATGTACAACGTATTCATGAAAAAACAGGCTGGACGTTTTTACGATAGCGCATGGCCATTGCTGTTGATAACAATTGCAATCGAACAAATCGGCTGGCTGGAACATTTGTAATTTCATGGATATGCTTACCGAAGTCAATCTCAAAGACAAAAATTATCTAAAAACCTACGAGGAGCAAATACAAGCACTCCCCCTAGACGAACTGTATGAAGTTTTAGATATCATCAAACACGACCCATCGCCTGAACGCATCAACATTGTAAACAAAAGAATTCAAGAATTAGAAGAAATCGACAATTCCGAAAACATCCGCAACTATTACAACAATCTCATCAAGAACGAACCCGAAAAAATCGTCTATGTCGAAAAGAAAAAAGAGAAACCGCAAGAAAAAATTGATGAGCCAGATAGTATAATCGCGCAAATCGAACTGCAACCAATCGACGATACCCAAGTCAAAAAAGATGAAGCAGAAGAATCAAAGTCCGAGACATTCTACATCAACCAGCCTTCATCCAATCACAGCGGAACGTTGTCCGAACTGGAATTAGCCGAAGCACGCTTGTTTGCACATTTAGTTGATGAAAAGTATAAAAATGCGCCACCACCACCAGCACCGCCTTCTCATCATAGCCTCAGCATCGCAGCAGTATTATTCATCTGGTTTCTATTCGTACTTCTTTTCGGAAACTGGGTTTTTGTCAATACAAAAGGTGGCTACTTTATGCAAAAAGGGGCACTTGTATATTACCCTGAGCACAGTATTTCGTATTCAATAACAACGGCATCATATTTCTGCCTTGTCGGATGCTTTATCATAGTACGCTGCTATAAAAAAGAAGCCTCAATAGGTTTAAGCATTGCAAGTTTTTTCTGGATCAAATCCCTTTTGGGATTTTTCGAAGGAATTTATCCAGGCTTTTTCGTGACACCCAGTGCATCGCTATCGCGGATTATATCGATTTCAATCCTTATTTTGTCTTCACTATACGTTATCAAAGTTGTTAAAAGCAAAGAAAAAAGCTATTTGAAAATGACTTTGCTCATGGTTCTTTTGTGCTTGGCCATTGAACAAATCGGCTGGCTGGGGTAACAGCGAAAAATCAGCTCAAATGCGTGGGCGGAGCGCCAGCGCTGTTGCGGATAGCGGCCTGCTTGCGTTCGACGATGGAATCCGCGATGGCGCGGACTTTTTCGGTAAGCCAAAGCCACGACTGGCTTGCCGTTTCGTAATCGGC
>CAMKLO010000168.1 GCA_946413655.1 uncultured Fibrobacter sp. | reverse complement strand
ACGACCTTGTTCACACGGAACAGGCCCGTTTCGAGACCCTTGAATTCAAGGAACTTGGTGAGCCACTTCGGAGTAAGCGCACCGAATTGCGGCTTGGTCTTGGTGACGTTCGCCAGGTTGTAGGCAGCCTTTGCGCCAAGCGCATTGATGCCGGTTTTCTTTTCTGTAGCTTCATTTGCCATAGTGGTTTACCTCTTATTGTTAATTGTGTTTTAAAAGTTTTCATTCCCTGCTTGACCGGGAATCTTCTTAGTCTATTTCCCTAGTAGATAGGCGTGGAAAGCTAGAAAAAAATATTCTTATCTTGTTGTTACAGAAATGTGACCTTGTGGAAAATTTTTTTTGACATAGCTTTTTCCTATTCTACCCCTTGTGTTATAACCATGCACCTTCGTGCGAGAACATGATGTCCTTCATCGCATCAATACCGCCCTTTAAGTTGTACAGAGGGCCGGTGTAGCCTGCTTCACGCAAGGTATTGATGGCAAGTTCGCTACGCTTGCCTTGCTTACAAATGAAAATTGTGTCCTTATTCGGATCAAGTTCCTTTTGCCTGCGGACGAGCTGTCCGATAGGAATTACGATGGCGTTCGGGAAGCGCAAAATCGCGCGTTCGTGCGGTTCGCGGACGTCAACAATTGTGATGTCGTCGCCGTTTTCGATGCGGTGGGCGAGTTCTTCGGGCGTGAAACCTTCCACTGGAGTTTCATTTTCGGTCTTCAAACCGCAAAGTTCTTCGTAGTCGATGTCTTCGACGTTCGTGATTGTCGGATTGTTTCCGCAAATCGGGCAATGGCAATCGCGTTCGACCTTGAGAATTCTCGAAGATAAGTACAAACTATCCACGTGGAGAATTTTGCCGTTCAGGTGTTCACCGATGCCCAAAATGAGCTTGAGTGCTTCGTTTGCCTGGATGCTGCCGATGATGCCCGGGAGCGGGCTGATGGCGCCACCTTCGGCACAAGAGGGGATGAGTCCTGCAGGCGGAGGGGACGGGTATTGGCAACGCAGGCAGGGACCTCCGTCCAAGTTGAAAACGCCTACTTGACCTTCGAACTGGTAAATCGCGCCGAATACAACCGGAATACCGTGTAAGGCGCACGCGTCGTTGATCAAGTAGCGAGCCTTGTAATTGTCGGTGCAATCGACGACTAAATCGTATCCTTCAATTTCGGCTTCAATGTTCGATGCGTCAAGCTGTTCCTTTACCGCTTCGAAAACGATATTCTTGTTGATGTTTTTTACTTTGTCTTTAGCCGATGCCACCTTCGGGCGCTTGATATCTCGCGAGCCGTGAATGACCTGACTCTGCAAATTTTCGAGCGAGACTTCGTCAAAGTCGATAACCTTGATGCTACCGACACCCGCAGCGGCGAGATATTGGATGACGGGCGAACCCAAAGCACCTGCACCTACGACGACCACTTTTGCGGCCTTGATTCGTTTTTGCCCTTTGACTCCGATATCGCGGAGCATCAAATGTTTGCCGAAACGTTCAATTTCAGAATCATCAAACGAAACCGCTTTACGTCTTTCGTCCGAAACCAGACTTTCGACGGGTGCACTTTGCAATTCCTCAATCGGTGCGCCGCCAGCAATCGCGGGCAAGAGCAGAATTTCGGAATCGTCTGGAAGGCGTGCATCCCAAAGAGTCTCTACGGTCAATTTCTTGTTGTTGATGTAGATTTGGATAAATTCACGGACTTTGTTGTTCTCGTCGTAAAGAACCTTTTCTCCTTCTGGATATGAACAGATTAAGTAAGCGAGAGCCTTCCTGACAGTGTCGGCTGGGGCGTCGACCTGGGCGTTCTTCCCAAAGAAATTCCTGAGTGTTGCTGATATGTATATTTTCACTTTTTTTCTCCGTACATTGGGTCGCTCAAAATAGAGTTTCCCTAAAAAGTGTTGTTTCCGTACAAAATTTCCCACAAGAATTGTAGGATTTTTCGATGCAAAATATAGAACGCAAAAATGCGTTTGTCCAATACTTAATTTTTATGCGGACTTATTGGATTTTCCTATAACGAGGCGGCTTCGCCGCAGTAGACAGTAGGAAGTAGGCGGTAGGAAGTAGGCTGTAGGGGGTTGAAATGAACGTCATTCTGAACGAAGCGAAGTGGAGTGAAGAATCCAGTCAATTCTTGTTGTCCTGGAGGGCGTAGTCCGATAGAATCCAGTGACGTTCTTTTTGATGTCATGCCGGATTCTTTGTCACCCCGGACTTGTTCCGGAGCGGCATCGTCTTGTTATAGCTCTTCACATCTACGACTTCGCCGTTTTTTACGGACATGATGACGTATTCGAGGCCGGGGACCATGTACTTTTCGTCTTCTTTGGAGAGGATGGCAGGGCAATCGGGGTGCGAATGGTAAACGCCGACAATCTCAAGACCGCTGGCTTCGATTTCTTGCTCCAAGTGGTAGACGAATAGTGGGTTTATTTGAAAATGGACCGATTTTTGTCCATGAAACTGGTTGGAAGCTTCGCGAATTTCTGTGATTTCGATTTCGCCCTTTTCAGATTTTTTTCCAACCAAAATGCCGCAGCATTCGCTTGGATATGCTTTTTTTGCGGCTAATACCATTTGTTCTGAAACTATTTTACTAAATTTGGTTGTCAAAATTTTCTCCTAAAGAGAAGTGCCCCCGGAATCGGAATTTCACAAGGATCCCGGGGACACCATTGTACGGAGACTCTACAGAGCGTCTTCGCTATGTGCGAGGCGCTTTTTTTATTACTCAATCACTAAGCCTTCGTTCGTGGCGTTATCGCCTTCGATGTGGAACGAATTGAGCACCGG
>CAMKLO010000167.1 GCA_946413655.1 uncultured Fibrobacter sp. | reverse complement strand
CGTCTACTGTCTACTGCGAGCCGTAAGGCTCCGCCTTACGTTTCCGGCTTCATCAACGGGAACAGCTGCACATCACGGATGGTCTGCTGGTTCGTAAGGAGCATGACCATGCGGTCGATGCCGAAGCCCACACCGCCCGTCGGCGGAAGACCACTTTCGATAGCGTGCATGAAGTTTTCGTCCATCGGGTGCGTTTCGCCTTCGCCACCACGGCCACGGCGGACCTGGTCTTCCAAAAGTTCGCGCTGACGGATGGGGTCGTTAAGTTCGGTATAGGCGTTGCCCAGTTCCCAGCCGTTTGCGTACGGTTCGAACTGTTCGATAAGGCCTTCGATGGTGCGGTGCTTCTTGCAGAGCGGAGTGCTTTCAGTCGGCATGTCCTTGATGAACGTCGGCTGGATGAGCTTGTCTTCAACAGTGAGTTCGAAGAGTTCGAGGATGCCACGACCGCGGCTGAATTCGCCGTCGAGGTGACCGCCCAGCTCTTCCATCTTGGCCTTGATTTCGTCGTCGCTCATGTCGTTGACCTTGAGGCCGCCGAACTTTTCGATGGCTTCGATCATGCTGTAACGCGGCCACGGAGCCTTGAAGTCGATTTCCTTGCCCTGGTAGTTAATCTTCGTCGTGCCGTTTGCTGCAATGCAAGCGCGTTCGTAAATGTTTTCGAAGTGGACCATCATGTCGTTGTAGTCGGCATAAGCTTCGTAGAATTCGAGACCGGTAAATTCCGGGCTATGCGTACGGTCCATGCCTTCGTTGCGGAAATTCTTCGAGAATTCGAAAACCTTTTCCATGCCGCCCACGATGCAGCGCTTCAGGTAAAGTTCCGGAGCGACGCGCAAGTAAAGCGTCATGTCGCAAGCGTTGTGGTGCGTGGTAAACGGACGGGCGTTCGCGCCGCCGTAAATCGGCTGAAGCGTCGGCGTTTCGACTTCGATGAATCCCTTTTCAATCAAGTATTCGCGGATAGCCTGCATAATCTTGAAACGCTTGATGAAGACTTCCTTCACATCATCGTTCAAAGCCATGTCGATATAACGCTGGCGGTAGCGGGTATCCACGTCGGCAAATTCGTTGAACACAACCTTGTTGCCGTTTTCGTCAATCTTTTCCTTAGCGACCGGAAGCGGGCGCACAGCCTTCGAAAGCATCGTCACCTTTTCGGCACGCACGGAGTATTCACCGCTCTGCGTTTCGAACATCGTACCGTTCACGCCGATGAAATCACCTAGGTCTGTCATCTTCACGACTTCGTAATTTGCCTCGCCCACTTCGTCACGGGCAACCACAACCTGCAAGCGACCATAGCGGTCCTTGAGGTGCATAAAGCACATCTTGCCCTTGCGATTGAAACGAACCACGCGGCCAGCAAAAGCCACCGGCTCCTTCGTCACCATCAGGGCTTCCTTATTTTCCTTCAAAACCTTGGAATCATGGGTCCTGTTAAACTTGTGAGGATAAGCCTCTACACCCATTTCCTTGAACTTGTCGAGCTTTGCCAGGCGAGCCTGCACCTGGTCATTCATATCTTGCATTGCCATATTATTTTACCTCGTGAATATATCACGTCTTAAATTTGAACGGGGTAAAATTTAGAAAAATAGAAGGAAGAACTAAGAACACAGAGCCTATAATAAGGCTAGAGACGCGAGCAAAAAGCAATCTTACAAGCCATTTTTGCCTGTTTTATTCAACCAAAAATCTTTAAAAAATCCATTTTGACACTTTGTGACAAAACGGGAATGTATATTTTGCAGTGTAGTAATCTTGCGTTTTTTTTGCTTGTAACGCAAAGGAGTTGATGATGAAAGAAATGAAAAGCGTCCCATAAACTTGTTGATGGAACCTGGTTGCAAATTGTGACCGGTTCCTTTTTTAATACGGAGGTTGACAAGTAATAAAAAGTAATATATATTTATTATGTACAATATTTTCATGTCGAGAAGAGTTTCTCGGGCTGTTTCCGCAATGCCCCAAAAGCAGCAAGAAAAACTTGCATTGCTTGTTGACGACATACGGCTGAACGGCCCCGTCAGAACAAATTGGCCAAATTACGGAATATTGGCAGGAACATCTATTCATCATTGTCACCTATCCCACAAATGGGTGGCATGTTGGGTTGAAACGGAAAAAGGAATAACTGTGGAGGTTACTTATGCAGGCAGTCGTGGAAGCGCCCCCTATGCAGAACACTGATGAACCGGTGTCTTTCAAGGTTTCGGGCAAGAATATTCCGAAACCTGTCATTGCCTTTTTGGACGCGCTGTTCCCCGATTCCGTCCGTATCGAAGACGACGATGATGTTCTCGAGCCAGTGGAAAACATGGACTGGTACAAGAAGGCGAAAAAAAATATAGATCCAGCTAAGACATTGAAAATAATGCGTGTAAACGCAGGACTTACGCAGGCACAGTTGGCGCAAAAAGTTGGTCTCGCAAAACAGAATTATAATTCGCTTGAACGAGGTGCCAGACCTATTTCTATGCTTATGTCAAAGAAGTTAGCCGATGCGCTCGGGACATCTTATTTGATGTTTTTCCGCGAAAATAAAAATCGGTCGCCTTAAATCTGCCGTATGTATTGACTTTGGCGATTTGAGGCAATATACTTTTTTTGACAGGAACAACAGCAGCAACTTTATCCGCCAATTTCGTCCCTTAAAAAACCAGCAAGCAAAGAGAATTTTCGCATTTACAAAGGCTAAAAATTTAATCAATAAACAGCATTTACTTCCCGAAAAGGCCCAAAGAAATGTTTTCCCAAAACAATGTAATAGCACGTTCTATCATAGCCATTCAAAAAATCAATATATAGACTTTTTTCATACTTCACGACTCCGATTATACTCTTGATGCCGTGAAATTCTGCCATCAAC
>CAMKLO010000166.1 GCA_946413655.1 uncultured Fibrobacter sp. | reverse complement strand
TGTTCCGCATTTTCGAGGGTCCGACCATCCCGATTATCGCAACTTACGCCGCATTCCTTTTCAGTTCGCTTTACGTTGCCTGCCAAGTTCCGAAGAAGGGTTATTACCCGACAAAGAACGCCAAAAACATCAAACGCGGCATGATTCTCTTTGTCTGCTGCGACGTGTGCGTAGGGATTTCACTTGCTACAGGCGATGATCATAGCATTCAAGAAATTGTCGCCACGATAGCGAACAACTTTGTATGGTATTTCTACACACCGGCCTTGGTTCTGCTTGGGTTGAGCGGGTATAAGAGAAAAGAATAAGACTCCTTATGAAAGGGAGATGCCCGCTCGGAGGCGGGCATGACAATAAAGCTACTTAAATTTACGGCCTTTGAAGTCGTATTTACGAACTTCACGCGGTTCATTTAAAGAACCTTCGTGACGAGCACCTTCGCCGAATTCGACAACGAGTTTTCCATTTTCACGATAAACTCTACTGCCATAGACGTGTGCCGTAGAACGCATTGCCGAGCGAATTGAAGTTCTCGTCGTGTCCTTTGCAGGGATCGCTTCGTCGGGCTTGAGCAAGCGCCACATTTGATACCAGGGCCAGTCATCATTCCAGCTTTGGACAACACGTTCGCCATCCGTAGTTGCACGCAAATAATGTCCGCTGTTCTGCATTTTCATGCGAACAACATTCCCTTCGTAGCCAGATTGCTTTTCCATTGCAATTTTCTGATGAGCACCGCCGTTCCACTTGTACAGCCCTGCAGTCACGCCCGCATCAGTCTTCTCGTTCGGGATTTCAACAACCACATCGCCAAAGTTGATGCGGTAAGAACCAGAGATTGGCGTAATCGTCGCTATTGCATTATTGCCCTTGCAGTCGCCAAGCGAGAGGCCACCTTCTGCATTCTTGACCATGCATGTGCCAAAGTTCATCGACATAATGCGCACGGTATCGGGCTTCGCAGGTTTCGCCTGCCACACGCGAACCCAGTCCGCTTCGAAATACGCAGGCTTGTCCGCCGTGATTTCGATGTCATCGCCCGCCCAGCCGCCAATAGCCAAGTTCACGATGATGTACTGTGCAGAAAGTTGCCTGATTTCAGTCGGACGGTTATAGCTAGCGAACTTTTTGTCATCAAAGTAAAAACTGAGCGTGGATTCGTCCCATTCCACCGCATACGTGTGGAAGCCGGCGGAACGATCCGTGTTATCGTCCTTATGACCGCCAAAAGAGGCTTCGTGATCCCAAGCCGAGCCATGACTGTTGTACCAACTGGGGTCGGTGTAATGCAGATAATAATGGTGCTGCTTACGCGATGCAGGTATTTCCAGAATGTCGATTTCTGGAGGCCAGCCATCTTGCAGAGTCCAGAACGCGGGCCAGGTTCCCTTTTGCCACGGAGCCTTGAAACGACCTTCGATATATCCGTACTTGACTTCGAAATGGCCCTTGGTGTCAATCGCGCCCGAAGTGTAATCGACCGGAATTTCCTTGTTGTTGAATTTCGCCTTTTTTCCTTTGGCATCTGGATGAGTTTTCTTTTCGCCCTTGAGCTTGAGCGTTCCATCGGAGACAATCACGTTTTCCTTGGCACAGTAGGCACGGTGGTTGTGCGTCGGCCCCCAGTTGTACGTCGAGTTCCACTTTTTCGTATCCAAGGACGTGCCGTCAAAGTTATCTTCGAAAACGAGATTCCAACCAGACAAGTTTCCTGGCGGGTCAGCAAAAGCAAAGGACGCCAAGAACAAGATGATAGATGGCTTAGCAATGCTTGCAATGACGTGATTCATTTTCATATCCAATTCCAATCCTCACCCACGACTTTTTCAAAAACACCATCACCAAAAAGATAGCCGTAGGCATTATAAAATATACCTACGGCATCGCTATTATTCAAGTTAAAATATCATAAACAATCAGTCTTTCACGCAACGGACCGAAAGTCCATTAATTTTTCTCACAGTATTTACGATGGCGTTGTCGTTGCTGCAATCCAAGTACATGTGGTAAGCGAGAGAATCCGCAGCGCCGCCGTCCGCTTCCGTAGCAGCCCACATGAGGGAAGAACATCCATGATAGGTAAATCCGTCCTGGGTGCGAGTGGTAAATTTCATGCCCGCGGGGAGCGCTGTAAAGCCGAAATCATCAGTACCGCTGCCGTCGTTCTCCCAACCATTCACGGACTTGAGCTTGCTAGAGCCTTTCCAGAGAATCTCGTTCAAGGAATCGGCTCCGACTTCCTGCAACAACGATTCCCAGTCCGCCTTCGTCGGCAAACGCCAGCCTTCGGGGCAAATTCTCTGCGCCACTTTCCACGTGTAGAGGCGGCCAGCCGATTCACAGTTCTCGGGTTTGTCCCAGTAGCACCAGTCATTCTTGATAGAGCTCGCAGCCCCTTCGATGTCGAAGTAGTTCAAGTTCTCTGCCATCCAAGTTTTGCCGCCAATCTGCGTCGTCTTATAGGCTTTCCCGTCACGCGGATCCGTCATCTCGCCGTAAGCAAAAGCGGGATTCATGTGCGATTCCTTGGAATCGTAGAAATGCCAGACGCCCACACTGTCGGGGTCGTGGCGAGCCGTATCGATGCCGTCAATGCCATTGGGGAAAAGAATGTCCACAATAGAATCTAACGAAGCAGAATCATTCGCATTCTGCGCTTCGGTTTGATTTTCACCCGGAACAGCGGTTGTTTCCGAAACATCCGGCACGTTCGCCGATCCCTTTTGCGGCTGCAATGTCGAAGCATTAACGCCACCAGAATTTTCGACAACACTCAAATCGTCATTCAAACCTTCAGGGGATGAACTTGCGTTGTCGCAAGCAACAAAAGCTGCAACAGTCAATGCGGATGCTGCCAAAAGCTGTATTTTTTTTAAAGACATAAC
>CAMKLO010000165.1 GCA_946413655.1 uncultured Fibrobacter sp. | reverse complement strand
AGCTACAATCGGTTACATTCCGCATGCATGGAGGAACAGGGAGTTACAAGTTCAATATCTGCGCCGTCGGTCCATACGATGGGACATGCCCTGAAAGTTGTGAAAGAAACGACATTACAGAAATCAAGAAAGTCCACGGAGGAGTCGCCGCCATGGCGGTCCTCAACGGCCGCATGCTTGGCTTTACGGGTATCAAGTCAACCGCCACTGCCGAAATCTTGAACAGCCTCGGGCAAGTTGTCGCAAAAGGCTCAATTGAGGGCAATGCCACAACGTTCAACCTCTCCCACCTCGATGCCGGAATTTATCTGGTCCGCGTGGTCGGCAAGTCCACAAATTTCACGAACAAAATTGTACTGAGGTAATCTCATGAACAAGAAAATCGCTTTGACAGCATCAATTTTCGCAACATCTATCACGGCAACAAACACATTTGCCGCGGGAACATTTGAAACTTGGAACGGAGCTGACGGCGTTTACAAAGTTGAAACCGGACTAGGCAACGAAACCGGAACTTATGGAATATGGTACGATTTCGATGATAGGGCATATAGCGGAATCTCCGCAATCCGTTACGAAATTAACGCATGCTATGATTTCGATTCCGACTGTATCAAACATTTCTTTGACCCAATCATAGATTACTGCGACGGAATTTGCGGAACAGCCGTTTTAGACAAAGAAACAGTTACAACAACTCCTTTTGTGGGAGTCGGTTTCAATGTCGTTGGCGAAACTTCGAACACCAACACAATTCCTGCCGCAGGTGACGCCTCCGCCTGGGGCGGGCTCTGCGTGACCTACACATCCGACACAGATTTAGCTTTGGAACTCGGCCTTGGCGAAGCGATCGATTCCACAATCAATTACGCAAACCCAACCGTAAAACTCCCCGCTTCCAAAACAGGGAACAAAGTTGTGGTCTCTTGGTCTGATTTCAAGCAGCCTTCGTCGTACAACGGCTCCGTTAAATTTGACGGTGAATCGGCAGCAAAGCAACTTGTCGGAGTGCATTTCAAAATTCAGGCAAATCCCGGCGAATACGAATTTAGGATTTGCGCCGTTGGGCCGAAAGACGGAACATGCCCAGAGAAATGCGGCATCCCAACCCCGCCGGAAGCCATCAAGATTGCTCGCGTAACTTCTACAGTCAATGCTATTATGAAAGATCGCATGCTCAGCTTTGCGGGTGTTTCACACGCCACAGCCGAAGTCATGAATTCGCTCGGACAGGTTGTCGCATATGGCGCAATCAAAAGCGACGTCACAACGCTTAACCTCGCCCACCTTGACGCAGGAATGTACATGGTCCGAGTCAGCGGAAAGTCCGCAAATTTCACGAAAAAGATAGTGCTGAAGTAATTTAACAAGCAACCTACGGGCTTTTTTTTCATTTATAGACATGCCCACCACGCATATAGTACATTTCGTACTATATAGCCATTACTTTACATAAAATTTATTTCTTCAAAAAGATGTTAATTTATCCTTATTCCGTATCATCAAAATACAATTCATAATAAATTCATACATTTTCCTTTTATTTGTTCGGGTATTTTATCATTCAAATAAAAGTTGTATATCTTATTAATAAATCAACAATCGGACTAAGGAGGAAACCATGAATAACATAATAAAACTAGCAGCAGCTTTCTGCGCAGTATCAGCTGTATATGCAGCAGGCACTTTCCAACTGTGGGACGGCGAAGAAGGCAAGTCGCAGGTTCAAACCGGACTTGACAACAACACCGAAACATCGGGTTATTGGTTCAGTTATGCGGACAACGATGACGGAGGAAAATCGAAAGTCGTTTGGCCCGTTGATACAAGAACCGATACAGGAGAATCATTAGACTCAGTAATCACGCATTGCAAAGGTGTTTGCGGCACCGCCATATTGTCCAAGTCAACATTAAAGTATAACCCCTTTGTCGGTATTGGTTTTAATATCGCAGGAGAACCTCTTGGTGGTGGTGATCCTGATGCCGCCGACGCAACAGATTGGGGTGGACTTTGTATCACATACACCTCAGATACACAAGCCGATCTCGAACTTGGTCTCGGGGCATTCGACATTGACATAAATTACGCAAACCCGGTCGCCAAACTTTCTAAAACAACAGAGGCCCCAGTAACCAGAGCCATTCCCTGGGACAAGTTTTCACAACCAAGTTGGTACACCGGTTCCACCAAAATCTCAGGACCAGAAGCGGCCAAGAGACTCGTAGCAGTCAAATTCAAGATTCAAGCTCTGGATGGTGAATACGAATTCAACATCAAAAAAATCGGTCCCTATACGGCTTGCGGCCAAGGCGAGGCTATCAAGGTTGCTCGCGGAGCGTCTGCCGTCAAGACGATTTTGAACGGACGCACACTCGGATTCACGGGAATCAAGTCCGCCGCAACAGTCGAAATCAAGAACTCTCTTGGACAAGTCGTGATGAAAGGCTCTATTGATAACGCCGCAGCGACACTTAATCTTACATCGCTCGATGCGGGAATCTATATGGTGCAAGTCAACGGGAAAAACTTGAATTTTGCAAAGAAAATCACGCTGAAGTAATTAGACGATAGTCAAATAAAAACAGCCCTTGGGTTCTCTCTCTCCTGGGGGCTGTTTTATTAAGAAGAAACTTTCACTCTGAATCTAGACGCGAACGGTCTTTTGTGAACAACAAACGCCTCGTATTAACGAGGCGTGGTTCGACTGATTCGACAGGCTCATCAAGCACTCACCAACCTTGACTTTTATTGCACAAGAGCCGAGCGGTCTTATTAACCGTGAGCGAGAAACGCCTGGCATTAGCCAGGCGTTTTCGCGAGAGTGAGCGTCGCTCACATATTTCTGTCGAATCTAGACGCGAACGGATTACCCGTGAACGAAAAGCGACCGGTATCAACCGGTCGTGTTCGTGA
>CAMKLO010000164.1 GCA_946413655.1 uncultured Fibrobacter sp. | reverse complement strand
TCCCCCTGGCTTCATACTAGACGAAAGATCGCTTCGCCTCCGGCTTCGCTATAGACGAGAGACGAAAGATAAAGTGAAAAAAATATCGTCTTACGACTATCGGCGCTCAGTGCCGTTCTTTCGTCTATTATTCCGCCACCCCCTCTCCTAAGGGGCTTCGCCCCCTAAAACCCCCAATGGTGCCGCACGGATTCTTTTTCTAAAGAAAAAACAAGCACTCATTTACAAATCGAGTGATGGTAAATTAAATTTTTTTCATTAAAAAGTTCAGGCTCAAGGAAATTATCTATGAAACATTTTGTCGCATTGCCGCTTTTTGCAGCCTTATTTGCTGCCTGTGGTGACGATTCTGGCAGTAGTTCAGCGGAATCGTTGAAGGTTGGTTGCAAAACCGAAACTGAAGACAACTGCGAATATGGCGAGTTGGTAGATGAGCGCGACGGTCAACTTTATAAAACCGTAAAGATTGGAGACCAATGGTGGATGGCTCAGAATCTGAACTTCGAAACGGCGAACACCTGGTGCGGTGGTGGAAGTGATACGTCAGAAGGCGATTGCTCCAAGTATGGTCGCCTTTACACATGGGCAGCGTCAAAATCAGTTTGTCCTACAGGTTGGCACTTGCCTAGCAAAACTGAATGGGAAACTTTGATTATTGCTGTTGGTGGTAGATTTATCGAAGGCGAAATCTTTGAACACGAACAATTCGCAAGCGAAATGCTAAAATCAACATTGGGTTGGCATTATAGTAAGGGAACGGATGCTTTCTCGTTTTCGGCGTTACCAGCGGCTTGCAGGAATGCAGGACGACTACCATGGGGGGATTGCCGCAATGATGGCGACGACGTTTATTTCTGGAGCTCAACTGAGAGAGAAATCAACAGAGCTTTCTTTATGCATTTGTACTATCATTGCGGTGATTATGCAATGATAGAGTTTAGTTACAAGAGCTACGCCTTCTCGGTCCGTTGCCTCAAAGACAATCCCTAGCCCCTTCTTACTGTTTACTAACCACCAACCACTAAACACTGCGGCTTTGCCGCACCTCTCATTGACAATCTGTCTATGGAATAAGGGCGCTTCGGGCGCCCTTTTCTTGCATTTCAAGGTAATTTATAATTGTTGTTTAACCGAAAGGGGTATATGGGAATGTTTGAAAAATTTTCCGGTTTTGCGTCCGTGGCATGTGTTGTCGCGGGCATTGTGCTGTTTGGTGCGGCTTTGTTAAGAGCGGCTCCGGACCCCAATTTCCACATTTACATCGCGTATGGTCAGTCCAACATGGGCGGCACTGCCGATGCCCAGAGTGTGGACAAGGCCGAAAACCCGCGCTTCAAGATTTTTGCGACGCAAAAGTGCTCGGGCAAGGGGCGCAACACGCTCGGCGAGGTCTACCCGGCGGTACCATCACTTTTTAACTGCGGCAACACGATTTCGATTGCCGACTGGTTCGGGCGCACGATGGCCGATAGCATGCCCGATGTGACGGTCGCGATTATTCCGGTCGCAGTGGGCGGCGCGAGCATCAAGCTGTTTGACCAGGACCAGTACAAAAGCTACCTTTCGACTGCCGAAAGCTGGCTCCAGAACTACGCGAAGGAATACGCAAACGACGGCAACGTGACCAAGACCATTATCGACATCGCGAAGAAGGCGCAGGAAAAGGGTGTCATCAAGGGGTTCATCTTCCACCAGGGCGAAACGGACGGCGGCTATCCGGACTGGGCGAAAATCGTCAAAAAGACCCGCGATGATATCCTCAAGGCGCTCGACATGAGTTCCGACACGGTGCCGTTCGTGGCGGGCGAACTTTTGCGCGAAGGCTGCTGCTATTCCGACCGCGTGTCCAAACTCCCGAACACGATGGACAACACCTACTACGCATCGTCCGAGGGTCTCGGCGGCAACGGCCAGGACCGCTACCATTTCAATCACGATGCTTACGTAGAATTCGGCAAGCGCTATGCGGCGCAGATGCTCAAGGCGGTGAACCGCAAGCCTGTGGAGCCTGTTCCGCAGCAGCCGTTTGGCAAGGTCGAGGGCGATAGCGTTGTCGCTGGCGAACCGGCAAAAATCCCGGGAAAAATCGAAGCCGAAAATTACGACATCAATGGCGTCGGCACGGGCAATACCTCGTACGAGGATAACGATTCTGAAAACAAGGGTGGCGAGTACCGCAAGGACGGCGTGGATATCGAGAAGGGCGGCGATAATTACGCTGTCGGTTACACGCAGGAAGGCGAGTGGCTGGAATACACCGTGAACGTCGAACATGACGGCGTGTATGGTGTCGGCGTCAATTATGCCTCTGGTTCCGAATCGTCGGGCTTTAGCTTGCTCTTGGACGATAAAGAACTTGTCCCTGCAAAGACGGTCCCGAAGACGGGCGAGGACTGGAGCGTGTATGAAGATGTTGAACTTGGTAGCGTGAAACTCGATGCCGGCAAGCACGTGTTGAAACTCTTGATTACGGGAAATTTTGTGAATATTGACTGGATTGAGTTCGCGGAACCTTCTACATCAATTCGGACAAAGTTTGCTGTATCTAAAACGCCCGTCACGTACGATGTCTTTGACATGCTCGGCTCGCATGTGGGCCGTGTCGAGGCGGCATCCGCTCAAGATGTTTCGCAGAAGGTCCGTGCACTCGTCAAGCAAAAAGGCGCGTACCTCGTGAAGTCGAAAAACGGCTCCGCAACCATCCGCGTGATGAAGTAATTCCCGGTATCATTAGTTGTCGTCTGCGGGCAACCTGTTGACATTCAATACAGAAAAGAATAATTTGTATATTGAAAAAAACGGGGGCCCCTAATGATAAATAAAAATTTGTCCAAAACATTGATGCCATTTTTCGCGGCAGCAGTCCTTGCCGCCTTTTCTGCATGTGGTGACGAAATTACCGAAGTGACCCAGATTGTCGGAATGC
>CAMKLO010000163.1 GCA_946413655.1 uncultured Fibrobacter sp. | reverse complement strand
CAAGCTGTTCCCAGATGTACTTGCCGCCATTGTACGTGGCCAGCAAAACCGCAATCTTGTAGTTGTTGTGTTCCATTGACTAATGACGCCTCTTTCGTCTCTCGTCTGTAGCCCGGAAGGGCGTTCTCTCGTCTATTCCAGATACGTATATCCGTAAAGTCCGGAACGATAGATGTTCAAGAATTCCTTGCCTTCCTGAAGCGTAATCTTTCCTTCCTTCACAGAGCGCGTGACCCAGTTTTCCATGTTGCGGACAAGAGCCTTGTCGCTGAAGTTCACGTAGTCGAGCACGTCTTCCACGGATTCGCCGTCAATCACCTTGTCGATGTCGTAGCCGCCCTTGTCGTTGCAGACAATGTGCACAGCGTTCGTATCGCCAAAGAGGTTGTGGAGGTCACCGAGAATTTCCTGGTAAGCGCCGACGAGGTAAACCGCGATAAAGTACGGCTCGTCCTTCTTGATCGGGTGGAGCGGAATGGTGCGTGCCACTTCGCCGCCGCGAACGAACATGTCGATCTTGCCATCGCTATCGCAAGTCACGTCCTGAATCGTCGTCTCAATCGTCGGCTCTTCGTCCAAACGCTGGATCGGCATAATCGGGAACACCTGATCCACGCCCCAGCTGTCCGGGAGACTCTGGAACAAACTAAAGTTGCAGAAGTACTTTTCGGCCAAGAGGCGCGGGAGTTCGCTCAATTCATAAGGCGGATGGCGCAAGTCGCGGGCGAGCAAATCGACCTTGCGGGCGATACTCCAGAACAAACGTTCGCTCATAGCGCGGGTCTGCAAATCCACGTCGCCCATCTTGAAACCGCTCAATGTGTCGTCGTTAATTTGCATGGCATCGTGCCAGCTTTCGAGCAGGTTCTTCGGCGAAAGTCCCTTGTAAATGCTGTACAAGTCTTTCAGTTCTGCAGGTGCGTCATCGCTAATTTCATGAGCGCTTTCGTCAAAGAATGCCTGACCCGCCGTTTCCAAAACGTTGAACACCAAGATGGAATGGTGAGCCGAAAGTGCACGGCCCGATTCCGCAATAATGTTCGGATGAGGAACATTGCCGTTTTCGCAAGCTTCGTACATCGCATAGACAACGTCGTTGGCGTATTCTTGGATGGAATAGTTCACGGAGCTCGCGTTAGAACTGCGTGTACCGTCGTAATCGACGCCCAAGCCGCCACCCACATCGACAAATTCAAGGCCCATGCCCATCTTCCTAATTTGCACGTAGAACTGCGAAACTTCGCGGAGCCCGTTCTTGATATGGCGAATGTTCGTAATCTGGCTTCCCAAGTGAAAGTGGATGAGCTTCATGCAGTCTTCCATCTTCTCTTCCTTGATGAAGTCGAGCGCTTCCAAAAGTTCAGAACTGTTGAGACCGAACTTGCTGTGGTATCCACCGGATTCTTCCCACTTGCCGCTACCAGAGCTTGCAAGTTTGATGCGAATACCGATGTTCGGGCGCACGCCGATCCGACGAGAAAGTTTTACTACCAAGTGAAGCTCGTTCATCTTTTCGACGACAATGAAAATCTTCTTGCCCATCTTCTGCGCGAGGAGAGCAAGCTCGATAAAGTCTTCGTCCTTGTAGCCGTTGCAGATGATCAACGCGTCCGGATTTTCCATGTTCGCAAGAACCGCGTGGAGTTCCGGCTTGGAACCCGCCTCGAGGCCGATGTTGAACTTGGAACCGTGACTCACCACCTCTTCCAAGACCGCGCGCTGCTGGTTCACCTTGATCGGGAAGATGCTGTAATGGCCACCCTTGTAGCCATATTCAGTCGTCGCCTTGGAAAAGCACTCGTGAATCTTTTCGATGCGGCTGTCCAGAATATCCGGGAAACGGAGCAGCACCGGGGTCGAAACATCGCGCAAGGAAAGTTCCTGCACGAGCTCGTAAAGGTCAATGCTCGGACCGCCATTCTTGATCGGCGAAACCGTCGCGTGACCCTTGTCGTTAATGTCAAAGTAACTTACACCCCAGCCCTTTACGTTGTAAAGATCTCGGGAATCGTCAATGCGCCATTTTTTCATAAAGGATCCTTCGGATCAGTAGACAGTAGACGGTAGGCAGTAGACAGTTTTACTTGCGTTATTTCTGTCTACTTCTAACTTCCTACTTCCTACTAGTCCACAAGCACCGGGTTGAAATCTTCGTTCCACGGGAGACCGTACTTCGTGAGGGCTTCCATGAACGGATCCGGATCGAACTCTTCGACCGTATGCACACCCGGCTTGTTCCACTTGCCCGTGAGCACCATCATGGCACCGCACATAGCCGGAACGCCAGTCGTGTAGGCGATAGCCTGGCTGCCGAGTTCCTTGTAGCATTCCTGGTGGTCGCAAACGTTGTACAGATAGTAAGTCTTCGGCTTGCCATCCTTAGTACCCTTGAAAATGCAACCGATGTTCGTCTTGCCCACCGTGCGAGGACCGAGACTTGCCGGGTCCGGGAGCAGAGCCTTGAGGAACTGGATCGGAACAATGTCCTGACCCTGGAACTTGATGGGCTGTGTGCTGAGCATGCCCACGTCTTCGAGGCAACGCATGTGGTCGAGATAGCTCTGGCCAAACGTCATGAAGAAGCGGATGCGCTTGATACCCGGAATGTTCTGGGCGAGGGATTCGATTTCTTCGTGGTGCAAGAGGTACATGTCCTTCTTGCCGACCTGTGCGAAGTTGTATTCACGCTTGATGCTCATGGCCGGAATTTCAACCCAGTGGCCCTTGCCGTTTTCGTCCGTGTCCCAGTAGCTGCCCGGAGCAGAGACTTCGCGGAGGTTGATTTCGGGGTTGAAGTTCGTGGCGAACTTGTAACCGTGATCGCCGCCATTGCAGTCGAGAATGTCGATTTCTTCAATCGTGTCGAACTGGTGCTTCAAGGCGTAGGCGCAGTATGCCTGAGAAACACCCGGGTCAAAGCCGGAACCGAGCAATGCCG
>CAMKLO010000162.1 GCA_946413655.1 uncultured Fibrobacter sp. | reverse complement strand
TCAATTCGTCCGTCGAAAAGATGATTCAAGTCATCCGAGACAAGCAGGTTCTGCTGGATCGCGACTTGGCGACGCTTTATGGAGTAGAAACGAAAGCACTAAACCAAGCCGTCAAGCGAAACCAGGAACGTTTTCCTGAAAGGAACTGCTTTATGCTGAATAAAGATGAAATTCCTGAATCTTTAAAGTCACAAGTTGTGACTTTAAACGAGAGTGGCAACAGACGAGGCTTACATATCAAAAAAATGCCCTACGCTTTTACAGAACAAGGCGTCGCAATGCTTGCATCTGTTTTGCGCAGCGATACCGCGATTCGTGTATCCCTCCAAATCATGGACGCTTTTGTCGAAATGCGGCACACTCTGATGCAAAACGGAGGTTTGGTCCGCAGACTTTCCAATCTCGAATCAACTGTTATAGACCAAAGCGCCAAAATCGTCGACCACGACCGTAAACTAGATGAACTCTTCGAGGCAATGGATCGCAGTGAACTCCAAACGAAAGGATTATATTACAACAATCAGATGTTCGACGCCTATGTATTCGTTTGCGGATTGATCCGACAAGCAAAAAAGCGAATTGTCCTTGTAGATCGCTACGTGGATGAAAAAGTGCTCGCAATGATGCTCAAGCGCAGCAAAGGCGTGTCGGTGACAATCTACACATACGACAAAAGCAAGGTTTTCGAAGTGGATTTGGCAACATATAATGCGCAGTATACCGATTGTCCAATAAAAATCTTACCAAGTTACGGCATGCACGACCGATTCTTGTTTATAGATGACTCCGCTTATCATTTTGGTGCGTCCCTGAAAGACCTGGGAACAAACACATTTTTCTTCAGCAAAGAAGATTTCACATTAGACGAAGTGCTAAAGAAATCAGAGGAAAAGCGACAATTACAAGAGTTCTTAGCAACCGAACCGTCAAGGAATACTTGACAGGGAAAAACTTTATACCGTATTTTCCCTGAACAAATCCTCCATCGTGATTTCTTGTTGCGCAACACTGCTGTTGGCACATTCGGCCACGCCATAGGTAGTTACCATTGTAGGAACAATGGCGTACTTGGTTTTCGTTTTAGCACGGAATAGTTCGGCCCTATCGCGAATGTAATCGGCATATTCCGCCGTCATTTGATACTTGCCTATAGCGAATTTAATTTCGCACAAGTTTATTGTTCTGTCCGCCCTTGAAATAACCAAGTCAATTTGGGCACCTTTTTCAGAATCGCTTTTCGGCACATATCTCCACGCAGATACATCCGTCGCAACGCCAGCAATACCCAGTTTCTGCTTTATGGCATCGACATGCGTCATGCAGACAAGTTCAAAAGTCTGTCCAAGCCAAGTTTCTACGCTATGCGAGTTGAAATGTTTACTCCACCATTGTTCATCAAGAGAGTTGTTCGCCTGCACATACTTGAAATAAAAGAGTGTATAAAAATCAGACAAACGGTAAATAGCGTCCTTGACCTTATTGCCAAGCTGGCTATAACGCAAAACGAAATCGCAGCGTTCAAGGTTTTTCAGCACGACTGTCAACATTTTTCCGTCAAAATGAGCCTGTTTCCCTATTTCAGAACGGGTCATGCCCTCTTTGTGGTTGGCGAGCAACTGCACCACTTGTATATAGTATTCCGCATGGGAAAATAACGCATTGTAGAGCTCGTCAAATTCTATTTTCAGCAAAGCATTCTTACGGAAGAAGAGACGGTCGATGTTTTGGACAAGGCTCAAACGGGTATCCAGCAGACTCCAGTAAAACGGGACTCCGCCCAAAATCATGTACGCCTGGAGAATCTGGTATCTATCCCACGCACACCTTCTAGCTCGGAGGTATTGTTCCGACTCGTAAAGCGTAAAGGGGTTCAGGTAGATACTGTTCGTAATGCGGCAATGCAACCCGCCCTGGTTCTCGACGAGCTTATCAATCATCCAGCTGGTCGCACTGCCCGTTGCAACAAACAAAATGTCTTTGCGGCGGGCGGCCCAACCATTCCAGAAGTTTTCGAACTCTTCGACAAAATCCGATTTTGGGGTGTCAATCCACGGCATTTCATCAAAAAAGATGACTTTCTTATGGTCGCTGGATTGCGACTCGATCCATCCGGTTAGCGAATCGAAGGCATCTGACCAATCGGCAAACTCTGGCAATTTTGGCAAGTGCGCGTAATGCTTGATGGCCTTTGCAAAGTTTCGCAACTGCTTTTTTACGGGCAGGTTATGACCACCGACAAAAGAAAAGTCGTATTGACGGTTAAAGAACTCTTCTACAAGGAAGGTCTTGCCTACGCGGCGACGGCCATAAACAACAACGAACTCCGACTGGTCACTTTTTAAGCAACGGTCGAGTTCCCCTATTTCGCGGTTTCTTCCAATCAGGTTCATCGGCATCCCCATGCTGTTTCCCTAAATATACTCAAAAATCGGGCTAATAATTTCCCAAAAGTGATATTTTTTACGAGATTTGGGAAAATATATGCTAAAAACAACTGATAATTTCCCAAATCTGCAAATTTTTGTGAGATTTGGGAAATTATGCAGTCTTCAAGAAATTCTTCGAAGCGATGGGCTGCGTTGACCCCCAAACAAAAGGGCTATATTTCTATATTATCGTTCAATGGTTGATTCCGAAGTTCTTGAGCAAGAAGACTACGAGGTGAAAATCGGTTCGTTTAACGGGCCGATGGATTTGCTTGTCTATCTCGTTCAGAAAAAGGAAATGACTCTGGACCAGATTCCGATTGCGGAAATCGCGGACGACTTTCTCAAGTGGGTGAACGAGTATTCCGAAACGGACCTTTCCAAGGCGGGCGACTTCTTGTTCATGGCAAGCCGCTTGATGGCGCTCAAGGTGCAGGAGCTGCTCCCGGCCGAAGAACGCGACCCGGAGACAATCGAGGAATACAACGAAGACCGCGAAAAGCTCATGCAGGAAATGTTGGAATACCAGCGTTTCAAGCA
>CAMKLO010000161.1 GCA_946413655.1 uncultured Fibrobacter sp. | reverse complement strand
AGCTGCTGGATGTTGCCCATCATGTTGCGCTGCGTGAGTTCCACGCCCTTCGGCGTTCCTTCGGAACCGGAGCTGAACACGATCACCGCATTGTCGTCCATGGAACGATGTTTCACAAACAAGAGACGGATAAGCCAACTCGGCATGACCATGCAAAGCACAAGGAACGCGGCAATTTTCGCCTTCGGGATTTCCTTCATGATATCTTCGGCATAGAGCAAACGCACCTTATCCGATGCCACTTGGGAGTAGTCGTTTCCACGGCCCTTCAATTTCTGCACAAACTGGCGGCTCGTAATGACGGTCGAGCATTCCGCACGGTCACAGCAGAACTTTACGTTATCGACAGATGACGTGTAGTTCAAGTTCACGTTTGTCTTGCCAATCACCCAAAGAGCAAGGTTCACAATCACACCGGCAGGACTCGGCGGAAGCATAATGCCCACGTTCTGCTCATGCTTGCCAAGCGTCTTCTTGAGGTAGCCACGGAATGCCATCACGGCGCCCATCAGCTTGTAACCGGAGAAATGCGCACCGTCCGGGCTATAAATGGCAGGCCCGTTCTTCACGTACTTCTTGTAAGTGCGAATCCAGCTATCGGCAATCGGATGGACAAACGAAACGGCATAGTTCCAGGCATCAATAGAAATGCGGCGAATAATCGCACGGATTTCGTTAGGAGGCGTATCCGCCGGGAGCGCTTCGCCGAAGGCAACAGTCACAGAACGTTCAGCCGAGGCACCGAACATATTCGAGGAACTGTAGCTATAGTTACTGCCCCAAAGACCTTGAATGTAGAACGGAATCACCTGGGCATCCGTCCCTTCCACCGCAGACGAATAATCAATCGTAAACGGTTCCACATGCGGAGACTTGGACACCTCGCCCGACGGGAATATCACGACGGCTTTACCCGCAAGGAGCGCTTCGTGAATTTTATCCATCGCAATTTTGGGATTGCGGTTATCGATACGGATCATGCCTAGACGCTTGAGCACAGCACGCAAATACCACTTGTCGAAATGGTCCTTGTTGCTAGCAATGCAAAGCGGACGAGGAGCGGCCATCTGCACCATAGCCCAGTCGATAAAGCTGTGGTGGTTACCCACGAGAAGAATCGGGCCTTCGTTCGGGATGTTCTGCACGTTCAAAACGCGAATCCTGTAACGGCTGAATACAAAACGGAGCAAAGTGCGCAGCAACGCTTGCGGCAAGTTATAAATGGACCAAATGAACACGCCTACAGAAATAACGGCAAGGCCAATAAAGTAGTACTGCGGCCGGATATCCGTGTAGCGAACCATCGTTGTGAACACGAAAAGGAACACGAGAAGCACAAGAGCCTGAATCATGTTCGCAAACGCAAGGACGGAACCGGAGTTGTTCGGGCGCGTATTATACTGCAACAGCGCATTGACCGGCACAAGGATGAGACCGCCAAAGAAACCGGTCAGGGAATAGAGCAAAACGAGAGCGACCGGATGGACCAAGAACGGCACAAGGAACATGCAAATCGAAGCCCCAAACATGCCAAGCGGAACAAAGCCCGATTCGATAAAGTCCTTGGAAAAATGAGCTGCGACAATCGTTCCGATCATGAGACCCACGATGGCAAAAGACATGTAGTCCTGCATCATGTTGACCGTAGAAGAACCCGAAACATCCTGATAGACAAGCACAAAGACCTGCGCCAAGGCCCAGAACATCGAAAGGGCGATGATGGATGCACGGAGCGTAGGCACGCGGAAGCCAAGGCTCAGATGACGGCGCACCTTGTTGAGACTCGTTTTCTGGTCCTCGTACTTTACGCGCGGAATAAGGAAGTTGGCGACCGTACCGAGCACGCTCACCGCAGTGAGGATCCACGGAATCACCACCGACTTCGAGGTAATGCGACGCACAGCTTCATAAGAGACTACCTGGTCGAGATTGATGAGGTTCACGCCGACAACAGCAAACCACGTAGCCGCGATAATGCCGCAAAGGCCAAAAATCTGGAGGAATGCATTGGCGTAGCTCAAATTCCGGACGCCAAACATCTCTTTAATAATGGCGTACTTCGCCGCACTGTGTATTGCAAAGCCGCAACTCAGCCCGATCGAAAGCCAGAAGGCGATTCGCGGGTAATCGACAGTCACCAGCACCGACTGCGCTATGACGAATAGCGTCATCACAAGCGACGACCACGCCATCACCTTGTTCTTCGAGAACTTATTGGTGAAGAACCCGGCAAAGAACACCATCAAGACGTATGGCGCGATAAAGAAAATTTGCAGCATGAAACTCTGCCAGATTAGTCCATTCTGAGCGAAAAACGAACCCGACAAAATTTTCTGGGCATAGATAAAGACACCTGCCTGTACAAAAGCCGTCGCTAGAATCGACAGGAAGAATCTTGTAGCACCCTTAACTTTCCACATTTATAATGCCCTTTTTAGCCAAATGTTTATTGTACCAAAAATAGCAAAATCAGTTCATTAAAGCTTCTATTTCGTTGACTGTACGCGGAATATGTTCCGATATATTTTCAAAACCATTTTTTGTAATAATTAAATCATCTTCTATACGGATTCCGATATTCTCACGGTAACGTTTGCCGTCAATTGTCGCACTAAAATTTCCGTACAATCCCGGCTCACAAGAAATAAGCATTCCCGGTTTCAAGACCACATCCAAGGAACGGGAACCCGGGTCACCTTCATGGATATGTTCCCCAATAAAATGACTCACGCCATGCGGACGTTTTTCGTACAATAGTTTATACGAACCCTTAGCTTCTTTCACCAGGCGGCGTTCCAGTTCCATCACGATAAACTCCCAGCAAATCATGCCGATTTCCTTGAGCGAAACACCCGGACGCACCACGCGCTGATAGACTTTTGCAGATTCCAGCACGATTTCGTACAACATTTTTTGAAGAGGGTCAAACTTGCCGTTGACGGGGATGGTCCTCGAAATATCGCTATGGAGCGTCCCGAACCGCACGCCAAAGTC
>CAMKLO010000160.1 GCA_946413655.1 uncultured Fibrobacter sp. | reverse complement strand
CTTTCAAAATAGTCTTGACTGCGGAAGTCCCGCGAGCGACCTTGATTGCCTCCGGTGGGGTAGGCATGCCGCATTTTTCAGGGCATGTACCATCTTTCGGTCCAACGGCACAAATGTTGAAATTGTATTCGCCAGGTTCAGCTTGAATTTTAAAGTGTACGCCGGCAAGTTGTTTCGCTGCTGTTTCTCCGTCAAATTTAACAGAGCCATCGTACCATGAAGGTTGTTTAAAGTCGGACCAAGAAGCGACAACCTTGTTCCCTGTTTTGGATGCGGGGAGCTTTACGGCCGGATTTGCGTAATTGATTGTGGAATCGACGGCTTCGCCAAGGCCGAGTTCCAACGCGATATCCGTGTCAGACGTGTAGGTTACGCAGAGCCCGCCCCATGAAGATGCGTTGCCGGTAGCTGGATTTTGATCTGTTTCCGAAATTTGGCCAACGACATTGAAACCCACGCCGACAAACGGATCGTGTTCATAAGATCCTTTGTCTAGAATTGCTGTGCCACAAAAGCCTTTGCATTCGTAAATGACGGGCTCTAAACTTTGTTCAGCGTAAATTGGATCTATCGGTACAGGCCAGCTAATTTTAGATAATCCCGAATTGTTATTGTCGTTGTAAGAATACCAATAGCCTTCGGTCTCGAGTCCATTGCCAAGACCTGTATGGATCTGAGGGCTAGAATTAGCGTCTCCATAAACTTTGGCTCCATTCCAAGTTTCGAATGTGCCTGCGGCAAGTGTTGCAGATGCGGCACAAAGTGCAGCCAAAATGATTTTTTTCATAATCCACGCTCTGAATTCAAATTAACCCAATAGAAAATATATTTACTTTTTTGCCTATTTATTGTGAATAATTTTCAAATAAATGAAAATTTTTTTTAGTTGAATCATATGCAATCTTAATGATACATTTTGCCTATTGCTGGTCAGTTATTCGACAATATTTCTTGGTCGTTGGTCAATGGCTTTTAGTCGTTAGACAAGGTATGTCATTCCCGATTTGATCGAGAGTCTCTTTTCTACCATAAATGAGAAGATTATGCCAGCATCATTCGACGTTGCTTAGAATAGAATCTGTCTGGCATGACCGTTTCTGCTGCACTTAATTCAAACTGTTGACTTTTAATTCGTAAAAATATAGATTGTTTACGGAATTTCATCAAAAAATAAGCAATATCATAAATAAATATGTGGACTTTTAATAATTTTTAGTATATATTTGTAATGGTTGTTGAGAGGTGGAACGGAGATGTTTATGGAGATTAGGAAATTTGAATTCCTTTCTAGGTTGAAACGCATTGTCTGTGATGCATGCTTTTGCATTTTCCTTATAATTGCTTTGTGCTTTGCGTTTGCCAAAGCGGCGAACCCGTTGACAACGGCTTTTTATTCTGCTGATGCCGCTGCATTGGTCCACAACGACAGCCTTTTCATTTTCGCGGGGCACGACGAACAGGGTCCGCAGGGTAGTAACAATAAAGCGTTCATCATGAACGATTGGCATGTGCTCGTGACCGACGATATGGAACATTACCATGATTACGGGGCGGTTTTGAGCGTCAAAACGTTCAAGTGGGCGAATGCGAGCGCTTTTGCGGGGCACTGCGAATACCGAAACGGCAAGTTCTACTGGTATGTGGCGATTCATCACGGGACAATTCGTGAAAACGGGAGCGAAGGCTTTGCCATTGGCGTTGCTGTGGCGGACCATCCGTCTGGACCGTGGAAAGATGCGATTGGGCAGGCGCTAATCACCGACAATACGCCGAACGACGTGAAATTGAACATTGACTCTGCGATTTTCTACGATGGAGACGATATCTGGATGTACTGGGGTTCGTGGAATGCGGGCCGCCGTGTAAAGCTTAAAGAAAACATGATTGAGCTTGCTAGCACGCCCGAAGACATCAAAATCAAGGACTTTTTCGAAGCGCCGTGGATGCACAAGTTCCGCGGAAATTATTACTTCAGCTATGCGGCGGGCTACCCCTCGACGACGAACTATTCCATGGCTCCGACGATCAACGGACCGTGGACGCAAAAAGGCGTCATCAACGACAAGATGGAAAATTCCGAGACGAACCACCAGGCGATTTTCAAGTATCTCGGGCACTGGTATTTCATGTATCACGGCGCGAATTCCCCGGGCGGCTGGACGTATCGCCGTTCCGTAAACATCGACTACCTCTATTATGACCGCGACGGGAACATCCAGAAAATCAAACGCACTAGCGGTGTGGACCCGGTCAACAACGCACTTGTCGAAGCGGGCGGCTACCGCATGGTCGTTTCTCATAGCGATTTGGCGCTCGAAGATAGTGAAGGAATGGTGGTTCAGCAAACTGCCGATGAAAAGAACGAGGCACAGCTTTGGGTGCTTGCGCGTAGCGAAAAAGCGCGTCATTACACGCTGCAGAACTTCAAGACGAAAAAGTATTACTGCCCGCCGACAACACTGTTGGATACGGTAAAAACATCGACGAAAGCCTGCGAAATCCGCATCGAGAACGCGTCCGTCACCAAGGGTTATTATCTATTTGCCGACTACGATAGCGACTACCTCGCCGATGTGCTGAATGTTTCCAAGGATGTGGGGATGCCGCTCATCACGTGGGTTCGCACGGGAACGGACAATCAAAAAATAAGGCTCGTGAAGACGGATTTGCCTAAAGTGGAACCGCCCAAAGACACATCGAAAGTTACGCCACCAGATTCCGGGAATGGAGATTTGACAGGGCTTGGGAGTGTTCACTCGACAGAGGCTCTGTTGACGAAGTTTGCGGTTTACGATGGTGCGGCTCGCGTGATTCACTTGACGCAAAATGCAAAATGGACTTTACTTGATGTGAACGGCGTTGTCGTGCGTCGTGGTTATGGTCGTGAAATCAATGTGCGTTCCGTTTGTTCAGGATTGTACTTTGTCCGCACCGGCACAAGAATCGCGAAGGTGGTGTTATGGTGATGGCTATACGTTATCCTGAACGATATAAAAGTGCGAAGCCATTTCTGTCTTTAGCCCCGGCCAGAGCC
>CAMKLO010000159.1 GCA_946413655.1 uncultured Fibrobacter sp. | reverse complement strand
GCCATGTCATTGGTGGTTTCGTACTTGAACGTGGTGCTCTGGTAGATGGGGAGAACGCGCGGTTCGCCGTTTTTCGGCTGCCAACCGCCCTGAATGCAAAGAGTTTCGATTTTGGACATTTTTTTGAATCCTTTATAAATTATTTATGGATTGTAATATAGTTAGATTCTATAGCATGGTCTAGTAAAAAGATTTTTGAAAAAGTTTGAAAGTTGGAAAATATGTGTGAAATTAGGGAAAAGTTATAATTGGTAATAGTTTTAAACTATAACATTGTGGAGTTTACGCTTCGTTTTTTTTTTCGTTGTAAAGTCCACTTTTGTTGTCTTTTGATATAAGTTTTGACGAGTTTATCCTACTTGTTTTGTATGTAATTAATTATTTTTACAATTTTAGCGAGTTTAATTGTGTTGTATTATTAATATAATTTTGTTATTAATTTTTGTATGAATTTATTGTTGAGTTTGACAGAACGATGCAACCTTCGTTGTAGTTATTGCTATTATAAGGATAGTCAGGTCGATCGTAAGATAGATATGAGTGACGAGGTGCTAGAAGCGTCGTTACGCTTGGCTCTTGAAAGGACGATTGATCAAAAGCAGAGTTTTTTTAACGTTACCTTTTTCGGGGGTGAGCCTCTTTTACGCATGGATGCGATTTATTGGTCGGTGCGCTTTGTTAAAAAGTTCGTAAAAGAGAACCGTAGCAGATTCCCCGGAGATTTTCAGTATGGTTTCCATGTCAATACGAATGGAACGTTGTTGACCGATGAAATTTGCAAGTTCTTGAAAAAGGAAAATTTCAAGATATTCCTTTCTTTGGATGGCCCCGAAAGGAAACATAATATTTCTAGACGCACCGTGGATGGCAAGGGTTGTTTCAAGCTGATATCGCCGAATATTCCTGTCCTTTCGCAGATGCGTACTTCGGTGATTTCGGTGGTGACGCGCAAACATGTGCGTGGCCTTAGCCGGGCTGTGGAGTGGCTTTTTGACCAGGGCTTCAAAAGTGTGACGACCGCCGTTGATTTTGATGGCAAGTGGACGGGCGAGGATTTTGACGCTCTTGCGTATGAATATCAGAAAATGGCGCTTTTGTGGCTCAAGTACAGAAAACAGGAAAGAGATTTTTATTTGGGTACGATTCAGGATAAAATCTCCTTTAGGTTGCTGGATGTGAGGCAAAAGGAATATTCCTGCTTTATTTTTAAGGGCGGCCTTGGCATTTCGGCAAATGGGCAAGTGTTCCCGTGTAGCCGCTTTATCACTAGTGCCGAAGATGCAAAATACAAGCTAGGATCTGTTTTTGATAGTAAAAACAAGTTGTTTAACGGGCCTGTTGCAAAGGATTTGCGCAATTATCTGAAAAGTGATAAGCCAGAATGCGATGGATGCGCCATTCGATACAGGTGCTCTGCGCATGAGTGTGGTTGCAATGCATTTTATACGACGGGTTCTGTTTACAAGGTCTCGCCTGAGGTGTGTACGCACGAACGCATTTTGGCTGCGATTTGCGACGAGGCCTTGGCTAAAAGACAAGAACTCGGAGAACTTTTCTAACCCATAACAAATAACCAAGGAGAAAAAAATGGCTAATGAAAAAAAAGCTGTCGCTACAAAGAAAACCGTTGTTGCCAAGAAGGCTGTCAAGGCCACAGAAGTAAAGAAAGTTGCTGTGGCAGCTAAGGCTGTAAAGGTTCGTAGATGGGGCGGCGAAGCCGGTGACCTCGTTGTCGATGATCTCATCAGGCAATTGACAGATCTCAGATCTTCCATGAAGAAGTTCCCGCGTGGCTGGAATGGTGGCGAAAGATTCGAAAAGGGTGCCGCTGAACTTAGAAAGGTCGTTGCCACGAATCTTAAAGCGGGTGAAAGACTCGCTAAGAAAGCTGCTAAGTAAGGTTTTCTTCCTTAATGAACAAAATCAGCCCATATTTTTATGGGCTGGTTTTTTTATCTTTGCGGTTGATGAATCCGGCTCCGATTATTGCTCCTGACAGTTCCGCAAATGGCTCTCGTGGCCTCGCTTTTTGGCATGTTCTTGCGATAGGGACGATTGTGTTTTGGGGCACGAGTTTCGTGAGCACGAAGGTGCTTTTGAATCACGGATTCTCGGCGGTGCAGATTTTTACGCTGCGTTTTGTGATCACTTACTTGTTGCTTCTTGCGGCTACCCATAAAAAGTTCCGTTGCGAAAACTGGAAGCATGAACTGATTCTGTGCTTGTGCGGGCTTACGGGCTGCACGCTTTACTTTTGGGCGGAAAATACGGCGCTTTCGCTTTCACCGTCGAGCAATGTGTCGCTGATTGTCTGCACGAATCCGCTGTTGATTATGATTTTTGGCGGGTTGATTTACAAGGGCGAACGCCTCGTCAAACGGCAAATTCTGGGATGCTTTATCACGTTTATCGGAATGGTACTCGTAGTGCTGAACGGGAAATTTATTCTAAAACTTTCGCCTGTGGGCGATTTCTTGGCGTTCGGTTCGGCATGCATGTGGACTGTCTATTCTCTGATTGTGCGCCCACTCAATGATAAATATTCTACTTTGTTTATAACGCGCAAAATGTTCTTTTACGGGGCTCTTTCGTCGATAATCATCATGCTTGGTGAAACGGACAAGTCTGTGCCGTGGCAGAATTTTGCAGAGCCCGTCGTGTCTATCAACTTCCTTTGCCTTACTGTGTTTTCGTCGCTGTTCGGATACCTCATCTGGAATAAGGTGCTGAAACAGCTCGGGACGGTTTTGGCGAGCAACTATATTTACGCGATTCCGCTGGTGACGATTATTACCGCCGTTATTGCACTTGACGAGCACATTACGCCAGTCGCGATTGCCGGTGCGGTCGCCATTGTTGCGGGAATGGTTCTCGCGGAATGGAAACCGCGAAAGTAGAGCTGCATGACAGGGGGTGACAACGCCCCGAATTGTTTACTATATTTTTCATAGGTAATGCCTTATGCGGTAAAACGCTGTATCGTGTCGCCAACGATGCGATATAAGAGAATCCCGTGAAAGCCGGGAACGGTCTCGCCGCTGTAAGGGAGGACGA
>CAMKLO010000158.1 GCA_946413655.1 uncultured Fibrobacter sp. | reverse complement strand
TTGAACAAGATTCAGTCCCCGTTTGAAATTGTGGAACAGGCGGGCGGTTACCGCTTTAGAACACGTGCAAAGTATTACCCGTGGGTGCGCAAGCTCTTCCCGGAAGCAAATGCCCGCAGGCTCAGCCAGGCGGCCCTTGAAACGCTTGCCGTGATTGCTTACCAACAACCGATTACAAAGGCGGCGATTGAACAGGTACGTGGTGTTTCGTCTGCTGATGGTCCGCTTCGTAATTTGCTCGACAAGGGATTCATCACTTTGGGTGCACGAGCTGAGACGGTGGGAAACCCCTATACGTATGTGACGACGCAAGAGTTTATGAAATACTTTGGTATCAATCGCATTCCAGAGGATTTGCCACGCTTGCGCGAATTCAGTGAACTTTTGGAAGCAGGCGCACTTGTGCCGCAATATGCCAAGCCTGAAAATGCCCCTGAAGAACCGGCCCCGCTTGAGGAATCTGCTGACCAAATTGAATTGTCTATGGGAGATGCTTAATGGCCGTTACTCCGTTAATGCAGCAATATTACGAAATTAAGAAAGAGAATCCTGGCTGCATTTTGTTTTTCCGCATGGGCGACTTCTTTGAACTTTTTGAAGATGACGCTGTAATCGCCTCGAAAATTTTAGGTTTAACGCTCACGAGCCGCAATAACGGCGCCGCCGGGGCCACGCCTTTGTGTGGGTTCCCGCATCATGCTGCCGAACGCTACGTGCCTAAGATGGTGGCGGCCGGCTACCGCATTGCCATTTGCGAACAGGTCGAAGACCCGAAACTCGCGAAGGGCATTGTCAAGCGCGACATCGTTGAAATTATCAGCGCTGGCACGGCGATGAACGAAGCGAACCTCGATGCGAAAGAAGCGAATTACCTTTTTGCGTATGTGCCTGCGACAAGCGAGGACGGCAAGGGCGGCAAAGGCGATGTGGCTGCGTTTGCGATTGCCGATGTGACGACGGGTTATTTGGCGGCGTGTCGCAGTAGCGTTCAATCCTTTGAGTGCGAATTCAGCCGCCGCATGCCTAAAGAAATCGTGGTTCCCGAAGGGACGACGATTCCGACGGTCATCATGGACTTGATCAAGGCGGAAAACGTCTTGGTGACCGAACTCCCTGCGATTTTATTTGCAGAAGACCAGGCGAAAGACGTACTGTTCAACCATTTCAAAGTGGAAGCGCTTGATGGCCTTGGCTTGGAAGGGCGTATTTTTGAAACGTCCGTGACGGGCGCGTTGTTGCAGTATTTGATCAACCAGAAAAAGTCCGAGTTGAGCCATTTCACGACGCTCGAGATTTTGAATCTGGACGATTACATGACGCTTGACCCAAGTACGTTGCGCAACTTGGAACTGGTGCGTCCGCTGAATGCAGACGATTACTCCAGCACGCTTTGCTCGGTGCTCGATTTTACGGTGACGGCGATGGGCGGGCGTACGCTCAAGGACTGGGTGAGCCATCCGTTGATTGCTGTCGATCGCATCCGCGAACGCGAAGAAGCGGTAGGTGAACTTGTCCAGAATCCCGTGGCGCTTGACGAACTCAAGGAATCGCTCACGTCGATTCTCGATATGGAACGTTTGATGGGGCGTGTCGGTAGCGGTCGTGCGAATGCGCGTGACCTTGCGGGAATGGGGCGCTCCCTTTCGCAGGCGTCGAAGGTCGCTGATGTTTTGGAAGGCCTGCATGCGCCGCTTTTTGAAGGACTCCGCGAAACGCTCAATGGCGCGAAGGGCCGTGGCGAAGACTTGCTCAAGTACTTCAATGACGATTTGCCGATGACCGTGCGCGAAGGTGGAATGATTCGTCCGGGCGCGAGTGCGGAACTTGATGCGATGAACGAAGACATCAAGGAACGCCGTGAATGGATTGCTTCGTTGGAAGGTCGTGAGCGCGAACGACTCGGCATTCCGACTTTGAAAGTGGGCTACAATCGCGTATTCGGTTACTACATCGAAATTACGAAGGCGCAGATGGCAAAAGCCACGCAGCCGATTCCTGATGAATATATCCGCAAACAGACGACGGTGAACGGCGAACGCTATATCACGCCGGAAATGAAGGAATGCGAATCTGTCATCAGCAATGCCGAAGTCAACATCCATGCGCTGGAATACAAGATTTTCTGCGAGATTCGCGAACGCGTGAACAGCTGGCGCGCCGAACTCCAGGGCATCGCCGATGCGATTGCCCGTGTCGATAGTTTGTACAGCTTTGCTCGCGCCGCCCGCAAGTATAATTACGTTTGCCCCGAAGTCTTTGAAGGAACGGGCATTGAAATTCGCGGCGGCTTCCATCCGGTGATTGTGGCGGTGAACCCTGATTTGGACTTTATCCCGAACGACGTGACGCTCTCGCCGGACGGAACGCGACTGATGCTCATTACAGGCCCGAACATGGCCGGTAAATCGACGTACTTGCGCCAGACAGGGCTCATTGTGCTCATGGCGCAGATTGGCTGCTTTGTGCCTGCCGAAAGTGCCCGCATTGGCGTGGTGGACCGCATCTTTACGCGTGTGGGAGCGAGCGACCGCTTGAGCCGTGGTCTCAGTACGTTCATGGTCGAGATGATCGAAACGGCGAACATCTTGCGCAATGCGACACCGCATAGCCTTGTGCTGCTCGATGAAATCGGGCGCGGAACGAGTACGTTTGACGGCCTTTCGATTGCGTGGGCGATTGTCGAGACGCTCCACGGTGAGCCTGCCCGCATGGCGCTTACGCTGTTTGCAACGCACTATCACGAATTGACGGGGCTTGTGGATTCGCTGGAGCATGCCGGGAACTTCCAGGTGGGCGTGCAGGAAAAGGGCGACAAGCTCATATTCCTCCACAAGATTTTCGAAGGCGCTTGCGATTCGAGCTATGGCATTCACGTCGCTGAAATGGCGGGGCTCCCACCTAACGTGGTGCGCCGAGCTCGCAAGATTTTGTTGCGTTTGGAAAAGCAGAAGATTGACCCCAGCGACGAGGCGCAAAACAAGAAAATCAAGGCGCAGCCGCAGATGGACTTGTTTGCCCCGCCGGACGAAAACACGCTCTTGCTCAAGGATGAAAT
>CAMKLO010000157.1 GCA_946413655.1 uncultured Fibrobacter sp. | reverse complement strand
AACTATACCTGGAGCCTCACTGGGCCGTGTCCCGATGTTGATGGATCAAGCGAATATATTTCCACAATTCATTCGCACTATGTTACGCTGGGACACAGGTTCGACAAGATTGAGTTCAGCGCTGGCGCCATACTGACATTCGTTGACAGTGGCTTCGCGAACTTCGGCTTTACAAGCGGATTGAGCTTTTATTTGCTGTAAAATTGCTCTTCGTCATTCTGAGGGCGAATGCCCGAAGAATCCAGTGAAATCTTGCTCTGCGTCGTCCTGAACAAAGTGAAGGACCCAGTTAAGTCTTGTATTGCGAAAGCCCAAAATGACTGGATCTTTCGTCACTTCGTTCCTCAAAATGACGAGTGTGAGCGATTCTCAGAATGACGAGTGTGAGCGAATCTCAAGATGACGAGTGTGCATAAAAAAATCCCGAGCTCATGAGAGTCGGGATTTTCAGTGGAGTTAGAATATGAAAATCTAGTCGCTAAGACGCGCGCGTTTGCTCATTTGCATTTGCGCGCACTTGGCTATCGAAGATTACATCATGCCGCCCATGCCACCCATGGAAGGATCCATGGCCGGAGCAGCCGGCTTCGGTTCCTTCTTCTCGGTGATCACGCAGTCAGTCGTGAGAATCATCGAAGCGATGGATGCAGCGTTCTTGAGGGCCGTGCGGGTCACCTTAGCCGGGTCGATAACGCCAGCCTTGATGAGGTCTTCGTAAGTGTCCGTCTTGGCGTTGTAGCCAAAGCCGTCCTTGCCTTCCTTGACCTTGTTCACAACCACGGAGCCTTCGAGGCCTGCGTTCTGCACAATCTGGCGGAGCGGTTCTTCGATAGCGCGGCGGATGATTGCAGCACCCGTCTTCTGGTCGGCATTGTCGAACTTGAGAGCGTCGATTGCCTTTTCAGCGCGGATGAGAGCAACACCACCACCCGGAACGATACCTTCTTCGACAGCAGCGCGGGTTGCGTGCATAGCGTCGTCAACGCGGTCCTTCTTTTCCTTCATTTCGACTTCAGTAGCAGCACCGACCTTGATCACGGCCACGCCACCGGCGAGCTTTGCCAAGCGTTCCTGGAGCTTTTCGCGGTCGTAGTCGCTCGTAGTCGTTTCAATCTGCTTCTTGATTTGACCGATACGGCCCTTGATGGAGGCTGCGTCGCCAGCACCTTCCACAATCGTGGTGTTGTCTTTCGTGATGGTGATGGACTTTGCCTTGCCGAGCACCGTAACCGGAGCATCTTCGAGCTTAGCGCCAGTGTCTTCAGAAACCAGCATACCGCCAGTGAGGATTGCGATATCTTCGAGCATTGCCTTGCGACGGTCGCCAAAGCCCGGAGCCTTGACCGCAGCAACCTTCAAAGTGCCGCGCATCTTGTTCACAACGAGCGTTGCGAGAGCTTCGCCATCGACGTCTTCGGCGATGATGAGGAGAGACTTGCCCTGCTTTGCAACGTATTCGAGCATCGGGAGCAAATCCTTCATGGTAGAAATCTTCTTGTCGTACAGCAAGATGAACGGATTTTCGAGAGCGACTTCCATGCTGTCCGTGTTCGTGACGAAGTACGGAGAGAGGTAGCCACGGTCGAACTGCATACCTTCGACAACGTCGAGGACGGTTTCTGCAGTCTTGGATTCTTCGATGGTGATGACGCCATCGTTGCCGACCTTTTCCATAGCGTTGGCGAGGAGTTCGCCAATTTCCGGGTCGTTGTTCGCGGAAATCGTTGCGACCTGGGCGATGTGTTCCTTGCCGTTAATCTTCACAGCCATCTTGCCGACTTCGGTGATGACAGCGTTCACGGCGGCGTCCATACCGCGCTTGATGTCCATCGGGTTTGCACCGGCGGCCACGTTCTTCAAGCCTTCGCGGGTGATGGCCTGAGCCAAGACCGTAGCGGTGGTGGTACCGTCACCGGCAGCATCAGAAGTCTTGTTCGCGACTTCCTTCGCCATCTGCGCACCGAGATTTTCGTATGCGTCTTCCAGTTCCACTTCCTTAGCGACAGTCACGCCGTCCTTGGTGACGTTCGGGGCACCGAAAGAACGTGCGATCATGACGTTACGGCCCTTAGGACCGAGAGTAACCTTAACTGCATTGGCGAGCTTGTCCACGCCCTTCATGAGGGATTCGCGAGCTGCCACATCAAACTTCAATTGCTTTGCCATTGTTGTTGTTCCTTTTTTAAAATTTTTGATTTTAGTTAGAAGTCGGAAGTAGGAAGTTAGAAGTGAATTTTTCGCGGCCTTGCCGCCCGTTTTAAATGCGCCTACGGCGCCATTCTTTTCCTGTCTACTGCCTACTGTCTACTGTCTACTAGAGCGTAGCGAAAATGTCGGATTCCTTCACGATGAGGTAGTTTTCGCCATCGACGGTAACTTCGGTACCGCTGTACTTGCCGTAAAGCACCATGTCGCCAACCTTGACTTCCATGGCGACAACTTCGCCCTTGTCGTTCTTGCGGCCCGGACCCACGGCCACGACCTTACCCTGCATCGGCTTTTCCTTTGCGTTATCCGGAATGAAGAGACCGGAGGAGGTCTTCTGTTCGGCTTCGGCCGGCTTGACAACGATTCGATCTGCTAAAGGCTTGATCATTATTCTTATCCTCTTTTGGGCTGCGCCCAGTTAAATTGCTTGGCCCATATAAATGGAATTGTTCCAAATTGGACCATTTTTTTTTGATTCGCCCTAATAAAGCAATTTCCGTGCCAAATGCAAAAAAATGCCCAAAAAAACGTAAAAAAAAGCGAGAAAAGGGGAGAAAACGCTGAAAACTTCGACCAATCTGGCGAGCCTAAACCATACTTGTTTTATTTTGAGACGGACCCCGGCAGGGAAGGGGCGATTTCCACAACGTGTTTAAAAATGAAACGCCGGAGCTGTTCCTGTGGCTATGTAAGGGCAAACTTACATTTTGACATGGAAATTAAATATATATTTCTTCAACAGACCCCGTTTTTCAGGAGAAAATAATGAAAAAATCCTTCATTCCCCTAGTCTTGGCACTCGGCTTTTGCTGGGTTGGCTGTAACCAAACCGAAGAACAGATGGCCGAAAAGCCCATGACCA
>CAMKLO010000156.1 GCA_946413655.1 uncultured Fibrobacter sp. | reverse complement strand
GCGACTTCTTGCGAAGAAGCGACCGTACGCCAGTCATCGCTACCGAATGTCCACGCAATTGTATCTGGGACAGTCTCGCCAAACGCCTTGTTGAACACAATGGAAATACTGTCCAGCACGCCATCACCATTACGGTCGAACGCCTCGCCCAGATTCGCAAACGGCACAGGAGGTTCCTTGAAATGGATTTTGCCCCAAGAAAGAGAGTTCGCCACCCCGCCTCCGGAAACCTCGAAGCTCGCATCCGTCACAGCAGAATCACCTACAACATAGAACTTGATGATTCCAGTCGAATCGGTAATGAGCTTGTTCGTCCTCTGTTTTTTCTCGTCCAAGAAACTTATCGGGAACGAAGTCTTCAAATCCAGAACGGCAAAGCAGTCCTTACAAAGATTCGACATATAGAACACACCCACCTTGAGCGGCACCGTATCCGGGTACGCCACATGCGTGAGGAGCGTATCGTTCGCGCTGCCGTCAAGCGGGAGCCCGCGCAGGCTTATCCCCGTAGGGTCAAACGCATTGGCCAAATTCGTACCGTTAAATACATCGATAAACGAAATATCCGGAAGCGGATACGCCGGCACCGTGAAATAAACTTCGCTGGACTGTGTCGGATCGCTCGCCAAGGAGAACTGCAACATGTAGGAGCCCGGCGCCAACGAACGGTTACGCACAATCGCGACCGTGTCGATTACAAAGCCCGCCATGTTCGCATCGATTTCGATTCCCGCGATGGTTCCCGGCAAAAGTTCCATGCCATCCGGCGGAATCCGTTCGTCATCGCCAAACAGAATAAACGTGGACTGCGCAAGCGTCGTATCGATGTGGGCCGTGCTGGACACGTCGCAGCTGATGGATTCATCCATCAGGAGCTGCAAAATGGTGTACTTGATTGTCCCGTCAGTGGTCGGTTCTTCCACTGGATAATAAGTCTTTTGCGTCTGCAAGTTGATGGACGTACGCATCTTGAAGTTCGAACCCGTCGCATTGCGTTCCGAGAAGAATATATGGAACGGGTATTCGCGGCCTTCGACAAGCTTCAACGATGGATCGTGCTGCCCGATTGTATCCAAGTTCACGCCACCTTCGACAGGATTATGGCACCCGCCGATATCCACGACAAGGCGGTTGTTGATATAGACCCACACGTCGTCGTCGCCGCGGAACTCGAAATACTGTCCCTTCACGTACTTAAATTGAGCCGAGACCTTCATCGCAAAGCTGTAATTGTGGTGACACCCGCTAATGTTCCAGTCGAACTTCGGATTCGGAACCTTTCCTGCTGAATCGAGATACTTGAAATCGTCAATCGGGTAAAATCCCGGATTAATGGTATCATTGCAGTCGCCTTCCTCGTTCGTAAAGTCCGCCTGCCAAAAACCTTCTTCGTCCAGCGACAAGCTGATATCACGGCAAACACCGTTCTTGTATTCGTTGCCCGCCGCATCCTTTGCAACCACCTGTGGAATGAACCACTTTTCAATTTCATGAGCCGCCGTGCACAAGTGCCACGGATATTCCGAAGAATCCTTTCGAGCGGGAGCTCCATTCACCAGCGTATCCACAACCATGCCGGGCACGTGTCCCGAACAAATTTTCAGCGAATCCATTTCCCCATTCTGATTCCGCCCAAACATCGTCGTATAGGGGTTACCATAAACAATGTTGCCAAAATCGACATCAACGCTGTCGTGATACGATTCACCGGCCCAGTCCACGACGAGCGCTGAAATCTTGAGCGACGGACAAATGCCAAGGATGCCCGGATATTCCGTCGTGTCGCTTGGCATGTAGCTGCGCTTCGGATTCGGATAAACCCAGACCGTATCGTGGCCAACCATCAAGGAATCCAGCGAAATCAGAGAATCGATATTGTCGTATTCACCGACATTTCCCTTGCCTCCATAACGTTCCATCCCGAAGCTCTGCTTAAAATAAACCTTCCATTCATCTGTATGCTTATAGACCGTTCCCGTGTACCAACCGCAAGTATCCGCAAGCGGCCCCATCTTGATGATATCGCCCGTAGATTCCACGACCATAGAAGGGGACATGTTCTCCCACGGGCTTTTCAAACGCACCACCTTCGGTTCCGGAGGGTAGAAAACGATATCAAATTCCCCGAGAGAATTTGTATAAAGCCATGCTTCATAGATACCCGTCGGGAAAAGATCGCTTGCACGAGGCCGTGACGTTTCCGCAAAATAATTACGGGGCGGCCAGTCATTCTGGCCACGGGAAATCTGCATACGCGCCATCGCGGAGTTCCACTGCGAAGAACCCACAAGTGTATCCGCAAAATCGATATGGCGCCAATACTTGTATTCGCCCTCGGCGCTGAGCCTCGTCGGATTGTTCAAAATGTTGTTGTCTATCTTGATATAGAACGTGCTATCGCGGTAAGTCGAATTTGTTCGCCATGGATGATAAATATGCAAACGGCGTGTCGCATCGAAGCATTCGCCAGTCGTCCCGATTTCAGTGGTAACTACAGGCTTTTCAACCGTACCGTCAACAAAGAGCGTATCCTGCGTATTGATGGTCCCCGCAAAATCCACCGACGAATCCTTAGCCGCCGGAACCACATACCACGGCGCCTTGTAGCGCACAAAATAAGCACTCAGCAACGGATTCGAGGAAACCATCGAAGGCGTAAGCGCTCCGTAAAACCAGCCGCACTTGCTCCTGTCACCCTCGCTAAAGCGCATCAGCACGGAATCCGTACCGAAAATCATCTGGGGAAGCACCTTGTTTCCCCACGGGCTCTTGAACCAAACAATCTTTGATCCCGGCGCCATGAACGATTTCTTATAGGACTTGTCCCTTGTATCCGTATAAAGCCAGATTTCCGTCTCAGTACCGAAAAATGCCGTAATCCGCGTCTTCCCGCCCTGAGTCCACGAGACGCAATTGTTGTTATTGTAATTGTTGTCGTTGGTGTTAGGGCACGCCCTGAACTCGAAATCCTGCCAGTCCTGGAAATCAGCAATAGTCTTGCCCGTCCATGTATAGACGTACCAGTCATCGCCTTCGCTTGTCATCATCGTTTTGGACATGGCTCCAAAACCCGGATTGTAATCCGTCACGCCACCGATAATATGCGGAGTATATTCCGAAGCTGTCGCGTCATCGCGAAAAGGAGACTGGAGGTGGAT
>CAMKLO010000155.1 GCA_946413655.1 uncultured Fibrobacter sp. | reverse complement strand
TTCTGCTGTGCTGCGTTCTGGCGGTCTTCGATGCGGTGGCGCAGGCTCCTCATGATGGCGAGATAAATCTTCTTTTTGCCGACTTGGTCTTCGATACCGTGGTCGATACTCGGGTTGTCATTCACTTCAATCACAACCGGGTGGCCGTTGATTTCCTTGAGATCTACACCGTAAAGCCCGTTTCCGATAAGGCTTGCGACGCGGAGAGCTGTCTTCACGATGCCGTGAGGGACGCTTTCAATCGGCAGGCAATCCCACTTGCCGCAGACCTCGTTTTTGTCCTTGCTATCCCAGTTGTAGATTTGCCAGTGGTCCTTCGCCATGTAGTATTTGCAGGCAAAGAGCGGCTTTCCGTCGAGAATGCCGATTCTCCAGTCAAATTCCGTGGGCGTGAATTCCTGCGCGATGAGCAAATCGCTATGTTCGAACATCGTGTCGAGAATCTTTTCTAGCTCTTCTTTGTTGTTCGCTTTCTTGACGCCCATGCTGAAACTGGAATCTGGAGTCTTGATGACCATCGGGAATCCGATTTCTTTGGCGAGGGTGTGGCGGTTTTCGCTATGGGCGATAACCGTCTTGGGTGCCGGAATCTTGCCGACCGTCATCAGTTCTTGCAAATAGACTTTGTTAGAGCAACGTAAAATGCTGTCGGGGTCGTCGATGACGGCGATACCTTCGCTCTGGGCGCGGCGTGCAAACGCATACGTGTGATGGTTGACGTTCGTCGTTTCGCGGATGAAGATGGCGTCGAATTCACCTACGCGGTGGTAGTCCGTCTTGGTAATCATCTCTACGCGGAAACCGGTGTCTTGCGCGGCTTCAATGAACAGCTGGATGGCTTCCTTGTTGCTCGGCGGCTCGACTTCTTCGGGGTTCGTTAGAATGCCCAAATCATAGACGTATTCTTCGGTTTTGGGCGACACAAATCGCTCTTTCTGGAAGTATTCAATGGCAAACTGGTCCACCATCTCCTTGTGCGTCTCCGGAATTTCGTCAACGCTGATGGGGCGGATGGACTGAATAAACCATTTCTGCTTAAATATGAACTTGGCGCGAAGCAACGGGGCCTGGAACGTGCGGTAAAGCGCCTGTGAAAGCTCCAGGTATTGCGGACTCACGTTCTGCCCGAAGTAAATCGAAAGCACAAATTCCGTGCCTGTCAGCTTGCGAAGGCTCTTCTGTATAAGTTCGTCTATATCGTCGCTGATGATTTTCACGACAGCCGGGGCCTTGAAATCGCGGATGTTCTTGACATTCGGGATGACCTTGTGGCCGCGTGCTTCGGCAAGCAGACTCACATAATAGCCCTTGCTTTGGTAACTGTAATCGCGGCACAGGTTAAAGACGCGGACGTTTTTCTGTGTTGTGAATTCTGGATTAGTAAGATAATCTTTGGCCGAGACGATTTCGGCTTCGGGGATGTGAAACTTCCAGTTCTTTGGAGTGTTCACGACAATGATTTTTTTCATAATGTTTGCACGTGTGGCGTCTTCGAAAATGAAGTTGCGTCGTGCGTGCCAAAAACCTCTTTGTTCTTTGACAATATAAAGATAGAATCAATATTTCAAAAAATGTAAAAATATTCGAAAAAAAGTAATCAATCCGTGTTTTTTCGCAAAAAAAAAACGTGCGTTTCCGCACGTTGGATTTTTTCACAAGACTCTAAATCCCTAACAAAGCTACGAGCAGCGGAGAACCTGTCCCGGACGAATGCTATTCGACTTGAGGTTGTTCAAGCGCTTGATGTGTTCGATGGTCGTTCCGTACTTGTGGGCAATCTTGCCGAGACAATCTCCACGACGGACCTTGTAGAACTTGTTCTTGCCAATTTCCTTCTGGTATTCGGCTTCTGCGTTTTCAAGCTGTTCGGTGTCCAGCGTGATGGAAACGTCCCTGAAAGTTCCTTCTTCGAAATCGAAAACCGTTTCGGGGTTGATATAGACGCCGTTGTAACGCATTTCGAAGTGCAAATGTGCACCAAACGATCTGCCGGAGTTTCCGCCAATGCCAATGACATCACCTGCTTGCAGTTCGTCACCGACATTGACCTTCCAGCGTTCGAGATGGGCGTAAAGCGTTGTAAGACCATTCCCGTGGTCGAGGATGACGTAGCGGCCATAGCCCCTGCGGCGACCCTGGTTGCGGACCTTGACGACTTTGCCAGCAAAAGCGGCGACGATGGTCCTTCCTTCGCCATGGCAGAGTCCGAGATCGACACCGCGGTGCATGCGACGGTGCTTACGCGGCCCATAATGGCCAGCAATGCGGCGGCTTTCCGTCGGAATGATTGCCGTTGTCATGTCGAGGACAAACAGCTTGGCGGGAGCTCCCGTAGAGGCGGAATCCGTAGTCGCTTTGATATCGGCTTCGGCTTCGGCATATTCGCGTGCCGCTTCATCCGTGTCGAGACTATCGTTGTTGAAATCTTTCTTGGAGCTTTCTACGGATGCTTTCGCTTTCGACTTGCGGGACTTGGACTTTTTATTGGTGAAGTTGCTTTCGTTGATAAAGAACTTTCCGACAGACGGAACTTCGGCCTCGGGGGCAAAGTCGGTGTTTTGGATTCCGTCGATAGTCTGTTTCAATTCCGTGTTTCTTGAGTCAACTAGGCGAGGAACAATTTTTCCAGTCATGTCGTCATCTTTCGCAAAGAGGGCGAGCGGCAGGACTCCTGCAATGAGTATAGTTTTAATTTTCATAAAAATAGGGGGTCTATATATATGGGTTTAATTATACTCATTTTTAAGGATTTTGTCATTAGATATAAACATATTTAAATGTGACATTTTATCAATAGCTGAAATTTGCTTTTTTTGAGAACTTTTCGGCAATTTTTAAGTGTAAAAAAATATTCAAATTAAATGACTTTTTTGATGGGCAAACTTACTAATGTTACGCTTTTGTTACATGCGAACCCGCGTAAATGCTGGTATTTACACGGTTTTGTACGAATAAACGCTGTGTTTATTTTGAATAAAGGAATATTTTTCTTGATGTTGTATTTTTCGTAACTTACGAATAATCAAGGACTTACGAAAAAATAGATAAATTATTTGAAAAATTTTTGAGAAGAAATTATTTAATATAAACTAAGTAAAATAATGGAAAATTTATTCCACGGCATCGCATTCGGCGGCTTTTTCGTTTGTTTCTTCGAGTATTTTCTTGTGTTCCACACGAAATAGACTGTCAATTTTTAGAAAAGCTTCGATGT
>CAMKLO010000154.1 GCA_946413655.1 uncultured Fibrobacter sp. | reverse complement strand
TTTAAGCGGAAAATCCTACAGCGTCTATAACGTGTTCATGTCCCGCTGGATGGAAACGCTTTAAAAGCAAAAAGCCCCGCCGGATTCCCAGCGAGACTTCTTTTCTCTTCAACATACACTTTAACGCAATTATTTCTTTTTATACTGCGTGTGAATTATTATAGAATAGCCGTATACAAATATGTTCAAAGTATTACCCGCCATCGCCGAAGCGGCACGCATTCCTGCACCCACATGGACATCAACTTCATACTTTGCCATTTCGGTTTCTTTTTCGTACAAATGGCGTAAAATAATTCCGTTTTTCGTCACGATATGATCGGAATATTCCTCAGTATCATACGCATTTTTGGCAACCGTATCCGATTTCACATACGTAAAGCCATTTTCAAGCAGCACTTTTCTAAAAACTTCTAGGCTATCCCCAGCAGCATCCTCTTTTGACTGGTCCATGAGAATCGTGCTAAAGGTTTGCATCTGAACCCATGCCGTATCCGTCTTATGATGAGCCGTCCAAACTGTTGTAAGAGAGTCATCATCCCAAGCCTCTAGACTTTTCGATGATAGATATTCTGCTGCAAAGTCAAATTCTTCTGACAATTTATCGAAACGAAGCGAGCTATAATCAGTCGTCGGCATTTCCTCGAAGCCGTCTTTTAGCACCACGGCCTTCACCTTGAAGAAATAACTGGAGCCAAACATAATGCCCATGCCCAATTCCTTCGTAATGGAAATCTTGTAGACAACGTTTTCTTTTTCCAGCGAATAAACATACGACAGCGTATCGCACCTCACTTTATCCAAGGAATCATTATTTATGGCGCCTTCAAAAGCGAACCCACGCTTCCCCATCAGTTTCACCAGCGCACTCGCAACGGAATCCCGTCTTTCACGGTTGCCATCCAGCTGTATCGGGGAGGTGAGGAACCACACTTCCTGCTTACCCTCGCCAAAAGTTCTGTAGCCAGTGAACGAATATGTCGAATCGAAGAAATCGAGATCCGCAGGAAGAGGCGGAATCGTATCTTCGGGTTCACTCGAAGACGAGCGGACAAACGGATCGTAGAGAGAACTCGATGACTCTCCGCCAGAGCTACTGGATCCGACCGTTCCGTTCCAAGACGACGAGCTGGCAGGAGGTTCATCGCCCGGAATATGCCAGCGTCCCTTTTCGCACACAAAGTATTCGTTATATAGTTTGCTCAACTTGTTCACGTTACGTTTTGTCTCATTTTCGCGTTTCGCGTTGCAAACGCCGAGACCGTAATTATTCCACCAGAAGTTCGTCACGTACTTTTCAAATGCGGGAACGGAATCCGCGTACTTCCAATTTTCAACATTCCTGCGGATATTCGCAAGCGTTCCCTTCAAATCCACATCGCATGCCCAGTCCGCGATTGCCGTCTTCGTATCGGCATCATCCCAGCTGCCGCCTTCCGCAAGCGCAATGCTGAACTTGCCCATGCGTTCGGTAAGCCCCGCCACATCGACATCGCTCTGCATCAAAACGCTCACCGCCAAGAGCGCCGCGTTGCCGTCACCCGACTTGAAAATGTTCAAGTCTTCGGATTCCGCAAATTCGCCCTCGATAGCAAACGAAGCCAAGATTTCTTTTTCGGCCTGTTCTTTCGCTTCCGCAATCGATTTCTTCTTTTCGGTCACCAAGTACATCACACGCTCGTATTCCAAATGCGTTAGCAAGTTGATGTTCACCGTCTTTCTGTTCGAAAGATCCGTAAACGCGCGGAGTGTCACCGTCCCCGAAGACTTCTTGCCAGAAATTTCGTCGCGGTAATAGCCGTTAGCCTCAAGAATCGCGTACTGCGATTCCAAATTGATATCCTTGATGGCGAAATCGCCCTTGTCGCTCTTGATGGAACCCTTGAAGCTCTTGCCCGTCTGCTTGAGCGTAATACCGTCGAGTTCCTGCACCGTCACGACAGAACCCGTGACAAACGGCCCCTTCTGCGACACACCAGCCACTTCCCAATCCTTCACAGCAACGACGCCCGCATCACCCGAAGCGCCACCAGCGACATCATCGCCAGCGCAAGCCGTCAAAAGCAACGCCACCGCAGCAATTTTAAACAAACCTTTTTTCATTTCAATCCTCGTTATCAAATTTATATTCCATTTTTTGTTTCAAGACGTTTGCTCATCGGGAACAGTTGCATATTCAAACGATATACGCGCTCCGTTTCGTCTTCTTCAGTCGCGATCGCCACGACGCGACGGTAAAAATCGGCAATTTCCTTCTGGATGCGTCCGTACGAACGTTCCGTAAGCCCCAAAACAAATCCGGACATGCTACGTTCAGCAAGCGGCAAGTCGATAGCCTTGATTGCAAATTCGCCCATCTGGCGTTGCAAATCACGCGCCGCCACAGGCACGGCATCTACAGATCCCATCGTAATCGCCTTGTCCGTTTGACTGTAGTTTCCGTCCTTGTCCTTCTTCAAGAGCTTCAGCTTTGTCAACAAATTCAAAGTCTCGGTCACTTCCGCTGCTGTGATTGACGGTTCGCAGGCGCGTGCCATTTCAAGCGGTTTCGCCCCCGGCATATGCGGGGCAAGTTCTCGCAACACGGGATTTTTCCACGACTTGTAGTAATCAAACTCATCGTTCCCGAGCACACGAACCTTGTGTGCCTGCGCGAGTGCACAACGTTCCTCGAATGCAGCCCGTTTCGCGGCGTCCCCCTTCGCATGGGCATACGAGACCATCAGAACAAAATAAGTCTGTTCGAAACCGGCAAGACCCATGGCGTTCGCGACAGAACCCGCAGAGCCGACACTCAAGTTTTTCTTCCCCTCGCAAACATACTTCAGAAACACTGCCGACGAGAAGCCCGCTTTCCGGGCGAATTCCTGCCACGAAAAAGCGGAACTACGCTTGCGTTCGTCGTAGTAATCCTGAATGTACTTGCGGTAATCTGTATATTCAACGATATCCTTCATGGGTACAAATATACCCATTTTTTATTCAATCAGAACATAAACATTGCGTTTTTATTCAAATTTTACCATTTTTTACGAAATTTCGAAAAATTAAGCATTTTAGAACATGACAAGAATGTTCTAGGAACATGGAGATTCCCGCCTTCGCGGGAATGACAAATAAAAAAAACGCGGGAATGACAAAAATTCCCCGCGACGTTTTTCGTCACAGGGACTCCCCTTACATAAAATTACTTTATTCAGCGTTTTTCACGCAACGGACACTTTGTCCATAATACTTGTAATTTTGATACGTATAAGTTTGAGTATAAATGTTGTTTATATTGAAATATCGACCATCAT
>CAMKLO010000153.1 GCA_946413655.1 uncultured Fibrobacter sp. | reverse complement strand
ACATCTTTAAAGTAAAAAGGTACTTGCGGGTATTCCTCCGCCATACGCTGTAAAAATTCGCGAGGTGCCTTGTCTGCAAAATCGCTTTGGATGTGGATGGCGGCGAGTTCGCACTTGGGGCCGAATTTGCCGAGGCGCGCTGCGAGTTCCATCAACAACACGCTTGAATCCTTGCCACCGCTTGCGGCAATCAGCACGCGGTCTCCGTCTTCAATCAGGTTGAAGTCGTGAATCGCTTTCGTGATTTTCTTGTTGACTCTCTTGCGAATCTGACTAGACATTTACTTTATCCAAAATATGCGCGATTTTGCGTGCGAGTACGGTTCCATTTGCAGGTGCAGTACTCATTGCAGATACAGTTTAACAAAAAAGGCTCTCTCGCGAGAGCCCTTAAATTTTTTCGAACTTCGGTTAGTTGTCCGTCAGGTGCGTCGGCATCAAGAGGAACGAGAAGTTCATGTTGTCGCCTACCGGCTCGATGATGCAGGCGCCAAGCGGGTTGTTCATCTTCATGATGACTTCTTCGCTCTTGCACATGCTGAGGATTTCTGCGAGGAACTGGCCGTTGAAGCCGATGCAGAAGCTGCCTTCGCCGTTGTGCGTGATAGCGAGTGCTTCGCGGGAATCGCCGCCGACATCCGGGTCCGTGGCGCTGAGTTCGAGGATGTTGCCGTCGAACTGCAAACGGATCTTGCGGGTGCGTGCGTTCGCCATCGAAATCACGCTGCGAATCTTGTTCTGGAATTCCGTGGTGTTTGCCTGGGCGGTGCGTTCGAACTGCTGCGGAATCACGGAGCGGTAGCTCGGATATGGTCCTTCGTACAGCTTGGAAATCACCTGGATGGAACCCGTGTTAAAGAGGATGTGCGTTGCAGAGGTGCGGACTTCGACCGTGGAATCGCCCTTGGCCATGTGCAAAATCTGCTGCAAAGCCTTGTGCGGAATGATGACTCCGTTCGAGAGTTCTGCGCCTTCTTGGTCGATGGATGCGCGACCGAGACGGTGACCGTCGGTGGCGACCATGGAAACCTTGCCGTCCTTCGCTTCGAGGAACACACCGTTCAGGCTCAAGCGGGTGGAATCGGTAGAGGTTGCGAACAAGGTCTTTTCGGCGAGGAACGCGAGTTCGCTTGCGGCGATGTTCAGCGTTTCGCCATTTTCGATTTCCGGGAACGGCGGGAAGTCGTTGGCGTCGAAGCCGATGATGCTTGCCTTGCCGCGTTCGCTCCACTGGATCTTGACCAGATAGTCCTGTGCGTCAAAAGTGATGTTCGTGATGCTCGGATCCACGAGGCTCTTCACTTGGTCGAAAAGCTTACGTGCGTTAACGACGACTGCACCATCTCGTTCGCCCTGCACTTCCACCTTGACCCTGATACCGAGGTCCAAGTCGGTTGCGCTCACTTCGAGGAAGTTCCCTTCCAAACGGAGCGAAAAGTTGTTTAAAATTTGGATGGTTGATTTGTTCGGAACGGCGCTAATTGCCGCTTGCAGGGCGTCCTGCAATACATTCTTTTGAATAGTGAACTTCATGGATTAAGCACCTCTTTGAATGAGCATTGTTCCTACGAAAAATACAACGACGATGATAGCGAGGAGTACGATAACTCGTTTATCCAGCGCATTTGATTTTTTTGGGACGAATTTTTTGGCGTTTTGCTTTGCTCTTCTGCGATCGCTGCGACTCATAGAAAAATCTCCATTGTTTTATATCGAGAAATCTACTATTTTAAAGGCTAGTCGAGATGATATTATGAACGAAAAAACTCTAAATAAGCTGAAAAACACGGCAAAGGACTGTGCATCCAACGTCCTCTCTCGTGTCGAATTGTCTATGGTGCAGTCCAAGCTCAAGGCCAAGTTCCAGTTCCTCGGGCAACAGGTTTACGAAGCGATTCAGGAAGGCCGCCTGGAGTCCATCAAAGACAACCCATCTACAGTCGAAGCCGTGGGTGCCATCTTCGAAATCAAAAAACAGGTTGCAGAAATCGAACAGAAACTGAACAAGGCTGAAGGTTCCAGTGAAAAAAATTGAGGTGCACATTTATCCGAACAAGGATTCCAGAGGGCGTGATGTGACGTTCTCTGTACGTAAGGCTGTTATTTACCTTGTTATAGGTATCTGCGCCATTTTGGGCTTTGTCTTGTTCTCGCCGATGCAGATTGTAGAAAACTTGTCGAACGGCAACCTGATAGACGTTTATCACCAAAACTCCGTCATCAAGAAGGAAATCAAGAAAATCCGCACGGTTGTTGATACGACCATCTTGAAAATTGAAGAAACGCGCGTTGTCCGCGATAGTTCCATGAAGCTGGGCGGACTAGGTTTTGCAATCGAAGGAACTTTGGGGGAAGATGATGCTTCTCCGAGAAAGAATTTGTATGAAATGAAATCGACATTCCGCAAAACGCTTAATAAGCTAGAAGCCGATTCCGCCCTTGCAGCTCGTGTTCCGGTGCTCCATCCGCTTAGAAACCATCACGATATCAAGAGCCGTTTCGAGATGGTGTTCGATGCATTTACGGACCAGGAGCTCCCGCATAGGGGTATTGATTTCTTGGCTGCCGAGGGGGATACCGTTTATGCGCCAGGAGCTGGTACTGTTGTTGAAGTTCGCAAACATCGTGGTTTCGGAAACACCATGAAGATTGAACATTTGGAACATGTAAAAACGTTCTATGCACATTTAGGAAAAACACTTTTGGATAAAGGAGATAAAGTTCGTCGCGGGGATCCGATTGCAATTATTGGTAAGAGCGGGCTTCAGTCGAGCCTTGGCTTGCATTACGAAATTCGCGTGAACGGCGTTCCCGTTAACCCCGAGGATTATTTTATTACTAAGTAAGTTTTGAGTTCCAAGTTACTACTAACTACCAACTACTTCCTACTTCTAACTTCCTACTAAATCATGAAATCACCTTTTGAACAAAATATTATCGCCATGGTGTGGGACTGCGATAAGACCCTCATCAGTTCGTACATGCAGGATCCGCTTTTTAAGCACTTCGATATCGATGGTAAAAAGTTTTGGCAAGAGGTGAACGCCCTCAAAGCGTATTACGGCAAACAGGGAATCTCTGTCAATTCGGATACGAGCTACTTGAACCACATCTTGACTTACGTGAAAGCCGGAATTTTCAAGGGCTTGAACAATGCGCTTTTGCACGAGTTCGGCAAGGAGCTGAAATTTTATCCGGGGCTTCCGCAATTTTTCGGCGAAGTGAAGTCGCTTATCAACGATGACGAAAAATACAAGGCTTTCGATATCCGCTTGGAACATTATGTCGTGAGTACCGGTTTTGCCGAGACGATTC
>CAMKLO010000152.1 GCA_946413655.1 uncultured Fibrobacter sp. | reverse complement strand
GTCGGTTCGTTCACGATACGGAGAACTTCGAGGCCTGCAATCTTACCAGCGTCCTTTGTAGCCTGACGCTGAGAGTCGTTAAAGTAAGCCGGAACCGTAATCACAGCCTGAGAAACAGACTGACCGAGGTAATCTTCGGCAATCTTCTTCATGGTCTGGAGAACGGCAGCAGAAATCTCAGGAGGAGCAAACTGCTTGTCGTCAATTTGCACGCGGACTGGATCGGAACCCGTGCCGACGAGCTTGTAGGGCATGTTCTTTTCGGCAGCGGAGCATTCGCCAGCCGTACGGCCCATGAAACGCTTGATAGAATAAATTGTCTTTTCCGGGTTCGTGATTGCCTGGCGCTTTGCAACGTGGCCCACAAGACGTTCACCGTTCTTGCCAAATGCGACAATAGACGGCGTGGTGCGGAAACCTTCTGCATTGGCGATGACGACCGGCTTGCCACCTTCCATCACGGCAACGCAGCTGTTTGTCGTACCCAAGTCAATACCAATAATCTTACCCATGATTTTAATCTCCTATTTTAAATTCTTGATCCCCGGTGTTTTTGTTTGAGCGGGGAGTTTTTTACGCCGATACATTAGCAAAAGCCGTGCCAAACCCGAAAAACGCCCTTTTTGTTTCGTTCTGAAACGTTTTTAAAGCGGAAAACGGGCAAAAATAGGGTTGTTTCAAAAAAGAACGCCCCACGACGTCATCCTGACGACCGCAGGGAGGAAGGATCCAGTGATGTTTTGAATAGGGGAGGGGGAAGAATCCCCCTGCCTTCAGCTGCATCGTCATGGCGGCCTTGAGCCGCCATCTCCTCGCATCTTCCGTCACCCCCTCTGCGTGGCTCGGAACTTTAGTTCCGTTTACTTTCCTATCCTAAAGGCTCAGCCACTGATGCAACTAACACATTCGTAGAAATTTTTAATTTCGTCACGAATGTAGTTGGGTGCTCGCCTAAGGGGCTTTACCCCCTAACACCCCCGACATCTCCTTTTGGGAATCAGAAAATGTATATTTAAGATGTTGTACATGACTGTTTGAACAATCAGACAGGGTGCTTATGTAAACAATTTCACCTATGGATGACGGAGACTCTTTGAAATTTGTGATGAAGTACGACGGGGACGGAAGAAGAATTTCAAAGGCTATGCTTGGCAAGTTGACTGGTGCAGCAGAATGGTCCGTTGAACGCGCTACGCATTATACAGGTGTAGGAACTGAAATTCGTACAAGTAATAGTGGAAACGCAGATGAAACGAAAGTAATGAGTTTTATGAAAATATCCTTTTATCTTTTGATGTTGCTGCCATTAAACTTATATGCGGAATGCAATCTGTTTATTCATCATAAAGTTTATGGGTCGTTTGGACGAGCTTGTTTTGAACCTCCATTAACTTATGTCGATTCTATTATTCGTGGAGAAGATCGTGTCCAACAACGTGGTTATACAGCAAAGTGGTATAAATATGAAATCCCTGATTCTTTATGTCAAACCACTTTTAATGATAATTTGGGAAAAATGGTTGACGAAACATTTTGTCTACGCTTTGTAGGTTTGTTGGAGTTTGACAACCAGTATGTGTTTATTCACCGTTTCTCAGACTTTTACGATCATACCCAAAAAAAACTTTTTCCGATTAAGCAGGTTCCTGAATTGAAAAACTATTTGATGGAAATTGAATATTTTCGGGAAAATTATAGGGAGATGAAATAATAATTCTCCGATTTTCCTGAAGCGTTTGCCTTGTGTCAAGAAGAACCTTGGATTTTGCGTGAAGTACGCACAATGCCGATTGAGAATTATCGCCTGTTTTATCATGTCGATCATGACAAGCGAGAAGTCGATATATTACGCATTTTCTATTACAGACAAGAAGCGAAGTAGTCGTTAATACTAACTATATTCAAGCACCGGAGAATACAAGAATATCGATCCACTGGTCTAGACAATGCTTCATGTGATTGATGCGAAATATATTGGCGATTACAAGATATCCGTCGAATTCAATGACGGATGCCGTTTTGTCGCTGATTTCGAAAGCGTCATCAAGTCAGACCACCGACCCATCGTGCAGCAACTTGCAGATATCAAAACCTTTAAGGATTTTACCCTGCAAACGCACACAATCACATGGTTGAACGGAGTTGACTTCGCCCCAGAATTCATCAAGAGCCTTCAGTAGTCATCACTTAAAATAGGGACTAAAATTTCTTTCGCACATCCGCAGCGGATAGCCAGCCACCCTGTTCGGCGGATCGTTCGCCCTCGGCAAGAGCCTTCTGGAGTTTCAATGCCGCTACCATCCGTTCGTATTCTTTAATGTCAATGACAACATAGCAACCCCGACCGTTTTTGGTCAGGAACACGGGAGATTCTTCGGATACGTTCTGAAGAACTTCGTTGTAATTACGCAAATCGGAAACTGGCAAAATACAGGGCATAAGAAAAACCTCCATTCTAAAAATACAATATTTTAATTAAAATTACAAGTAATATATTAAGAATATTGTTTTTATGAATAGATAAAAAAATCCTCCGCGGGGGGAGGATTCTTGTTTAAAAGGGGAGGGGGTTACTTTCCGAAACTGATTCTAAACGTTTTTCCGTTTGCGTTTCGGATGATGTAGGCTCCGTTGCGGTAACCGGCAGTTCTGAGCCCAGCCTTGATGTCTGTCAGCGATGCTCCTGCGTTTAGGCGGACTTTACCAAGCATGTTGCCCATCAGGTCAAAGACTTTGTATTCGCCAGCCGTTCTCGCGAAGGCACCTGCGGCGTTCTGGGCAAAGTTTGGAATGATGTCCGTGGTGGTCGTGCAGCGTTTTTCTGCCGCATCGCCATTGCTTTCTCCAAAGGTAATCCAGTCGAGGTTCACGTAGTCGCTCGTCATCACCACTTTGAATATGTGCTCACCCTTGGTGAGTTCCTTGGTGGTCGTGCCCTTGAATGTGTCGTAGGTGTCGAAATCCCCGGTGCCCGCGAGTGCGAGCGTGTCGGTAATCGGCTCGTCGTCCATAAAGAGCTGCACGCTCGTGTTGTCCATGCCGCTGGCGTAGCTGAGTTCGAAGGGGAGTTTCCCGCCTGCCTGCACGTTAACGGTGTACTCGAGCCATTCGCCTTTTTGGGTGTAGCCCACGGCATAGCCGTCACCGCATTTGTCTTTCATGGCGACGATATCCACGCGATCTTCGCGGTATTCTTCGCCTTGGTTCTTGGTGTCCATGTCGTAGTAGGCCTTGCCGGCACCGCCAACGTCGTAGTTTTCAAAGTCGATGAAGTTGGCTTTGCCTTCGACTTTCGCACCCACCACGGGCAAATCGCA
>CAMKLO010000151.1 GCA_946413655.1 uncultured Fibrobacter sp. | reverse complement strand
TGCAAACAATAAACTTAACTAGATCCTTCGACTCCGCTCAGGATGACACGCCTAAGACCACGCACTTGTCATGCCCGACTTGATCGGGCATCTCCCTACTAACTAGTCTAACTTGTACTTATCTTTCGCGGCTTCGAGTTCGGCGCTTGCCTTTTCCCAGGCAGCGTAAAGTTCTTCGGTCAGTTTCTTGTTATCGTCCATGTCTTTTGCAATGGCGGTAATGGCGTTTCCGTCGCCAGATTCCGAGGCGGTAACGAGTTTCGCTTCGAGTTCGCCGCCGATGGCTTCGGCCTTCGCAATTTCCGCTTCGAGGCGTGCAACTTCTTTTTCAAGCGGCTTGATGACCTTGCTGCGTTCGGCGATGTAGTCGGCTCGGGCCCTGCGGTCTTCTTTTGTTCGCGGCGTCGAACTTGCAGGCTTATCGTCCGTCACGTCGATATTCGAGACCTTGATGTTTGCGGAGTTCGCACCGCCCGGTTTCTTTTCGGATGCCCAGCCCACCTTTTCGAGGAAGTCGGCATAAGAGCCTTCGAACACGCGGCACTTGCCGCCATCGAATACAATCAGGCGGTTTGCAAATGCATGCAAAAGTTCTTCGTCATGCGTCACGACAAGGGCGGTGCCATCGTAATCTTCAAGCGCATCAATCAAGCTCTCGATAGATTCCATGTCCAAGTGGTTCGTCGGTTCGTCCAGCAAAAGCATATTGCTTTCATTCGCCAAAATCTTACCCAACAGCACGCGGCTACGTTCACCACCCGAAAGCACCTTGACCTTCTTCATCGCGTTATCGCCACTGAACATCATGAGACCAGCGAGGCTACGGGCACGGCTCTTCTGCGACACATCCGCAATCGCCGTCGCAATTTCTTCTTCGACCGTATTCTCAAGATTCAAGCGGTTGATGTTCGTCTGTCCAAAATAATTTATCTTGAGGTTCGGGTTGTAATTGATTGACCCTTGAGTCGGTTCAAATTCTTTCGCAATCAAATTCAAGAGCGTCGTTTTACCGCGACCGTTCGGGCCGATAACCGCAATGCGGTCGCCCTTGAACACTTCCATTTCCAAATCGGTAATCAGCTCCGGGCCAAACTTCGGCGCAGCACCTTTATCGCCGTTCTCGTCACGGATAGGGTACGCAAAATGGAGCCCGTGAATTTGCAACATGCGCTTGCCCGGGAACTCCGCTTCCTTAAAACTAAAATCCAAATTGCGTTCGTGCGTGAGGCGCTCGCCCGTCGCAAGCTTTGCAGCAGCCTTAATCTTTGACTGCACCATCGCAGCCTTTGCCGCCTTGTAGCGGAAGCGTTCTATGACCTTCTCGAGCTGTTCCTTTTTGCGCTGCTCGTTTTCCTGCGTGCGCATTGCCACTTCTTCTTCTTCGGCAATCGTCTCGCGCAGCTTTTCGACAGAGCCCTTGACTTTACGCATCTTGTGGCGGTGAATGCCCACCGTGTGCGTGCAGACTTCGTCCATAAAATGGTGGTCATGCGTAATCAAGAGCACTTCGCCCTTCCACGTGCGCAAAAAGCGGCTGAGCCAACGCATCGACACAATGTCCAGATAGTTCGTCGGTTCGTCCAGCAAAAGCATGTCCGGTTCGCTCGCCAAGACCTTCGCCAAATTCAGACGGATCTGGAAACCGCCCGACAAGAGCATCGGGCTTTTGTGCATCGATTCCTCGTCAAAACCGAGACCGAACAAAATCGCCTCGACCTTATGTTCTTCGAGCCAGCCATCCTCATTCACCTTCAGCACGCTGCACGCTTCTTCATGCACCGTCGCATGCGTAAAGTTGATGTGCTGCTGCAAATAGCCAATCGTGTAGCCCTTCGGGATGTCGATGTTACCGCCATCGATGCATTCCTGGCCGAGAATCATCTTGAAAAGGGTCGATTTACCGCAACCGTTGCGGCCCACGAGACCGACGCGTTCATGGTCGGCCACAAGCATGCTCGCACCGTCCAAAAGGACCTGCATGCCAAAAGACTTTGAAACGTTCTGAATTTGAATCACGGCACAAAAATAGATTTTTAAAAGGAAGAACTTAGATCTTAGAACTAAGGCAATACATTAAAATCTCTAACAGTTTTCAACATCTATCAACACCCACTGTAAATAAAACTTGGACATAAAGAAAACCCCGCATGTAACCCGTTTAGTTTCAACGAGTTACTTTCTGCAAGGCCTATTCTTAAACTGTTGATAAATTGTGGTTATGTTTACACTATGTCATCCTGACCCTGTAAGGGGAAGGATCCATTATTTCTTGCCGTGGCGGCGAATGCCGAAGTTAAACGTCTCGTCCTGCTTTCCGACAAGATTCCCGTCCGAGATAATCTTGAACTTGAGTTTAGCGATATAGGCACCCGTCCCGACAAGGCGCCCTTTATTGCTTCGAGCATCCCACATCAAGAACACGTTACCCGGATTCTCCACGCAGTCCGTGCCAAATATCGACTTGTCGTTGCAAGCCACAACGCCGCTATTGGAATTGACGAACTGTCCGAGAGTCGAGAAGTATTCCACATTCCATTTGATCATCACCTTTGAAAGCACAACGTCCCGGCTCTCGTCTGAATTCAACAGCAACGATTTGCCGACTTCGCTCAAGTCAAACGTAATCAGTTCGCCCGGGAGCCCCGTCTCGGCAATGATTTCTTCTATTTTCTTCGACACGTCAACACGGACTGGCGCAACATCGTCCTTGTACGGCCACGTTTCCGGAGTCCAGTTTGCAGGATCGATACCGACAACATTCGGAGTCTCCAAACCCACGCGCTGTTCACCTTCGATGCGGCGCCACGGATTATTCACATGCGGCACATTCCCGTTCAAGTCCGGCACCACCCCTGGAATCAGGCGCACCATAAAGCCCACTTCCGGGAGTATCGTATTGTCGTTCTTCTGGAAGAGCACGTCATAGTAATTGCTGTTCTTGCTCGGCGTGAATGACACCATCGACAAAAGCGAAGGATCCACCAGCTGCCCCGTCTTATCCTTGAATTCGAGGAAAGGCATGCCATTGAGCGAACCGGCCTGAACAGCTTCGCTGATATAAACCGTCAGCTTGTTGACATTATCGGAAACCGGTTTCACAATCGGCTTATCAACAAGAATAGCCCCAATGCGGTCTTCAATCGCAAGGCCGTCCAAACCAAGTTCAGTCATTTGTCCCGTCTGCTTGTCCATATAGGTATAATGGTACCTGAAAGACCCTTGGTACAAATCCTTCGCACCTCCCGTAAACACCTTGTCCTGCAAGCTGTCCGCATGGATGGCAAGACTCTTTTCGTCTTGCATCAACAATGCGACTTCTTGCGAAGAAGCGACCGTACGCC
>CAMKLO010000150.1 GCA_946413655.1 uncultured Fibrobacter sp. | reverse complement strand
CAACCGACGAGCTCAAAGCTTGGCTTCGTGATGTTGACGAAAAGCCCTATCGCGCTGACCAGATTCAAAAATGGCTATTTTGCCAGCAGGTGCGCTCTTACGACGAAATGGTGAACATTTCCCCGGTTCTCCGCGAAAAAATGGCAAAGCAGTTCTCGCTCTGCGGCCTAAAAGAGGACCAACGCTCCGTTTCCGTCGATGGAACGGTCAAATGGCTTTTTGAGACCGAAGACGGCCACCATATCGAAACAGTGATGATTCCGGCCAACGGGCGCTATTCCGTTTGCGTTTCGACCCAAGTCGGCTGCGCCATGAACTGCGCATTTTGCCGTACCGCCAAGATGGGGTTCACCAGGAACCTCGAAGCGGGCGAAATTCTCGAAGAAATCATCAACGTCAACTGGTACTTGAAGGATAACGGGTTCCAGAACGAAGAAGGCGGCACGGCCCAGGTCACGAACATCATTTTCATGGGCATGGGCGAACCGCTCAACAACCTGGAAAATGTCCATCGCGTCTGCTGCACGCTGCATAACCAGAAACTTTTCAACATGGGCGCAAAGCGCATGACCGTAAGCACTTCGGGAGTCGTCCCGAAAATCAAGGAACTGGTCGATCGCAACACGCCCTGCTGCCTCGCGGTAAGCCTCAACAGCACGAACAACGAATACCGTTCGTCCGTGATGCCGGTGAACAAGACGTGGCCCATCGAAAAACTTTTGGAAGCGGTTGACGAATACATCCGCCGCACCGATAATTACGTGACGTTCGAGTTCGTGCTCATCCAGAACATCACCTGCACGCCCAAGGCGGCAAAGGAACTCATCCGCATTTGCGCCCCGCGCCGCGTGAAGGTGAACGCCATCGTGCTTAACGACGGCGACGACCCGACGCTGCACCCACCCACCCCCGAAGAGGTGGAAGACTTTCTCGCCGCCGTGCGAGCTGCCGAAATTCAAATAACGATCCGCAATCCACGCGGTAGGGACATCCTTGCTGCGTGTGGACAATTAGCGTACAAAAAGGAAGGTAAAGAATGTTAACGCAAAACCTCCCGGAATTCTGGGACAATCTTTATGCCGAAGGCAAGGACTACTGGAATTTCAAGAAGGCTACCCCCGCCCTGCTTGAATTTTTCAAGCACCCCTCCTGCCCCGCAACCGGCACAGTGCTGATTCCAGGCGCCGGGTTCGGCTACGATGCCGAGGCTTGGGCTTTGCGTGGACACGAAGTTTTGGCCGTGGATTTTGCCCCGACCGCAGTCGATGAACTGGACCATCTGAGCCGCAAGCACAAGAACCTGCGCTCGTTGGACCTCGACCTGTTCACGCTTTCGCCGAAGGACGCCAAGCGTGGCGGCCAGCAGTTCGACATCATTTATGACTACGGCACGTTCTCGGCAATCCACCCGGGCCGCCGCGACGAATTCTTCGAAGTCTGCTACAAGATGATGAAAGACGACGGCGTGTTCATCTGCCTCATGTACCCGCTCATGAACGGCAAGACCATGCAGGGCCCTCCGCACTGCATGAGCGAAGGCGAACTCATGGCACGCCTCGGCGGCGTATTCGACATCGTCGAGCGCATCAAGCCCACGAACAGCATTCCGGGCCGCGAAGGCAAGGAAGAGTTCTGGATTATGAAGAAATGCCTGTAGTTTGAACAGAGAACTCCTCGGGCCTACAATGTGCAGAACCGCCAAAGTGTTCCGAGGTCATTCTGAGCGGCGAATAACCGCGAAGAATCCAGAGCATTAAATTGTCATGCCCGGCGCCGACCGGGCATCTCTTTTTTATAGACCTTGAGCTTGTAAAAAATACACGGAGCACTCCACAGGCTTACCAAATTTTTTTATTTTTTGCCCAGTTTTAAATAAGGATTTTACTATGGCAAACGATTTATGCCCCTGCGGCTCCGGCAAAGCATACTGCGACTGCTGCGAACCTATTATTAAAAAGATGACTCTCGCTCCGACCCCGGAAGCTTTGATGCGCTCCCGCTACACAGCCTACGCCAAGCACGAAATCGCATGGCTCAAGGATTCCCTCGAAGCCACCCAGCGCGACGACTTTGACGAACCGAGTGTAGAAGCCTGGAGCCGCCAGTCCGAATGGCTCGGCATCGAAATCAAGCAGACCAAGACCGAAGACGAAAAGAACATCGGCTGGGTCGAATTTGTCGCCCGTTTCAAGCAGGGCAACATTACCCGCAACCACCACGAACTTGGCGAATTCCACAAGGTCGGCGGTGCATGGTTCTTCTACGATGGCCGTGCCGTGAAGCAGGAAACTGTCCGTCACGAAGGTCCGGTTGTCGGACGTAACGACCCGTGCCCGTGCGGTTCCGGCAAGAAGTACAAGAAGTGCTGCGGAGCGAATAAGTAGACAGTAGGAAGTAGACGGTAGGAAGTTGTCAGCGGAAGGGGAAAGCCTTCCCCTGGCTCGCACTCCGAAAACTCCGTCGCTCGCCACCCCTTCGCCTAGGGGCTCTGCCCCTAAACCCCCGATAAGCACACCTAAAACCTACAACCTAAAACCTAATACCTAAAAATGTTCAAGATATTCGTAGACGGCGAAGCAGGAACCACTGGCCTGCAAATTTTCGAGAGACTTGCCAAGCGGAGCGACTTGGAAATTCTCAAAATCAATCCGGAACTCCGCAAGGACGTAAACGAACGCCAGAAGATGATTAATGAATCTGACGTGACGTTCCTTTGCCTGCCGGATGCAGCGTCCATGGAAAGCGCCGCCCTCTGCACGAATCCGAACACGCGCATTATCGACGCCTCCACGGCTCACCGCGTAAATCCAGCTTGGACCTACGGCATGCCGGAACTTTCGGCAGCCCAGCGCGAAGCGATTTCCAAGAGCAAGCGCATCGCGAACCCCGGTTGCCACGCCTCGGGCTTTATCCTCGGTGTGTATCCGCTCGTTGCAGCAGGCATCCTCCCGAAGAGTGCAAACCTCGCCGCCTACAGCATCACCGGTTATTCCGGCGGTGGCAAGAAACTCATCGCGGAATACGAAGCCGAAGAAAACTTGAGCCACAAGGCCGGTGAATCGAAGGCAATCATGGCGCCTGCCCCGTACGCGCTCGCGCTCGCCCACAAGCACCTCCCCGAGATGAAGAAGTACTGCGAACTCGAGAACGTTCCGTTCTTCAACCCGGTGCTTGGCCCCTACTACAAGGGCATGGCCGTGACCGTCGCCATCTTCCCGAACATGCTCACGAAGAAGGTCGGCCCGCAAGACCTGACCGAAATCCTCGCCAAGCATTACGAAGGTTCGAAGTTCGTGAAGGTAATGCCGTACGAAGCAGCTCCAGTACTGTTCAACGGCCGCCTCGACCCGACAGTCTGCAACGACACGAACAACGCCCGCA
>CAMKLO010000149.1 GCA_946413655.1 uncultured Fibrobacter sp. | reverse complement strand
CTCGTCGCGACACCGTCGAAGAAGCCAAGGCTCAAGTCATGGCCATGCGCGAAAAAGTGAAAGTTAGTTTGTAGGTTATAGGTGGTAGGTTGTAGGCCTTAGGAACGAATTTCGGGCTAAGACAGTCTGTAATGGGGCGGCGAAGCCGCGATAATTTACCTAATGCCTAATACCTAAAACCTAATACCTGCTACAGCACTTTCCCTAACGCAATGACTGCGGCGGTGCGGGCGCGGAGTCGTGTGTTGCCTAGGTTCAGCAAGTGGACTTTCCCGTTCTTGAACGATTTTACCGCCTCGATTTCACGGGGCGAAAATCCGCCTTCCGGGCCTACAAGTAAAGTAATCGGCTTGACGGACGCATTGTTTTCGGCATTCTCGGCGCGTTCTTCGGTGGAACTGTTCTCATCGGCGTTTTCTTCCAATTCTAAATCCAGTTTGCGTTCTCCGTCGATGTCACAGAGAATCAAGTCTCCCTTGTACTGCGCGAGCCATTCCGCAAATTCGATGGGCCCTTCGATGCGGGTCATCCAAGCCTTCTTGGATTGTTTCAAGCTTACGAGACTCTTGAGTTCGGCGCGGCGAACCGTCTTTTTCAAGTCGGAATTCTTGGGCTCTTGAGAATAGTCCGTGCGCAAAAAGATGATGCTGTCCGTCTCCGTTTGCGCTACGTGAAAAACGACTTCTTCGAGTGCATCGTCCTTGAGGCAAGCGATGCCGAGATTCAATCGCGGGCGCTTGAAGGGCGCGTCCTCGACTTCGGTCACGCAGACTTCGCAAGCTTTTGCGTCTGCCTTGGTAATCGTCGCGTCGGCGTAATGCCCGAGTCCGTCGCAAAGTTGCAATATATCACCGTTAGCCGCACGGCAGACGCGCACGGCGTGGCTGCTTTCGTTTTCATCCAAGGTAATGGTGCCGACTGTAATCAGCGGACAATAGAAACGGCTATCAGGAGTTTTCATAACAGTAAAAATAGCAAACATAAGAGTGAGTTGTTGGTCAATAGTCATTGGTTGTTAGTTATGCACTCTCTAAGACTGTATAGACTAGTAACTAATAACTAGTAACTAGTAACTAATTTTCTATATTACATCCCGTGAAAAAAGTAAAAGCTGTTGTTTTCGATTTAGACGGTACGTTGTATCTGAGCGGTCGCCCTTATCCGGGTGCCGTTGAAACCGTCAAGTGCGTGGCAAAGCATGTGCCCGTTTATTACTTGAGTAACAACACGAGCAAGTCACCAGTCTTTTACGAGAACCGCCTCAAGGTCATGGGGCTTCCGCTTGCTCAAGATTCTATCATTTCGGCACTGTATCTTTCGCTCGATGCAATACACGAACGGAACATCAAGAACGTTTTTTTCTTTGCGAACCCGGAAGTCTATGAGTGGTTTGCGGCGCAGGACCCGAGCCTTAATTTGCGCCCCTCGGTTGAACAAACCGAACTTGTGCTTGTCGCGTACCACAACAGCTTTGATTACCGCGAACTGTGTGAACTCTCTTTCAGGGTGCAGCGCGGAATTCCGTTCTGGGTAACGCATACGGATTTTGTCTGCCCCGACGAACGGGGCCCCGTGCCCGATATCGGTAGCTTCATGGCGCTCTTGAAAACGGCATACGGTGTCGAACCCGAGATGAGTTTTGGCAAGCCGAATCCGGCGATGCTTTCTGGGCTTTTGAAACTTTATCGCCCCGAAGAAATCTTGTTTGTGGGCGACCGCCTCTATACGGATTTTGAGCTGGCGAAACGTTCTGGTTGTCGGTTCGTGCTACCTTTGTGCGGCGAATCGAAAATGTCCGATGTCGAAAAACTCGATGTGAAACCGGAATTTATTGTTGATAACGTCAGTGAAATAGACTTTAACGCTTTTTTTGAAGGAAAAAAATAATGCGTCACATTGCGCGACTTCTGTTTTTGCTTGTTATGGTTCCCGCGGTTCTGTGGGCAGGTGAGGAACATATCACGGTGGCGGTTTCGCTGCAGCCTTATGCGACCATTGTCAAGATGGTGGGTGGGGCCCGCGTAAACATTGTAACGCTTTTGCCTCCGGAAGCAGACCCCCACAATTACGAACCGAAGCCCGCTATCATCAAGGCTTTTTCTTTGGCTCAGGTTTATTTTACGGATGGTTCTGGTTTAGATAAGACCTGGATGCCTCGCTTCTTGGGTGCGAACAAAAATGTCGAAGTTATCGATATTTCGAAGAATATAAAGTGGATGGAGCTAGAACATGAAGGTCTCGGATTGCACGAACATGAAGAACATGCAATCGATCCGCATATTTGGACTTCTCCTGCACGAGTGAAATACCTTGTCCGAAATGTTTATGAATACCTTGTAAAAATTGATCCAGAACACGAGAAATACTATATCTTCCGGCTCCAGAATGCGCTTGATAATTTGGATAAGGCTGAACGTCAAATCAATGAAGCGGTTATTCATATGCCGGTCAAATCGCGTTCGTTTATCGTTTTCCATCCGTCGTATGGTTACTTTGCTAAGGATTACAAACTCAAACAATATGCTATCGAAGTGGATGGCAAGGAACCCAAACCGAGGGATTTGGCTAAGCTTATCCAGATGGGCCGCAAGAACAACGTGAAGATTGTTTTTGTGCAGCCGCAGTTCAGCAAGCGTGCTGCAACTACGATTGCCAAGGATCTTGGCGCAACCATTGTGGAGACGGATCCGTTGTCTGCTGATTTGATGGGCAATGTGCAAAAGCTGGTGAACGCTATCAAAGAGGTTGGCAAAAAATAATGTCTGCCATCGACATCAAAGATCTTTCTTTTGGCTATGGAAAGTCGCCCGTATTGACGGACGTGAATCTTTCTATTGACGAGAATGACTTTGTTGCTATTATCGGGCCTAATGGCGGTGGCAAATCAACGTTGATGAGGCTGATGGTGGGGCTGTTGAAGCCTACAACTGGAAGCGTGCGCTTGTTTGGCGAAAAGGTGCCCACTAAAAAAGTGGCTGTGGGTTACGTGCCTCAAAATACGAATAAAAATATCGAATTTCCGATTACGGTGGCTGAATGTGTTGCTACCGGTAAAATTGGTCTTTCGTCGAAATCGGATGAGGTCAAGGCTGCGTTAGAGCGCGTACATATCGCGGGATTCCTCAATCGTCGCTTGGGTGAACTGAGTGGTGGCGAACGCCAACGCGTTCTGATAGCTCGTTCGCTTGTCTGTAATCCGCGGATTCTTTTTTTGGATGAACCGTCCAACAATATCGACGTGGCTGGGATTGAGGCGCTTTACAACATGCTTGCCGAATTCAGCGAAACGATGACGATTGTCATTGTGACTCATGACTTGATGGCTCTTTCGCACAAGGTGAAAAGTGTCGTTTGCGTGAACCATTCGGTGCATTATCACGAAGGCGGAAACTTGACCGAGGAAATGCTGCACAGCACATACGG
>CAMKLO010000148.1 GCA_946413655.1 uncultured Fibrobacter sp. | reverse complement strand
TGCTCTTACCTTCGCAAACAAGCTTTAGGTAAACCGGCGACTTGAACCCCGCCAGTTTGGAAAATTCCCGCCACGAAAACGCGCTCGTCCTTTTACGCTCTTCGTAAAAGTCCTGCATGTACAGGCGGTAGTCCTTATATTCTGTTATCGGTTTCATGTTAGGTATTAGTAGTTAGTAGTTAGTGGTTAGTGGTTGGTGGTTAGTAAACAGGATGCAGTCCCAAGCTTTACATGAATAAATTTAGATTTTCAGCTGGCTACACGCAATATCAAAATGATACAAAATTAAAGAAAATTTCAAATTTTCAAAGATTTTTATAAATATTTTTCATTTTCAAAAACTAAAAGATACACTTCGTATCATTTGGCAAAAAAAGACCATTGCATTTTTTTGCATCCTATAAAAAAAGAAGTATATTTTGAAACGAACCTATCAAAAAGAGGGAAATTATGGCAAACAAATACGCAGGAACCCAAACCGAAAAGAACCTTGAAGCCGCATTCGCCGGCGAATCGCAGGCCCGCAACAAGTACACCTACTTCGCAAGCCGCGCCAAAAAAGACGGATTTGAACAAATCGCCGCTTTGTTCCTGAAAACCGCCGACAACGAAAAGGAACACGCCAAAATGTGGTTCAAGGAACTCCAGGGCATCGGCGACACCGCAGAAAACCTGAAGGCTGCCGCTGATGGCGAAAACTACGAATGGACGGACATGTACGAAGGCTTCGCCAAAACCGCCGAAGAAGAAGGCTTCCCCGCCCTCGCCAAGAAGTTCCGCATGGTCGCCGCCATTGAAAAGGCGCACGAAGAACGCTACCGCAAGCTCCTCCAGAACGTCGAAACGGCAAAGGTGTTCGAAAAGAGCGAAGTCAAGGTCTGGGAATGCCGCAACTGCGGACACATCGTCGTAGGCACGAAGGCCCCGGAAGTCTGCCCCGTTTGCGCCCACCCGCAATCCTACTTCGAAGTACACGAAGACAACTTCTAATAGTTCCAATTAAACGACTAAAAATCAAATCAATACAAAAAAGCCCTCGGTGAGCACCGAGGGTTTATCGTATTATTTAATTAGAAAAAACCAGGTTATAATCGTCTATCCAATCATAAGTGAACCAGAATCTCCAACCTGCATGCGGTTCATCACCACAACCAGATGAGCAGTTGCTATTATTGTAAGCCACCCCTCCCTGTCCATAGGTAAACGTCGCAGAACCGTTCATGCTTGGGAAGTGTCCATCATGATTAAGATTATCATAATGATCCACACCGTTATTCGCCATTTCGAGCCCATCTGCAATTTTACTATACGGCCATTTAATAGTATGACCAGCGCTTGAAGAATGACTACCGCAGTCCATGGTGCTTTCTAAACGAAGCTCAACTCCGCCCGAACCGAGTTCCATAGAATATTCCGCTTTGTCCAAACTGACTGCATTATTATTTCCACCAAGATTATCTGGAATATCCGCCCAGTCAATATCCTCCTTCATATCGTTATCCCCTGCGTTATAGAACCAGTAATTATATCTCTCATCTCCATTGAACTTTGCTTTGATTCTCATATCGGCCCTACAGAGAGTCCAACTGTAGTATTCCACACCAACAGCTTCCAGCCTGTATTTGAATAAAATTCTTCCGGCAGCGTTCGTCCTCACATTAGTAAACTTGTAGAAATACGTGTCCTTGCCTTTGACATTTTCTTTGACATACGCTACCACGCGGTATGTATAGAAAGAAGACAAGCGTCCAACAGTATCAAGATAAGCAACTTTAGTCTTTCCAGTATTTACATAGTATTTTTCCAAAGCATCACGTTCAATGACACCGAGAACCGAAACTCCATCCGGCACAAGCTTATCTATAAAGGATTCAGAAGATTCCACGGAGAAATTTGCAAGTGTCTTGTTATCAGCACTCCCAGAAGCAGTGGCTCTCAAAATAGCATACCCGGCAACACGACCATCTCTTTTTTGAGGAGTAAATACAACACCAAGTATTTTTCCATCGTTTGAATTAATCAAATTTACCGTAGGCGAAACAGAGAACGGAACCGCCAACGATATACGGTAAGTTCTGCTTTGCTTTGCTTCAGAAACAACTTTTACAGCAATCACAGGTTCTTCGGACACCTTATTCGGGGGGAACTTGACGGTGAAATTCTGATCATCGGTCTTAACAACAGCAACTGCGGAATCGTTGTAAGTGACCATCACCGTATCAACCGGTTCTTCCGTTTTAAATTTCACAATGACTGGACGGTTCGTAATAGAATCCAATTTTATAGCAAGTTGATCACCATTGATATCCACCGCTCCTAATTTAGTAAGGTCGGTATCATAAAAGCCCATTTCCACAATCTTATTACTTTTATGGGTTTTCTTGTTCGGATCAGACCCATAAACGAACAATTCCTGGACATCAGTAAGGCCGTCGCCATCCGTATCCAGTTCATCATCCATATCAATAAAATCCATGGATTTGACATTCTTTAACAAAAAAGTATTGTCCCCCATCATGGCCCCACCAGCTACGGACACGGTCATAGATTCATTGTCTTTGGGAGCAGAAAGGAATTCGATGTTTTGAATCCAAGACAAGAGCAACACTTTGTTGTTACCAAATTTAGGAGCGCCTTCGACTTTCAAGAACAAAGAATCAACATACGGATCACTCGTTCCGATTGCAAAATGGAGCGAGTCTATCGCAGACAAGTCATCCTTGAGCACAACGGCTTGAGTGGCAGTTTTAACATCGACTGAAATTTGACCAGCAAAGGCAGAACAAGCAAAAGCAAGAACAATAAACAATTTCTTAATCATTTTAACAATCCTCCTTACTTGCCATTACCGATAGAGATAACTTTGTGAATACTCTCACCATCTAGGTTCACATGCACTACGTATTTGCCATTTGCAAGGTGTGCATCCAAAAGCGAGACAGTATTGAAGCCGGGAACGAGAGTGACATTCAACTTGGCAAGTCGAACGCCCTGAACGTCAAAGACAGCCACTTTCGCATTCGTTGCTTTTGCGGAGAACAAAAGAAGCGCCTGCTGCCGAGCATTCCAAGAGAACTTATGATTAATTCTTTCGACTGTGGCTATAATGCCAGATTCCTTTCCGCTTGAGCTGCTAGTAGCCTTCTTGCTAGAACTGGAATTAGTCTTTCCGCTAGAACTGCTTGTCGCCTTCTGGCTTGAGCTGGAATTGCTCTTTCCGCTAGAACTGCTTGTCGCCTTCTGGCTTGAGCTGGAATTGGTTTTTCCGCTAGAACTGCTTGTCGCCTTCTGGCTTGAGCTGGAAGCCGTCTGGACGGTCGAGCTGCTGGTTGCCTTCTGGCTTGAGCTGGAAGCCGTCTGGACGGTCGAGCTGCTGGTTGCCTTCTGGCTTGAGCTGGAAGCCGTCTGGACGGTCGAGCTGCTGGTTGCCTT
>CAMKLO010000147.1 GCA_946413655.1 uncultured Fibrobacter sp. | reverse complement strand
GCGCGCTCGAAAAAAAGGAGCTGCCAAAATGATTGCCGTAAGGAGGAAAAATGAAAGAAATCTTAGAATATACGAGCTATCGCCAGTATATTGCGGATTACTACGCTGATAAAAAGGCGAAATCTGCGTTTACTTGGCAAGAGTTCGCGAACGAAGCCGGTTTTTCTTCGCGTGTTTATCTGAAATACGTGAGCGAAGGTCGCTTTAATTTGAGCGATTCAGCGACCGCCCGCGTTGCCGATGCCATGCGCTTGGTCGATTACGAACGCGAATATTTTACCGAAATGGTCAAGTTCGACCACGCGAAATCGGATGCCGAAAAGAAGGCTGCCTTTAACAAAATGCTAGCCATTGCAGATGCGCACAAGGCCAAAATCTTGGAAGGCGATTCATTCCGCTTTTTTGAAAGTTGGAAAAATCCGGTCATCCGTGAACTTGCGCCATCGATGCCTGGCGCAAAGCCGCTTGCGCTTGCCCATGCCTGCCGCCCAGAAATTACCGCCGCCGAAGTCAGCGATGTGCTGAACTTTTTGGTCAAAGGCGGTTTTCTTGAAAAAAATGACGAAGGCAATTACTTACAGACGGACAAATCCTTGACGACGGGACCTATGGGGGTGACGCCGGTGGCTGTCCGTACGATGCACCGCCAAATGGGCGAACTTGCGCTTGACGCAATTGAAGGCGTTGCTCAGGAAAAACGAAATTTCTCGGGTGTCACGTTCGGTATCACCAAAGACGGCTACGATGAAATTGTGCAAGAAATTGCCGATTGTCGTAAAAGAGTCGTTGCCATTGCTCGAAAGAATGCCGCCACGGATGAAGTCTATCGTCTGAACATGCAGCTTTTCCCATTGACAAAGAAACAGGAATTAAAAGGATAGGGTAGGAGGACAATATGAATTACTCAAAGTTTAGCAGAACATTTGTCTGCAAAATGGCGATGCTGCTCGCCTTTATGTTCGCAGCGTGCTCGGAAACGAATTCAGGAAACAATGTTGCCGGTGGAACCGTCGAAGAAACTGGAATCCAAGCGTCGCTTGAGAATATTTCTGTTGCGGGTAAAGTCTCGCTTGTTCCGATGTCTGAAGTAGCCGGAAACAATCATGAGGAGAGTACTAGTGCTACTCTGAATTACAGAGACGCCTTTACGAAAATGTACGAACTGGATTCAGTAACTTTGGACACGACCGGTAAAACTTTTGTCGGGTCGTTTACCAATGGATCAGGGGAGTTCCGCTTCGATAGCGTTTCGCTTAGTAGCCCATATGTAATGCTTAAAGTTTATCCGCGTTATCCTTATACATACGAGGTTCCAGATGAATTTTGGGAGACTTATAATGAAAATCCTTTGAGCGTTATTGTTGATTTGCGTGTGACAAATAACATTAGTGTCAATACGTTGACTTTCTTTGAAACTGATCGTTTGCGTGAATTAGTGAAAGCCGGGAAGACCTTTGCGGAGGCGAAACAGCAAGCGGGGCGCGATATTTTGAATGCGTTTGGTATGTACGATGTTCCTTTTGTATTTGATAAGGGCGAATATGAAAATGATTCGGTCTATGTAATGGCTTTGGATATTGTGGATTATTTTATTGATTTTTCGGATGATATCGGCACCAGACATATTGCAAAAATGCTTGCAAAGAATGGAAACCTTGATAGCTTGGACGAAACTACAAGAACCCGCTTTACACATTGGTCGCTTTCGATACTGGATGATTTAGAAAAGGTTGATAAGCGCGATACGTCAATTGTGTTGACTAGAAAAATAGAATTGGTGACGAATTTTGCCGTTTTAATGAAAAGAATGGAAAAGTGTACCGATGCAAATGAAGGCCAAGTTGTCGAAAATGAGAAATATATATTCAATTTCACTTGTTCTTCTGGGAAATGGGTCGCTACGCTTAAGACTGTAGAATCCGTATTGGGTTCTATGACTGATGCTCGCGATGGTAAGACTTACAAGACGGTTACTTTCGAAATGGAAAATGGCACACGGACATGGATGGCGGAAAATTTGGTTTATAATTCTACAAACGGAACCTATACGTTGTCCGAAGTGCTGGACTTGGATACTTCTATTGTAATGGTCTCTTTTGATGAATGCGTTGCAGGTGGCGGTATCGAAGACGTTTGTGATACTTTGATAAAAATGGGAAACTATTTCAATTATGAAAGAATTTCCGCTGCTGTTGATTCTATTGAAGCTGCCACAGGTACATATCAAGGAATCTGCCCAGAAGGCTGGCGAGTCCCGACTGGTAGCGATTGGGATGAACTGATGGCGTTTATCGTCGAAACTCTGGGTATCGAAACATATTGGATTGGAGACTATCTGTTGTTCACTGATTTTGGCGACGTTGTTGATTCCAAGTCGAAGAGTGGATGGACGTATTATGCTGTTAAGCCTGATAACGATTACACAGAAGATCCTAAAGCATCGATGGTTATGATTGGAAGTGTCGGAAAATGGATGGTGCAACAACGGGCTTTGTGGTCTGAAAAGATTAATCTCCATGTCCGTTGCATCAAGAACTAGACCTGTCGAGACACGTTGGAAATACTGTTAGGAGGAAAAAGGAGACGGGCTGCGGCCCGCCTTCTTTTTTTTTGCATTGTCATGCGTCATCCTGAGGCGTGAAACGCCGAAGGGTTCAGTAAAATCTTGCATGTCATTCCCCGCTCCGACGGGGAATCTCCTTCTACACGTTTAACTCAAGTCCCACAATTTGCTTTTCGAGCTTTGTGGCTTCTTCGAGCATTCTTTGTCTGAATTCCACAGTGGCGGACGAATGTTCATCTTGAATTCTGTGGTTTGCCATTTTCAGGAACTTCTCGACTTGCTTGATGTTGTCGCGAATTTTGCCATCGCAGTAAACTTCTGTCATGCGTTCGAAGATGTACTCTTCGGCGGTTTTGGACAAGTGAACCATGTCGCTGTCGTAAAAACGGTAGTCGCGCAGTTCGTCCATCACAATTTCGTAACTCGGGAAGTATTGTACGGCCGCTTCCGTTGTGTGCGTTGTAAAGTCTTGCTCTTCGATGATTTTGTTTATAGCGAGTTGCAACGTCGCTTTCGAAAGTGTGTTTGCGTGCGCGCCGTCGCTCATGTGCCGTAGCGGTGAAACTGTGAAGACGATTCGCATGTCATTTTTTATTTTCTGCAAGTCTTGCACGATGCTTTTCAGTGCCGCTACTACGTGATCTACGGAAATCATTTTGCGTATGAACAAATTGGGGTTTTGCTGGTGGCAATTCGAAACGGCCGCCCCGATGTCCTTTAAAAAATACACGAATGAAGTTCCGAGCGTGATGAATGCGACATCGGTCTTTTGCAAAAAATCCAGCGCATGGATCGAGGCTTCGTTCAGTTTCGCGACGCAGTCTTCGCGAGTTGCAGCCGAAAGTGAACCGTGGGCATCCCAGCAATGCCAAGGGGCGCTGTTCCCCGCGCGATCAGGGCGCATGTCCTGAAAAATTTCTGGACCTCCAAAAACTTTCTTATTCGCGATTGCCTTGATTTGCATTGCAATGGAGAGCGGATTATACACCGTTCCAAAGGGATTCGTCAAAACATTGAATTTCCTCGATGCAAACTGCGCCGAAATATTGTCGGCGAAACACGAACCGAAAAAAGCGACGTGCGAGTTGTAGTCGATTTGCCAATCTGTGGCGGGAATGTCGATTTTTGTGAAAAAGTCCAT
>CAMKLO010000146.1 GCA_946413655.1 uncultured Fibrobacter sp. | reverse complement strand
GGCGTAAGCGTGAATGTCACGAGGAGCGACACGAACGTAGCAAACACCATGGTCATACCGAACGTGCGGAAGAAAATACCCACGATGGATTTCATGAATGCAATCGGTACGAACACGCAGACGTTAGTAAGCGTCGATGCCATGATGGCAATCATGATTTCGGAGGTTCCTTTATACGCCGCTTCTTTTGGATCAAGACCTTGGTTCAGCTTGTTGTTGATGTTTTCAAGCACCACGATGGAGTTTGTCACCAACAAGCCCACTGAACTCGAAAGTGCCATGAGGGACATCATGTTGATGCCGAATCCTGCAAAGTACATGAGCGTGAATGCGCCAATCACGGAAATAGGCATCGTGAGGGCTGCGATAATCATCGTGGAGAACTTGCCGAGGAACAAGAGCAAGAGACCTGCGGTAAGGCAGATTGCGATGACAATGTTTTGGATAACGTTGTCAATGGATTCATTCACGGCTTCGGACTTGTCGTAAATCAAAGTCAGCTTGAACCCTTCGGGGAGAGTCTTGTTGACTTCTTCCATGCGCTTGAGCACGCCTTTGGAAACTTCCACCACGTTGGCGTCGGAACGTTTCTTGATATCGAGTGCGACAGAGTTGATGCCGTTGAAGCGGGATGTCGAAGTAATCGTTTCGATGGTATCTTTCACGACAGCGATTTCGGAGAGCTTGACCACTCCGGTAGCCGTCGGAATTTCCATGTTGCGCATTTCGTCGAGGCTTCTGAACTTACCGGCGGTACGCACTGTGGTGTTCTTGCGTTTGCCGATAACTTCGCCCACGGGGAGGTTCACGTTGGACATGCCATAGAGGCCCATCATGGTGCCGATATCGACTCCACGGTCTTTCATCTTTTCTTTATCGACTTCGATAGAAATCTGGCGGGTCGTGCCACCGAAAATATCGACGCTTGCCACACCGGAAACGGACGTGAAGAGCGGTTCAATTTCGTCTTCGACTTTCTGGCGGAGTTCCGTAGAGTTCAGAGGACCGGTAAACGAGATGGCCATGATGGCGGCACCGTTAATATCGACCTTTGAAATAATCGGAGCCTGCACAGCATCCGGAAAGTTCGCTCCGGCAAGATCTACTTTGGAACGCACGTCGTTTGCTGCGACATCCACGTTTACGCCCATGTTGAACATGGCGACGATAATGCCGTAGTTTTCCAAGCAGATGGACTGCACGTAGTCGATACCATCGACGAGTTCCACCTGTTCTTCAATGGGCTTGATAATCGTCGTTTCGATTTCTTCAGGGTTTGCGCCCTTATAGATGATGGTGGCGGTGACGACCGGGACTTCGAATTTCGGCATCAAATCGACGACCATCATGGAATAGGTATAAAGACCGAACACCACCACGGTCAAGATGACCATGAGCATGGTGATTGGTTTGTAAATACTGGCTTTAATCATTGACTATTCTCCAGTGTCGATTATTCGACAATCTGCACCTTGTCACCGTCGTTCATGCGGTTTTGGCCTTCGATCATCACGACATCGCCTTCGCTTATGCCTTCGGTAATCTGGATATCGTTCTTGGTCTGCACACCGAGCTGCACAATCTTGCGCTTGGCCTTGCCTTCGTTATCGACAATCCAGACTGCATTCACGCCATTGCCATAGACAATCGCTTCGGTCGGGACGGTAACGCCAGTGACTTCGCGGGCGTCAAGCTTTGCCGTGAGGTACATGCCGGGGAGGAGCTTGCGGCTCTTGTTCTTGAAGGTCACTTCGACCGGGAAGAAACGCGTGGTCTTGTCGGCGGCGAGCGGAATGAGGGTGACTTCGCCCTGGATCTTTTCTCCGTTCAAGTCGATGGTCGCCTTGGCGCCCTTCTTGAAGAATCCGATTTCGCTGCTAGTGACGTTCAACTTGAGAATGACTTTGTCGAGATTTGCGATGGTGAACATGGCACCGCCGACACCCGGAACTTCACCCGCCTTGAACTTGACTTCGGTGATGGTTCCCGAAGAGGGGGCGAGCACGAACGTTGCACGGCGTGCGGCTTCGAGGTTCATCTTGGCTACGTTCAACTGGGTTTCCTGCTGGTCGATGGTTTGCTGGGAAACACCGCCCTTGGCCTGCACTTCCTTCATGCGGGAAAGTGTCTTCTGTTGGAGGTCTATGTTGGCCAATGCTTGCTGGTAGCTTGTGTTATCGCCCGTGTACAAGAATTCGGCGAGCACCTGGTCCTTTTTGACCTTGGAACCAACGCGGACATTGACTTTTGCAATCGGGTCACCGAGCTTTGCTACAGCGTAGGTCTGCTGGCTACCTTCGATGGTTCCGCTAAAGGAACGCACGTCCGTAAGTTTGACGGTTGCTGCCTTCACCACGCGGGCGGGTTTGCCGTTGACCTTCTGGATTTCTTCGATGGTGGTGGGCTTTTGTGCGGCCTTTGTGTCTTTCTTGATTTCGCCGCATCCAATCAGGAGGAGCGACAGGGCAGAAATGGTAATGAGTGAGTTTGTAATCGTCTTCATGTTTGTTGCCTTCCTCTTAAATCTTAGTACTCACCGGTGGCTTGAAGCATGGAGTTGTAGTTGACGTTCCAAGCCATGACTGCTGTGAGATAATTGTTTTTTGCATTTCGAAGTTCGAGATTTGCCTGGAGCAGTTCGAGCTGGGAGGCCATCCCGTTCTTATAGGATGTTTCTGTCATATCGTAGATCTTTTCAGCCAAATCGACGTTGTTCTTTAGAACAATGAGATTTCTTTCTGAATTTTCCAAGGCCTTGGCTATGGTTTCAATTTGCAGGCGAATTTTGCGTTCGATATTTTCTTTTTGAATCTGTACGGAGCGGAGATTTGATTTTGCTTGAACAACGGCTTCCTTGGTCTGCATGCCGTTGAACAGGTTCATAGAAACATTCAGCGCGATATATTTGTTGAGCTTGTCCCACTTGGGGGCATCCCACTTGTAGAACTCGTTCTGGTTGTTGGCGTACTTGAGTCCACCAAGCAAGGCTACTGTCGGCTTGTAGCCACCATTCTCGATTTCGATGTTCTTTTCGGTCATGGTTTCAGTGGCTTCAAGCATTTGGATATCCCTGCGGCGCTTTTTTATGTTGGCCATAGCGGTGTCGGGATAAGGGCGATTCGCATCAGGTGTGCGGAGCTCGCCAACAAATTGCACGTCGCCATCGTATTGGATGCCCATGAGACCGAGAAGCTCGTTCTTTGCTTGTAGAAGTTTTTCTTCGGCGGTCTTTTTGTTAACGGTGAGAACATCGTATGCAAGTTGAAGTCTTGCAACTTCCAGTTCGGTCGTAAGCCCACTCTGAAATTGCTGTTTTACAAATTCGAGCGTGCTTTCGTTCAACTTGAGGCTTTCCTCGATAATCGCCATGGCCGAATCAGCCAGGATAAACTGGTCGAATGCGATATCGATGCTGTAGCGGATAAGCGACTTTGTGTTTTCGAGATTGATTTCCTGCTTTTGCTTGTAGGCCTTGGCGATTTCGATTGCCGTGCCTACTTTGCCAGCTGCGTAAAGTACCTGGGTTACGGTAAGGCCGATGCTGGACTGCCAGCGGTATCCCTGGGCGCTCATTCCGTTAACCATCTTGTCAATGGCCGGGGCCAGAACATTCTTGTCGAACTTGTTGGCTTCCATGGAGGAATCCTTGGAGGCGTTCGTTATCGGGGTGCCTCCCTTTACGTCGTCGAGTCCAAATATTCGGGTGACAGTGGCGTTAAGGTCTACAGAGGGATAGGCGTTCCCGTAACCAGCCTCTACTTGAGAAGTTGCCTTAATGAGTTCTTCTTCTGCGGTTTTTACATCTGCCGAGTTTTCCATGGCGGTTTTAATCGCATCCTCTCGGGTATAGACTTTT
>CAMKLO010000145.1 GCA_946413655.1 uncultured Fibrobacter sp. | reverse complement strand
GTCGCCTACCCGAACTGCAACGTGCCTAACGAAAGCGCGGTCAAGCAGAACTACATCGTGGGCCGTATCTGCAACGGTAGTTGGAAAGGCATGGGCGATGAAATGGGCAAGGACGGTCCCTCCAACTGGGCTCAGGTCCCTGCCACCATGACCGGTGCCGAAGGCCAGCTCAAGAGCACGAACGACTTTACCGGCAGAATGCAGAAAGTCATCCAGAGCAACGGCTGGGCCGCATTCCTCACCCATGGTTTCCAGGGCAAGCAAAACGGCAACGCCAACTACTCGCCGACGGATATCAACGCTATCGATGGCGCCCTCAAGTGGGCCCAGCAGAACGACAAGGACATCTGGGTTGCCCCGATGGGCCATGTCGCTATGTACCTCAAGGAACGCAAGGCCTCCAAGGTCGAAGCAAGCAGCAGCGGTGGAAACATCACCGTCAAGCTCACTCACAACATCGCCGACAACATTTCCAAATACGACTATCCGCTTTCCATCCGTGTGAAGTATGACGGTTCCAAGGCCGAAGTGAAGCAGGGCGACGCCAAGCTCGAATCCAAGATCGACGGCGGCTATGTTTACTTTGACGCGGTCCCGAACGCAGGCGACATCGTCATCTCTGGCGAAGGCGGCGGCCCTGCTCCGACGTCTTCTAGTGCTACGGAACCGACTTCAAGTGCAGCACCCACTTCTAGCGCTACAGATGCTTCTAGCTCCAGCAGAAGCCATCATCGTTCTTCTTCTAGCACTGAACCGGGCTTGTCTAGCGCAACAGACGCGCTCCCGACTCTGGCATATGATGCAAGCCATGTCGTAGCTTATGTCGATAACAACGGTTACATCACCGTCCAGAACGCTCAGGGCATGAGCATCACCGTGTTCAACAGCCTCGGTAACGTTGTCCGCACCACCAAGGGTATCGGCATGTTGCAGAAAGTCTATACCGGAGCCAAGGGCATGTATATCGTTAAAATCGGTAACAAGGCCAAGGCCGTAAACATCAAGTAGTTCAAAAAAGTTTGTGGTTTAGGGAGCCCGCTCTTATTGGAGCGGGCTTTTTTTGCAATGGTCTATCAGTTTTGAAACCCATTTTTTCCAATAAGGGTCATAATAGACATCTGTATTCGCGAAAACTTTGCAAACAGCATTCGCCCTAAAAGATCCGTCATCAACATCACTCCGCCCTACAATAGATTCTGAATAAGAGCCGTTTTCGATAATACAATCCGCCTTAAATTCCTTTTCATCATTAAAATCGTAAGTATACAAAGACTTGTAAAAGACGACTCCACCCGCAGTAGCGACAGCCCCAAGCCGGTACGATTCTGGTTGCTTTTTTTCGAGTTCTAACTTCAGACGACATCTCAATTCTTTTAAAGAAGCATAACTTGTCATTTCCACAGGCAAATGAATAACTCCAGATTCTTCCTTCATTGCGACAAAAGAAAGGTAGTACAACGGATCGAAATGGGGATTATCAACCCGACTCGGTTCACAAGACATACAAGAATCAACAAAACCGTTATCCAAAAACGACTGAACCAATTTATTAAAGGATTCGTGAGCATCAATAGAATCAATAAATTGCTGACTACCAACGCCTACCATAGTATAGGCTTTACCAGATTGAGTTTTAAAAATATCAACCATCATTTCTGGAGCTGTATTTTCCAGATTGGAACAAGCACAGAATGTCGCCATGACACTCAATGTTACAATCGAAAGAAAAATGTTTTTTGAAAGATTCATAGAAGTTTGTATTCAAATGAAACCCCACTACGATAGAAGTGGGCTTCTTGTTCGGTTGATACGGTTAAACATAAATAGCTCCCGCTCTTTCGGGCGGGAGGAGCGTGCTTATTTCAGGAGATATGGGATTATATTATTACCATCCTAAATTGAGTCCATCACATTTTTCTGGAGGACAATACACTTTAGGAATTCTCATTTCAGGCACAACATCGGACCTGCAATTACTAATAACATACGATGCGTATTTTTCCCAACGGGAGATTCTTATGGGATTCTCATGCAAACTAGGCAAAGTACACCTTAATTCGGGCTGACGTTGGGTATCAATACCCATCGCCGACTTAAAAACAGTACCACCATCAGCAATACAATCCTCAACAAATTGGTTTAACACAAGAGAATCTCTACTACTGTAATCCAAATCGATTTTTCCATAAGCCTCGTGTCCATAAGCAGTAAGATACTCCGGGAACTCAAATACACTATCATTTGACGTAAACCATTTACTTTCATTCCAGCAATAGAGAGATTTTATCAAATGCCAGCCGTCACCCATTTTAACAGCACTTTCATAAGAATGAATCGGTCCATACGTTACACCATTTTCATCCTGCATTGAATAAACATCTCGATAGTACGAATAAGACTCAGTTTCAAAATACTCATAGTGCATCCAGCCCTCTGCTGTTTCATACGAAGTATTAAGAGTATCAACAGCAATTATGTCGTTCATCGCTCTATTATAAGCATCATAGCCTTCAAGCACTTGAGTAGAAGTAATTTCTTGAATTCCACCTTCATTTAATTTGCGAGATGCAATTACAGTAGTAGCAACATTGGGCTTAGAATTTTCTTTTAAAAGAGCCGACGCTTTACTTGCAATTTCTTTTTCCTCCAAATGCACAGCCACAGAATTAGACTGTTCGTCCGCACCGACAACCTTGTTATCAGAGCAAGCGCTTAGCGCACCTGCAACACTCAATGCAGCAAACGTAAGCGGAATAATTTTTTTGAAGTTCATAGGAATCCTCCTTTGATTTTTTTCCGATTGCGGAATGAATTTTTTGAAGTTCATAATGTTTCCTCCTTACACTTTTTCCGAAAGCGGGAAAAGCTGTAAATTTAAACGATAAACTTGGTTGATTTTTTTGGATCCGCCAGCGATGGCGATAACTTGTTTGCGGAAGCGGTTCACCTCTTCGGAGATTCGATTCATGGCAGTTTCATCGACTCCGATGGTCACGCCCGAGATGTTGCGTTCACCCGGAGCAATTTTTTCGATAGCCTCGCGAGCAAGGTCAATCATCTGGCCGTTCATGGAGCGGAGCGCAAGCTTAAGCGCATCGCCCGAACCTGTAATGACTTTGTCAGTTTGCTCGTAGACGTTCTCGCCAAGCGACTTGAGCAAATCGAGCTTTACCAAGAGTTTTAACGAATCGCGGACTTGCTGTGCCGTAAAAGTATGCTTGATTTTCTTGGCGATTTCACCCGGAAGCGCGCCAGGCATCAAAGGGGCAAGTTCACGAACAACGGAATTCACCGCCGATTCGTAATAGTCAAACGCATCAGCATCCAACACTCTAGCGCGCTGTTCGTTTGCAAGCTCCTTCATCTTGAGGAACGCTTCTTTTTTCTTGTCATCGTCTTTGGCATTCGTAAATTCGACCATGAGCTTGAAATACTCCTGTTCAAATTCATTCAGGCCCATCGCAGCAGCCACAAGCGGGACGCCCACACGGCTCAGCGAGCTTTTGCCATCACATACAAGTTTCAAGTACGATGGCGACGAGAATCCGGCGATTTTGGAAAATTCGCGCCATGAGAACGCAGAACTTCTCTTTCGCCAGTCAAAATAATCAAGCATGTACTTTCGGTAATCTTGATATTCTGTTATCGGTTTCATGTTTTAACCTCCTTACAAGCTCAAATATACGTCATTTATCAGTACCACGCAATAGATAAAATGATACAAAAATTTCGATTTTTCACAGAAATACGCAAATTTTGCAAATTTCAAAAATTTTTAAAATTTAATGAATCACTCGTAATTGCAGATGAATCACAGGCGGGTCGCCATAATTTTTGGCGTGCACTTAAAGCCGACCCCGGCACTCTGTGTGGC
>CAMKLO010000144.1 GCA_946413655.1 uncultured Fibrobacter sp. | reverse complement strand
CAGCCAATATAATAACGTATGGCAGCATCAGTAAAATTCCGATAAATCCACCGCCTACTAGAATCAAAAAGAATCCTATCAAGAAAATGGGAATGAATGGAGTGGATAGAATGTAAAAGACTTTCGTGTTGTTGGCTGAACTGAAAAGGTAATTGTAACTGGGGATGCAATAAAGTGATGAAATGAGCATTTCTATATCCATAAATAAAAGAATGAAGATTACAAGAAGTTCTTCTTCGTTAAAGTGTGTTTGCTTACATTGAAGTGCGAATAGGAATGGAAGGAATAGCAGGGGGATGGAGATGGATGTGATTGCGGTAATTTTGAACCCTTTGACTGTTTTTTGAAATTGAACAAGTATATTTTGGTTTTGCTGTAGCTCTAATGTTTGTCGTTCTTTTTTTGTTATTAACGTATGCACGAATGTAATGATGGGCAAGATAAAAATGAACAATAAGACAAGTATTATTACTAGCATGGGGAATCTCCTCTTAAAAAATAAATATCTTTTTCTTGAAAAGTTTAATTTGGAGGTCGTTATGTCCCGTTCTTTGAAATTTACTCTTGCGGTGTCGGCGGTGTTTGCCGCATCGGCGATGTTCTCTGCTTGCAACAAGCAGGAAGCCGCGCAGTCCAAAACTCAGCCTGCGCCGGTTGCCGAAGTGGCTCCGCAGCAGTCCAAGTCAGTGGTCGTTTATTTCTCGCAGACGGGAGCGACCAAAAAGTTGGCTCAGGTTTTCAAGGAAGCCCGCAATGCAGACGAATTTGAACTCCAGCTGGTAAAGCCTCTCCCTTCGACTTACGATAGCACGATTGCCGAAGTCCGTGCCGAACGCGAAAGCAAACAGTGGCCCGCTCTCGTGAACGCAAAGCTCGACGTTGACAAGTACGATACCGTGTTCCTCGGTTATCCGATTATGTTCGGGACGTTTACGACTCCGATTTACACGTTCCTCGAAGCGAACGATTTGAGCGGAAAGGTCGTGGTGCCCTTCTGCACTTATGGCAGTGGTGGCCGCAAGGCAAGTGCGAATGAACTCAAGACGCTTGAACCGAACGCCAACGTGACGCTCGCTTATGGGATTTCTAACAAGCGAATCAATGCCGAAGGCGGTATCGAAACGGCTAAGGCCGAAGTCGCCGCGTTTTTCGGAAATCTCGAAACGGGAGCGACCGAAGAAACGCTTGTGGGCGGTTTTTCGGAACAGCGCCCGCTTACGGCTGAAGATTCCGCAGCATTTGCTGAAGGCACTAAGGATTATGCGTATTTGAATTTGAAACCGCTCAGTGTCTCGTCGCAGGTGGTGGCAGGCATGAACTACATCTTTGTTTGCGAAATGAAGGCTTTCGGCGGTCCGGCGGAACAGGCGAATGTGAGAATCTTCAAGCCGCTTCCGGGCCGTGGCGAAACCCAGCTCATCGGCGTCGAGAAGTAAATTCCCTGGATCCTTCACGGCTTTCGCCGTTCAGGATGACGAGCTTGATTTATAGCGGTCTTTACGAAATGTTCGTGTCATTCTGAGGGCTGAAAGGACGATATACGATACTTGGGGCTTTAGCCACTTAGTAGAGTTAGGTTCGTAGGAGCAGAATCCAGAGCATATTTTTAGAAAAATGAAATACTTAATATCTGCATTATCTATTGTTTTTGCGGTCTCAAGCATCTCCTTTGCCGCCCCCAAAGCGAACAAGCTAGAACTCAAGGATTCCCGCGACAAGCAGAAATATCGCACGGTCGTTATTGATGACCGCACTTGGATGGCGGACAACTTGAATTACAATGCGCCCGGCAGCACTTGCTATCGGGAAGACGAAGACAACTGCATGGTCTATGGTCGCCTTTACACATGGGAGGCGGCAAAGTCCGCTTGCCCTGCAGGGTTCCGCTTGCCGACAAATGCAGACTTTGAAAGCCTGTGGAAAGCGGCGGGTGGCGATTTCAATGCGGGCTACCTTATCAAGGCGAATTACGGATGGTCCGGCGAAACGAACGGCAACGATACGCTCAAGTTCAGCGCGATGCCCGCGGGCAACATGTTCGATGACGGAACGTACGGCAACGAAAACAAGTTCGCGTTCTTCTGGAGCGCAGAAATCGAAGGTGATAAAGCCTCGGTTTGGTACCTTTCGTCAAAGTCCATGGGCTTTAGCTACATGATGAAACCGAAAGCGTTCGGATTCTCCGTCAGGTGCGTGAAAAACTAAAATTAATTTATTCTAAACACTGGACGTGCAGTCGAAGACGGCGCTTATGCGCTCCGTAAAAAAACTAAAATCAAATAGCTTAGAACGCCTGGTATATCTTGAAAATGGCGAGAATTTTGCCGATAATTGCCGGGATGCCCGGGCACAAGAAGCAAAGTATGACGCGCGTCACACGGTTTTTCCACCAGCGCCTGACTTGCCAAATGTCGTCGGTCAAAGTCTCCATTTCGGATACGCGTGGCGGTCGTACATAAACCTGTGTAAGAGCTGTAAAAAAACCGACTCCAATAAGCGGTGTGAGCCCTGTAAACGGAGCCATGACTAGTGCTACCAGTATGGTGAGCGGATGGCCGCCAGCGATAATCGCTCCAAGCGCAGCACCTCCGCCGGTAAGCATCGCCCACTGGAGGCTCAATTGTCCGGCCTTCTCAATTCCTGCGACGTAGCCAACAAAGATGATACTTGCAATAATCAGGAACGTTATGCTCCAGCCGAGAATTTTCCAGATAGGTGTACCCTTGGGGATGACCGAAATGGATTCCTCGCTTGGGAGTTCCTTGTTTTCTTCGATGATGCTTGCGATACCGCGCATGTGACCTGCGCCAACGACGGCGACGACCTTGTCCCCTTGTGCGTTCTTGATTTTGCTGGCGAGGAACTGGTCTCGTTCGTCGATGAGCACTTGCTTGACTTCGGGGTAGCTCTTGCCGAACTCCTGCATCATGGAATTGAGAGCGTCTTTTTCCTTGATTTTTTGGAGCTCTTCTTCGCTGATTTCAGTCTTGTCGAAAATGCTGGCGAACAACCCCCCGAGGAGGTTGAACTTACGGTACCACGGAGTGCAAGCCCAAGTGCGTCTGAGGGTAATCTTGATGTCGCGGTCGGCAAGGACAAGTGGAATGTTTTTTTGGCTTGCGATATCGACGGCTTCTTTGAGCTCGGAGCCGGGCTTTACTCCGGTCTGTGCGCCCATGCGCTTCTGGTAAGAACCGAGGACCAAGTTTGCGATGAGGGTGGCGAGCTGCTTTTTTCTGATAACGTCTCGCAAGTCTGTATTTTTCCAGCGGTCGGGATCCTGGATGGACTTGAGGCGGCCTTCGTCGAGCTCTACGCAGACGGTGTCTGGGCTTTCGTTTACGATGGTCTCGTGGACCAGTTCTTTGGAAACTTGTGAAATGTGGGCGGTTCCGACGAGGACTATTTCTCTGTTGTCCTTGGTGTGGATACGGTAAACGTCGGATTTTTCTCCCGACACGGACTCATTATTTTCGGCAGACTGTGCGTTGACTTCGTTCATATGGTAGAGGTAATGTAGAAAAAGATGGAAAAATTTTCCATAAATTGGGAAAATTGGGCTCATTTTACGGAAAAAAAGGAACAACTTAAAAAAATTGTGATAAATATGTGTATATTTTGATAGGATTTTTTTCGGAGGAGTACCCCATGAGAAAATTATTAGTTCTTCTTTCTGCAATGAGTCTATTCTTTTTCGGTTGTGCCGGTAACACACCGAAGGATGAAGGTGGAAGTTTGGACGATGCTCTCGTCTCTTTCACTTCTAATGTCCAAAGTTCTCGCTGGCAAGAGGCCCTTAACTTTGTGACGCCGGACGAAGCCCGTCAGATTAGTACGTCGGACGGATACGAATTTTTGCCGGAATACCAGACCGCCGCAAATCGTCTTCCGCTCTCCACGCTCCGCAAGGCCGGTCTTGGCGTCGATAGCGAAGGTCGTCTCGTGGGTATCAAGGCCGTCATGGACGAAACCAACGAACGCTACAAGGTTT
>CAMKLO010000143.1 GCA_946413655.1 uncultured Fibrobacter sp. | reverse complement strand
ATTGAACGACTTGGATTGAATTTCGATATTGAAATTCCCGAAGCACGCCGCGTCGGTCATACGGAATTTCTCGGCAATGCAGGAGCCATTCTCGAAGTCAAGCGAGCATCGCCATCAAAGGGTGACATCGCACCAGACTTGGATCCGGTGGGTTTAGCAACGACATACGCCGAAGCGCATGCCCAAGCGGTTTCTGTGCTGACCGAGATGAACTTTTTCAAGGGAACGCTGCGCGACTTGATTGCCGTTGCCGACTTGATGGAACACCGACGCCAGCAGGGACTGCATACCTGTGCGGTGCTCCGCAAAGATTTTCTTTTATTCGAAGACGAAATCGACATTGCATACCGCTGCGGAGCTGATGCCGTATTGCTCATTGCCCGCATCCTAGACGACGCGCAGCTCGTGAAAATGGCCGAACGTGCACAAAAGTTTGGCATTCAGGCATTCGTTGAAGTCCGCGAGGCTGACGACTTCCGCAAACTTTCGATTGTGACTACGGCTCTCGGTGACGCTGCCGCCAAGACGATTGTCGCAGGCGTCAATTCTCGCGACCTAGCCACGTTCCACACGGACCCGCTCATTCCCGCAAGCGTCCGCAGCAAGCTCCCCGCCAAAGCCGTTTTTGAATCGGGCATTCTGAGTGCAGCCGATGCAACGTACGCCCGCAACCTCGGATTCACGGGAATTCTCGTCGGTGAAGCGGTCGCCAAAAATCCGCCACTCGCAAAAGACGTGGTCAGCGCATTCGAAAGCGGATGTGAAAACGCCCGCGGCAAGTTCTGGAAAAAATTCGCAGAACGCCGCAATGCCAAAAGGTTTTCCGCAAAGTTCCCTGAGCTTGCCAAAGGGAGCGTGCGGCCCCGACCGCTCGTGAAAATCTGCGGCATCACCCGAGTCGAAGACGGACTCCTCGCCGCCGAACTCGGCGCCAACATGCTCGGATTCGTGTTCAGCACAACCAAGAGACTCACCACTGAAACGTTCGTGCGCAGTTTTGCCGCCAAGATTCGCACGCTGTATAATTCTGCATCTGCCAACGGAAATAGTGCAGGCAAAAATGCGCCGCTTCTCGTTGGCGTAATCACCGACCCCAATTCCGTCGAAGGTCAAACGGCAATCAAGCTCGCATGCGAAGGCGTGCTTGACGCAGTGCAGTTCCATGGAATCGCTCCGGCCCTTCGACAGGCTCAGGGACCTTACAACAACTACGCGCATTATTGCGCCGCCCGCGTTGGAACCCCAGAAGATTTTGATTATGTCGCAACTCTCCGCAAAAACGGTGAACCCCGCGTTCTCCTCGATGCGAAAGTCGAGGGCATTCCCGGCGGCACGGGCAAGCAAATTCCCGAAAGCCTACTCCGTGAAAAAACCGGCGACATTCCCCTGTGGCTTGCAGGCGGCATCACCCCTGAAAATGTGGGCGCGATTTGCGAAAAGTTCCATCCCGAACTTATCGACGTTTCCAGTGGCGTCGAAGACGCTCCGGGAATCAAGAACCATGAGAAAATGAGGGCGCTGTTCGCGGCTTTATAAAAAAAGGCGAAAATGCGGAATAGCTCTGCAAACCTTACCAAAAATTTACAATAAAAATATTATTAAAGTATTGACTGACAACGAATTACAGTGTATATTGTTTAATGTAAAGGTGAAATCGGTAATCCAACTCAAACCGCTTGCGGGAAGGGTTCCCGTAAAACGGAAACGGTTTACTGGTTTCATCAAGTGTTTAATATGGCTTTCGGGACGATACCGAAAGCCTCTTTTTTTATTTTTCCTCTAGCAGCAAATCGTTGCAAAAAACATTTTATTCGAGGAATCGATATGGGCGCCACTCTTTGCTATTGCGAAAAAAACTCGGCAGCAGCCGGATCCGATTGCAAGAGAAACTTTGAATTTACCGAAAGCATCGCAGCTATGGACTGGGGAAAAGCCACAACCTACGTATTCGGCCATAAAACTCCCGATGTCGACGCGGTCGCCTCGTCGTTGAGCTACGCCGCTCTCATGCGGGCCTTGGGGCATAACGCCGTTGCAAAGGTTTCCAGCCCCGTCAATCGCGAAACAGCCTTTATCGCAAAACGCCTCGGCTTTGAACTCCCTGAACTGATGAAATACGTCGAACCCGGGACTCGCCTGATTCTCACCGACCACGCCGAATTCGCACAGTCCGTCGATGGGGCAAGAGAGGCCAAGATTCTCCAAATCATCGATCACCACACACCGGGAAACATCGATACGATTTCGCCAAAGCCTTACGTGCGGCGAAAACTCATAGGCGCAACTTGCACTCTCATTTGGCACCTTTACCAAGAAGCCGAAATTGAAATCGACGATAACGCAGCACGCGTCTTGTTCGCCGGAGTCCTCTCGGACACGAAGAATTTGACCAAAGTAAATACGACAAGCATCGACATCATCGTTTTGAACGAACTCGCAAAGCAACTCCATTTACCACCCGACAGCGTACAAAGTCTTTATCAAGAGATGTCCGCTGCCGCACTCGATTACAGCGGCATGACAGACAAAGAAATTTTCCTCGATAATTACAAAGATTACGAAATCGAAGGTTTCAATATTGGAATTGCGAGTAGCGATTGGAGCGACTACGCCACGCAAAACAACTTTTTCAAAAAACAATTAGCCGTGATGCCCGAAATCGCACAGGAAAAGAGATGCGACATGCTTTTTTCAAAGATAGACTCGCCCACTCTAGCCGCAGAACCAACTGAAAAAGGCAAACTAGCTCTAACGACAGCATCTTACATTCTATATTACGGCAACGGCATACACGCAGACCTCGCAAAGAAAATCGCCGAGAGCGCTTTCGGAAAATCAATCGCAGAAGGGATCTGCTTTTCCCCAACGCCATTGAACCGCAAAACGCATGTGGTGCCGATGATTACCGATATCATCAAGAATTATGTAATTTTTTCATAACACAACCATTTAGAAACTTTATTTATCAAGATAAATTTACATAAATTTATCAGTCAAATAATAAAAATAAACTATTTTTGTAACATGAATAAACAAACTCTCTTCAACAACATCTTATCCCTTTGTCTCTCGGGCGCTCTTTTTTGCGCTTGCGGTGACAGCACTTCTTCTGACTCCAACAACGATGGAGATGCATACAAAAACACCATCAACGCCCTCGATTGGGGAACAGACACCACGTTTGTTATCGGGCACAAGACTCCCGACGTCGATGCAGTCGCCTCGGCATTGAGCTACGCCGCCCTCATGCGAGCCTTGGGTCACAATGCCGTAGCCAAAATCGTAAGCCCGATCAACCGCGAAACGGCGTACATCTCCGAAAAATTCGGATTCCAAATTCCTGAAGAAATGTCGTCCGTAGAAGCCGGCACCCGCCTCATCCTCACCGACCACGCCGAATCCGCACAATCCGTCGAAGGCGTCAAGGAAGCGAAGATTCTCCAGATTATCGACCATCACGTTCCGGGCGATCTTGATGAAAAGGTCACCTCCGACACCTACGTGAACCGTCAAATTATCGGTTCCGCGTGCACCATCATCTGGGATCTCTACAAGAAGGCCGACGTCAAAATCGACGACAACATGGCCAAGATTCTTTTGGCTGGCCTCCTTTCGGACACGCGCAATTTGACCAAAGTCGCCACCACAGCTCTCGATTCATCGGCATGGGAAAGCCTCATCGCACAGCTTAAGCTCACCCCCGACAGCGTAGCCAAGCTCTCCCGCGAAATGGACGACGCATCGCACGATTACTACGGCATGACCGACAAAGAAATTTTCCTCTCCGACTACAAGGATTACGAAATCGAAGGAGTCAACATCGGCATTGCAAGCAACGACTGGTACGTCGATTCGACCAAGAGCGACTTCTTTAAGCGTCTCGCCGCCGTGATGCCCGAAATCGCCCAAGAAAAGAAGCGCGACATTCTCTTCGCCAAGGTTGACGGACACGACCCGAATCCAGATCCTGCAACTGCAGCCGACATGCCGTTCATCGAATCGGGTTCCTACACCATCATCTACGCGACAGGCGACTACGAAGCCACCGCTAAAGAAATCGCTGAAAGTGCATTCGGAGAACGTTTCAGCGAAGGCGTTTACTTTTCCGCCGAAAAGATCAGCCGCAAGTCGCTGATGGTCCCGAAAAT
>CAMKLO010000142.1 GCA_946413655.1 uncultured Fibrobacter sp. | reverse complement strand
GGGACAACCGCGTGAACCAGGTGCTCAGCTCCATCGCTCAGTCTCTGCACAAGTTTGCTACCGACATGCGCCTCATGCAGGGCGTGAAGGAAGTGGAAGAACCGTTCGAAAAGACGCAGATCGGTTCCAGCGCCATGGCTTACAAGCGTAACCCGATGCGCAGCGAACGTATCTGCTCCCTGGCCCGTTTCGTGATGGCTCAGGTCAACAGTACCGCCTTCACGCAGGCAACGCAGTGGTTCGAACGCACCCTCGACGACAGCGCCAACAAGCGCCTCGCCATTCCGGAAGCGTTCCTCGCCATGGATGCCATGCTCATCATCGCCGAGAACGTCACCAACGGCCTCGTCGTTTATCCGAAGGTTATCGAAAAGCGCATCATGGCCGAACTCCCGTTCATGGCTACCGAAAACATCATCATGGAAGGCGTGAAGAATGGCGGCGACCGTCAGGAACTCCACGAAGAAATCCGCGTGATGTCCATGGAAGCGGGCAAGGTCGTGAAGGAACAGGGCAAGGACAACGACTTGCTTGAACGCGTTCTCAAGAACGAAAAGTTCCAGAAGCTCGGCATCACCGAAGAAAAGCTCAAGGAAATCCTTGACCTCCGCAAGTTCGTGGGCCGCGCGCCGGGACAGGTCGTGAAGTTCGTGACCGAAGAAGTCCGCCCAGCTATCGAAAAGGTTCCCGACTGGAGCAATATTGATGCTGGAGAGCTGAAGGTCTAATTTGTCATGCCCTGCTCCGACAGGGCATCTCCCTCTCGGCAAGGCTCACGTACATTTTAGTACGCTACGGGGGCTCGCGCCTCGTCTTGCTTGATTCTGAAGCGATTTTGTCCTGCTAGGTTCTAAATCAATTTTGGCGATTTTGTGAATTTACCCCATTTTCGTAATGGGGTAATTTTTTTTACGTTAAGTTGTGTATTTGGGGGAACGAATAAAAGTATTTTAATGATATTCATGAGGAAATGTAATGAGCAAAAAATGGATAATTCTTATTATAGCGATACCTTTGCTTGCCTATTATATCTACGACTGTTTCTCATATAAGCCTCCCAAAACAGATTTTGTTATTTATCGGGATATAGGTTCTTATGCTCGCTACGACATGTCTTCTTTATTTGATGAATTTGACAACTTTATTTCGTTCTCCATAAATTCTCTTGATGCAAATAGGATTAAACGTGGAAAGTTGAAATGGAATGATGATTCCAGCGACGCCTACATTTGCACCATCAAGGAAAACGATTGCGTTTGGGAAAAAATCGCCCAAGAAAAAAGACATCATCTAAAGAAGCTGAAAACAGCAATTAAAACTTATATAATGGAAGAAGAAAGTAATGAAGTGCATTATTTAGATGGAGAAACTTTCAACATTGAGTTCATTGATAAAAAAGAACGCTTATTCTACGTTTTGAGCATAAAGGAATTGCCAGACACCGCAGAAAAAGCGAAAGACATATTTGGACGGTTAGAAAGAATAATCTATGACTAAAAAAACGAGTCCTTGCGGGCTCGTTCTTTTGCTTTGCTGTAATGTTTTAAGGCTTGTACGGCGGGATGTAATCATCGCCATCGTTACTTCTGCTTGGTAAATCCATAATCACTCCTTTTTTGCAAAAAATATATGTAGTTTAGGGAATGCTTGGTTGTGAAATTTGTCACATTGTGATTTTGTTCACATTTGGAAAATCAAAAAATTTTGCTTTATTCCCGTTATAAAGGTGTATTTTATAAGTATGGAGAAAATAAACTTATCAGAATGGACGATGTTCAGCAATCGCCATAATTCCGAGAATTTCAACAGTCCGGATGGCGAGTGGATGCTGAAATTGGGTTTTCCTGGTTTCTGTTCGACGAAAGAGGAATTGCTTCGCGAGCAGGATATTTGCCGGAAAGTGGTTTCGCTAGGAATTCCGACGCCGCAAGTGGGCGAAATTGTCGAACAGGACGGTCGTTTGGGCCTAATTTACGAGCGCATCGTGGGGAAGCGTTCGATTTCGAAGTGCGTGGGCGAAGAGCCTGAAAGACTAGAAAATTACATCAAAATTTTTGCGGAAAATTGCAAAAAACTGCATTCGACGTCGTGTGTGCCGGGGACGTTCCAAGATGCCGAAGAAAAGTATTTGCGCTTGCTCGAAGAATCGAAGATGTTCCCTGAGAATGTTAGAACGTTTGTACGTGATCTTGTAAAGAATACGCCTAAAGTTTATCGTTGCCTGCATGGGGATTTGCAGACGGGCAACTTGATTGTCAATGACGATGGCGCGTACTTTATCGATTTGGGTGAATTCGCTTGTGGCAACCCGCTTTACGATTTAGGGTGCTATTATTATTTCTGTCATTATTTGCCGGATGATTTTCTTTTGGCGACGCATTACATGAATGCATCGATGATGCGCAAGTGCTGGGATGTTTTCGCGAAGTTTTATTTTGGTGCGGACACGCCTGAAAAATTGGCTACGGTCGATGCTCAGGTCAAGCCTTATGTGCTGTTCCCGATTCTCGATTTTGAGCATTTGCTGGCGGAAAGCAAAAATTTAAAATACCTGGAAATGAACTTCCAGGTAGCAAAGAAAGATTTAGGTTTTTAGTCGAGTTTATTCGCTAATTCCGTAGAGCCGGTTGTGGGCGAGGCAATCGGCAAGTTTTTTGTATTCCGTGACAAACGCTTCGTGGGCGGGGGAGTCGCCGAGGGCTCTGTAGAGGGCGCTGGAGAGCGTTCCGCGATCGAGCATTTTTTCCATGAAGCTTTGCGAGACTTCGGTGAGGTCGTTTTTCACGACGCTGTAGATGTGTTTCCAGAGGTCGCCTGCAGTAATTGGGGTGGCTTTTTTGTGAGCGTTGTTGGTTGCGTCTGCGAAATCTATGCCAAATACGGAGAGATATTCCGCCCAGTTGATGGTGGCGTCTTCGGCATCCTTCGTGGTTTTGGCGAGGAGTTCGGCGAGGCGTGTCGTGCCGAATTTGCGCAAGAATTCGCGGTATTCCTTGAGCGTGTGCGGCACGGATTTTGCGGCGGAGTCTGTTGCATTGGCATTGGAACTGCTCGCGAACTTGCCGTTTACAATGGCCTTGAGTGTCGCAATTTCGAGTTCGACGATGGCGATATCGGCATTCGGGCATTCCTGAATATCGACGAGGCGAATTTCAATCGCTCCGCGGTCAAAGCGTGCGATGGCTCCACGGCTATTCAAGAAGAAATGATTGAGCAAGTGTTCGGTATCGTACGGGGCGATAGCTTTTTTTACCTTGTCAAAAATCATCTTGTTGTATTCGTCGTAGCTGTACGCCTGCTCCGGGATGACTTGCCCCGTGATTTCAGGCACTTTGTCCTGGTTGTGTCGATAGACGTTGATGCGCGCGTCGCGGTAGCCAGTGTATTTGCCGTCGAGATACGGGCTGCTTGCGGCAATGGCGGGAATCAGCGGCAAAAGCAGGCGGATGGCGGCGTGGAGTTCGCCGAATTCTTCGTCTCCGTCGAAGGAAAGGTTCAGGTGCGTGCTTTGCAGGTTTGCCCAGCCGTGGCCCTTGCAGTTGAAAATGCGGTCGTAAGTCTGGTAAATGTCGAGGCAATCGTACGGCCAAAGCTGCATTTCTGCCGGGTCCATGAACGGGTGGCAGGCGCTTGGTAAGAGCATCGCGTTGATTTTTTCGAGCTTCTTGTTCGCGCGTCGAATCTCGTGGAAGAATCGCTTGCCGAGTCCGTCAAAAGTGGATTTTGGATGAGCGCACTTGAACTCCAGCACATGGCTCACAAGTTCGTTCGAAAGTCCGATGTCGTCGTATTCTACATCGGAGAGCTGATTGCCGTCTTTGTCTTTTCCGAGGGGAACATCGGCACGCGGCAGCACGTTCAGCGTGTCGCGATCGACAATCATGAATTCCATTTCGACGCCAAAGCGTTCCCAGATTTTATAATTGCTCATAGTAAGTAAATTTATTTGATTTTATTGTTATGTCATGCCCGCCTCCGAGCGGGCACCCCCTCTTGTTAATGAAAGGGTGATCCCCGCCTTCGCGGGGATGACAAGTAAAAAAAGATCCTATTGTATTCCTTCCTACTTCCTACTTTTTATAAAAACATTTCCCTTTCATGTTGCATCACCTTCTGCTGTGCTGCGTTCTGGCGGTCTTCGATGCGGTGGCGCAGGCTCCTCATGA
>CAMKLO010000141.1 GCA_946413655.1 uncultured Fibrobacter sp. | reverse complement strand
CTGCATCCACGTAACGACGCTGGATGTCGAGAATGATCTCGGGCTTTTCGATGGAAAGCATATCGTTGTTGGCGCCCTTGATCCCGTAAGTCTGGATAACAGAGCCCATGCCGCCATCGAGCAGCATCATCTTTGATTCGAACGCTTCGCGAAGAGTCATTTTTAATTCCGTGTTTAAAATTCGAATTTATGCGTATATTTGTTTTTATGCATAAAGATAGAAAATGCTAGAATTGCTGTCACTAGCTATATAATAATATATCCTATTTAAACGTGAAAGGTGATCCCCGATCAAGTCGGGGATGACAGCTGGGGTCGAGAATGATAGGTTGTGTTCGTGTCTCGAAAAAATTACAGGGAAAAGAAGCATCGACCAATTTATAACTATCTAATTAGTATAGATTTGCACCATGAATATACTTATTTATGCGCTTTTTGCCCTTTCTGGTTTTGCGGGTCTCATTTACGAGGGTTCGTGGGCCAGGTACCTTAAACTTTTCCTCGGGCATTCGAGCTATGGTCAGGTGCTCACGCTCTGCATTTATATGGGCGGGCTTGCGATTGGTAGCTTTGTCGCGGGCAAACTTGTCGAGAAAGTGAAGCGACCGTTGCTCGGGTATGCGGCGGTGGAGCTTGCGATTGGCATTGGAGGTATCATTTACCATCCGATGTACATTTGGCTCACGGATTATTTTTACGATTCGAGCTATGTGGCGTCGCTGAGTTCGCGCGGGGCGGAGATTCTGAAGGTCGTTTTGGCGACGGGTTCGACGCTCCCGATTGCGATTGCGGTGGGCATGACGTTCCCGTTCATTGCGGCGGGACTTATGCGAAAGAGCGGTGCCGAAGTTTCGCTCCCGATGCTTTACTTTACGAACAGCCTCGGCAGTGCTATTGGTATTTTGTTCACAAGTTATACGCTCATTCCTGTGCTGGGTAACCATGCGACTTTGTGCGTGGCGGCTTCGATCAACTTCTTGCTGGCGGCGATATTCTGCTACATAGGCTATTCAACGCCTTCGACGTACGAAGAAGAACTTGAAGAAGAAGGGGGTGGGCGAGTCTCGGCGAATATGCCTGCGGAACCGCTCAACGAAGACTATGTGGCGGAACACAAGCTCGCCATGCCGCCGAAAAACATGTGGTTCTGGATTGCGGGGATTACGGGCCTCACTTCGTTTGTCTATGAAATTGTCTGGATTCGTTTGCTCTCGCTGTTGATGGGTTCTTCGAGCCATAGCTTTGACCAGATGCTTTCGGCGTTTATCTTGGGCCTTGCCATTGGCAGTGCCGTGAGCGGAAAGCTGTTGAAGAAGGACTCTCTCGTGGTGCTTTCGCTGGCGCAAATTTTCATGGGATTCTTTGCACTTTGTACGCTGTACTTTTACAAGCCGTTCTGGGAAGGCATGAATGTGGCGAACCAGATTTTCAATACGACGAATGACGGTTATGTTTGTTGGAGCATTTTCAAGTACGTGCTTTCGATTTTCTGGATGGTGCCGACGAGTTTCTTCGCGGGCATGACGCTCCCGCTGATTACGCTGATTTTGACGCGAGCCTTCAAGAGCGAAGCCCCGATTGGCAAGGTCTATGGCTGGAATACGGTGGGTTCCATTCTCGGTTCGGCGGGCGGTGGACTTTTGCTGTTGCCGCTTTTGCAGCTCAAGGGTTCGCTTGTGCTCGCTGCGGTACTCGATTTTATGATCGGCTTTATCTTGCTCGTCATTTATCGCAAAAAGTTCCGCTATAGCGTGCTCTTTTATGTGATGACGGCGATTATGATTTTGCCTTCGTTCTTTGTGAATTTTGATCCGCACATGATTACGTCGGGGGCGTTCCGCGCTTACAAGAATTTGCACCCGGATGAAAAGATTGTGGTACGTGATGGCAAAACGGCGACGATTAGCTTCCACGAATCTGACGTACATTATTACGTGAAGACGAACGGCAAGGCCGATGCGAGCATGAGCAAGAATCGTGAAAAGCCGATTGAAGGCGACGAACTCACGCAGGCGGCGACCGCATTTATGCCGATGGCCATGAAGGACAAGCCTTACGATGCCGCGATGGTCGGCTTTGGCAGTGGCATGGGTGCGCATTACTTGCTTGCAGACCCGCTGTTGCGAGATTTTGACTGCGTGGAAATTGAAGAAGAGATGATGAACCTCGCACGCGGATTTTATCCGTGGAACGCCCGCGGTTACGATGACCCGCGCATTCACATTTTCATTGATGATGCGCAGACGTTCTTCCTCACGAATCGCCGCAAGTATGACTTGATGATTAGCGTGCCCTCTAATCCGTGGGTAAGCGGTGTGGCAAGTTTGTTCAGCCATGAATTTTATACGAAAATGCGCCGTTACATGAAACCGGGCGGACTTTGGGTGCAGTGGATTCAGACGTATGAATTCAATGACTTGCTGTTCCTCAACATCTTGAAGGCGCTTGACGTGACGTTCCCGTATGTGAGTTTGTACAAGGCGCCTGAAGAACCGGACATTATCATTGTCGCCAGTGACGAACCCGTGATGCAGCGCGCGATTGGAAGGTTCCATACGGATCCCGAACTCGTGAAGGAATTTAAACGCATCCACCGTGACCCGGATTTCTTTGGCGAACAGAACTTCTTGTTTACATCCAAGATGGTGAAGTCGCTTTTGGATGGCGTGGAACCGAACAGTACGTTTATTCCGATGGTGGATAACAAGGCCGAAGAAGCACGCTTCGTGCATTCGAACGCTCGCATTGTGCAGGTGTTCGACAGTTGTGAAATTTGTTGGCCGGAATATTTGGATTCGGCGGATTACGCGCTCCGCAGACCGGTAATTGTTCAGTCGATGCTCAAGGCGGGGACGGATAAGTATCGCAGACGTGCGCTCCTCGCATACATGAAGGAAGTCGAAAAACGCATGAAAATTTTCGAAGGTATCTCGGCGATGCTCGCTGTGAACGGCAACGATTCTGCTAAGGTCGATGATTCTTTGTCTGTCGCTCCTGCAAATGTCGCTGATTCTGCGACGGCGGTGGATAGCCTCGTGCGTCCGAAATTCAAGGTCTCTGAGTCTTCGCCGGAATGGAAAAAGTTCCGCATGGAATACGTGGAATGGATGCGTGGCGTTCCGATGGAGGCTCGTGATACGAACAAGGTCTATGTAAAAATGCGCAACCTTGTGAAGGCTGGCGTGTTGCCGGAATCGTTCGTGGATGAATTCAATATCATGGAAGCGGCGCGTGCAAAGGATTATAAACTTGCCGCGTTCTACGTTGCAAATTTCTATGAGAAGTACGAAGTCGCCGCGATGGATGAATTCTTCTTGCGCAATGCGATTCTTGTCGCGTTCCTCGCACACAACCCGACGCTTGCCGACGTACTCTACAGGGAAGCCATCAAGCCTCACGAAGACTTTGCCCCGATCGAAAAGCTCCTCATCCAGAAGGAAATTCCGAGAATCCGTCGCTGAATGTAGTTCTTATAAAATAAAAAATGGCCCGGCTACACAAGCCGGGCTTTTTGACATTATTGCAAAATAGGATCGTATTACGCCATTGCAGCCTTTACTGCGTCCAAAAGCTTTTGGAGTCTGACTTCGATGGTCGTCCAATCGCCTGCTTTCATGAGTTCCGCGTTGAAGATGCTTCCACCGAACGAAAGCAGGTTCGCACTTGCCTTGAGGTAGCTTGCCGCGTTTTCGGCGTTTACGCCGCCGCATGCCATCAGCGGGATGTCGCGGAACGGCCCGCGCAGCGCCTTGATGTATTCGGGCCCGCCCACGCAGTTGACCGGGAAAATTTTGATGGCCGTTGCGCCCAAGTCGTAGGCCTTCTGTACCTCGGTCGGCGTCAATGCGCCCGGGATGATGGGAATGCCTGCGGTGTTCGAAAGTCGGATGACTTCATGTCGCGTATTGGGCGTTACGAGAAATTCCGCGCCTGCGGCAATCGCTTTTTCCACGTCGCTACCGTGGCGTACAGTGCCTGCACCGACCTTGATTCCAAGGGGCTTTGCAAAAGCTTTGATTTTTGTGATAATTTCAGTTGCAGATGCTGTGTTCATCGTGACTTCAATCGCTTTGAGTCCGCATTTGGCAGATGCGTTCACGCACGCTTCTTCCTCGCCTTGAGGAATGTCGCGGAGAATGCCCACGACCGGCATCGGTTGTAAAAATTC
>CAMKLO010000140.1 GCA_946413655.1 uncultured Fibrobacter sp. | reverse complement strand
GCCATAAAGCAGTGGTACGGACTTTTCACCGGATACACAATCGTCTCGCTAGTATCTGTTTTTATCGTTTATTTTATCAGTAGTGCATTTGAAAATTTCATCCGGGTATTTGCTTTCGTCGGAGCAATTTACATTGCATATTTGGCAATCAGCCTTTTAATTCAAGCGTTCAAGCCACTCGAAGAAATCCGCAACAGCCGCACAACCGGCAGCTTTCGCACCGGGCTCTTTGTGCAACTCACGAACGTTAAAATCATGGTGTTCTGCCTCACGGCAATCACCACCTACATGCTTCCCTACCACCAAGATTTTCCGCACTTGCTGCTGTTCGGCATACTATTGCCGCTTACAGGCCCCATCTGCAATTTGGCGTGGCTTTTCGCGGGCGTTCTACTGCAAGGGCTTTTCAAAAAGCACCACAGAATATTCTATACACTTATGGGACTCTCGCTACTGTATTGTGCGGTTGGGATTGTGAAGTGAGGAACTTTTCCCCACACCCTTTGCAAGTCCCTAAAATTTTTCAACAAGACCTTACCTACAGACGAAATAGTTTTATACTTTCAAATTTCGTTAAAATCCAAATATTTTACCAATTTAAAAGGATTAAGGTGAAGGTGGGCTTTTTAAAGTTTTTCGTCGAGTTTTTGCATCAATTTGTGGGTTTCGATAAGGATGGCGATGATCTTGCGGTAATGCGAGATGTCGTCGTAGGTAAGGGTGCGGTTTTTGCGGTCCTTGAGCCACTTTTGTGCGGGTTGATAGCCACCGATATAGAAATTCCAAGCTAATTTAGGAACGTTCGCAAAATACTGCGTTTTGTTGACGTATACTTTTCCGTAGTTGTCATTCCCGGCTTGACCGGGAATCTCCTTTTCATACTTAACATCCGTTACGACATTATCGCCTTCGATGTCGAAGGAAGTTGCCTGCGGTGGGATGTCTTCCATCAGGTGCAATTTGCGAAGTTTATAGCCAATGGAAACGATGCGTTCAAATTCTTTCTTGTTTTCGGGATATGGAATACGCGGAAAATCTATTTTCAAGAATTCCTTGTATTTTTCGCGATAGCTTGGTGTATGGAGAACGCCATAGATGTAATCAAAAATCTGTTCAGGAGTTGTAATATGCGAATTGTCATTCTGAGCGTAGTTCCCTGAGCTTGCCGAAGGGAACGGAGTCGAAGAATCTAGGCATGCGTCGATCTTACGCCAAATTTTTTCGTCAAGGTTGGGCTTGCGAGTTTCGCCGAGTTGTTCTTCACCATCTGTTGGATAAAGGTAGAGAGGGAAAACATTCACATCATCTTTTGACGAGAGCAAAGTTTTGTCTGTAATCGTGTTAGTTGCGAAAATTGCAAATAGATAATCTCGATTTACACGGATTGTATTGAGCGCAATATTGTTGTATAGAAGGTGTTGTTGAATTCTTATAAATCCTCTTTTTATCAATTTTTCATCATAATAAATATTTCTTTTATCAAAAGGTCTATAATTTATATTACGAATATTATTTAGATTCAATGCTGTTGAATTGATTCTTTTCACAATATTAAAGCCGTTAGAATCCTTAATTTTATATTTATCGTTAAATGAATCTGATCTGGTGTTTGAATATAAATATTCTATTCTTTTAGAAAGTTCATTTTTATTAAAATCAACAAACAATTCATCTCTTCCAGTTTGTACACCAATAGAATTCAACATCATCAATTCATCTATTCTAAATCCTTTATCATACTCCTCTTGAACAGAAAAATCCTTAGGGACAAAGAAATATTGTGGTGCTTGCGGAGAGAGTTCTTTCCAAGGAATATCGCTGAACGAGGTCTTGGCAAGAAAATCATATTTTTCAAAACGTTTGCCAAAGAGTTCGTAATGGTAAACTTTGGCTAACGAAGAGGGAGATTCCCGGTCAAGCCGGGAATGACAAGATGAATCATTTTGAACATCATTCTGTTTTTTCTTAACAAAGATGTTTATGCTTACGCCTTGCATGATATCAAAGACGTTTTCGTCTTTACCGCCATCAGGTGCAACTTCATTTTTTCGTGTATCACCATGCAAATTCAGAATGTAAATTTCATCAAAATTTTCCATCAATGCTTTTCGCATTTGTCGATGGATGATTCCATCTATAAAACTATTGTTCGAAATATACGCGAGAATTCCTTCGCCATTCTTTTCTACATAGTAATGTCCTAATCGAATGAATTTGATGTAATCATCCGAAAGCGGCTGGATATTTTTCTCGTTTAAATTTTTCTTATAGGTTTCCGATAATTCCTGAATCCAAGCGCTTTTATTGCCACTACTTACGCTATACGGAGGATTCCCCATCATCACCATTACAGGTGTGTCGCGTTTGACAAGGTTCGCCTCGTTCGCTTCTTGCGCAAGCCATTGTGCAAACAGCGTTCCCGTGTCATGGTCACATTCTTCGAGGGAATTGGTAAGGAATATGCGAAGTCTCTTGTCCTGTTTTGCCTTGTAACCCGTCTGCGCCAGCACCATGTCCAATTTCAAGTGGGCAACGGCGTATGGCGCCATCATGAATTCAAAACCGTTCAGGCGCGGGAGTAGGTGTTCTTCCACATAGTTTTGCCATGCGCCCTTCTGATTTTCCATACCGGAATATATCTTGCGGACAACTTCGGCAAGGAATGTTCCCGTTCCGGTAGCCGGGTCGAGAATTTGAACTTTGTGGTATTCCCGCGTTTCGTATCTCTTGTGGTCTTTGGTTCGATTGTCCGTATATAGGTTCGACGTTTGACGAATCGTCACCTTGCTCGTGTCGGCAAGACCATCACTCAAATTGAAGCGGGTTTTCAGAATTTCGTCAACGGCATTGACGATAAAGTGGACAACGGGTTCAGGCGTGTAATAAACTCCGCAAGCCTTCTTCTGCTTAGGGTCATAATAGTGCAGAAAATCTTCGTAAAAGTGAATCATCGGGTCGGCTTGACCCGTCGTCTTTCCGAAGTTTTTCATCACCTTCGGCATATCCGTCACACGAAATGTTTCTGCAAGGTCATCTACAATCCACGCAATACTTGTATCCACATCGAAGGCTGCCACATTCTGGAAAACTTTACGCAAAAATGGATTCGTCTTGGGAATTAACGTCGCCGCTTCTTGACGGCTGAATGTTTCAGGAGTATCGTCATGAAGCCTAGCCGCAAACATTCCATAGCAAATCGTCTGTGCGTAAATATCTGCAAATTGGCGTTCTGTCAAATCATGAATCAGGACTCTCTGAAAAGATTTCCATTGACCTGCCAATTCCCCCGTTTTTTCAGTATCGGCAACAAGGCTCTTTTCTATCACTTCGGCAAGAAGCTTCGCCTTTGCTGCCATCATCTGAGCTAGTTTTGTAGAACTCGTAATTTTCTGAGGATGGGCTTCGGCAAAAGCACCGACCATTTCCAAAAACATGGGAACATTAGCTTCTATTAGCTCAATTTTATTTCCTTTAATTTCTGCAATACGAACGCTATTGATAAAAGTTCCGTTTTCATAAAGATGAAAATCAAGGTAATCCGTGAAAAGGATATGGTCTAGGGAGTTCTTGTAACGGTTGAACTGTTCCTTGTGCTGGCGGTTTCCATCCAGGTCGCTATCGCCGATGTCCTTTGCTTCTACGAACGCAACAGGAATCGATGTTGCGCCTTTCCCTTTCGCGATAATGTAGTCCGGCGCTCCGCACTGGATTCGGCTCGGTTCGTTGGTGATGGTGAATTTGGGGAGCAAGTCGCTAAGGAGTTTCGCGAGTGCTGGGCGGTAGCTGTGCTCTGTCGCCTTGCCCGTAGAAAATTGCTTGGAAACCTCGTCGATGTACTGTGCGACGGCTTGAATCTTGCTCTTGTCCAAATCGACCATGGCGGCTCCAACGTTGCGAGAGCCGTTCCCTTCTATGTCACGAAGTCCACAAAAAAAGGCGTGGAATCGCAGGCTTATCATTGCAGCGGGCTACCACACCCTTCAACACAATAAGCACAAACGACCCACGCCCCAGATGGGACGTGAGCGTTCGTCTTATTCTCGTGTTGATTGAAAGTGGTAGTTTCTGCAATGAGAATAAGAGACGAATCTCAAATTTCTATACGCCCTACACCGCGAGGTGCAGGGCTATGTCATTGGGAAATATAGATTATTCGCCCCAAAAGGAGATTC
>CAMKLO010000139.1 GCA_946413655.1 uncultured Fibrobacter sp. | reverse complement strand
TTTCGAGCGGGAAAAGGGTCTCGAACCCTCGACATCGACCTTGGGAAGGTCGCGCTCTACCAACTGAGCTACTCCCGCATGGGTAGCCTTAATTTAGTAAAATTAGGGGGCTTGTAAAGGGATTGGCCTCTTTTTTTCTATCATTAGGATATGCAAAATCTCAATTTTAAATCTGTTTGCAAGGTATTGTTTACCCTCATTTGTTTTGTTTCCTTGAGCGTCGCTTGGGGCGAAGGAGAAACGAAGCGCGGCTTTTTTGATAGTTTCACAAATTTCTTTACTCCTACAGGTTCTATCAAAGGCGAAGGTCCTGTTTTTGATGAACTTAAGGGTGTCGAAACGCAAATCGATAAGATTGAAGTTCAGTATTCTAGAGAGCGCCGTCCGGGCAACAAAACGCGTTATCGAAAGCAGTTGGATAGTTTGCGCAATGTCCGCGATTCGCTGATTGTGGTAATCGGTAAAATTTCGTCGGGTTCTGTTGCTGTGAATTCGTCGGCGTCTGTTTCTTCGAGTGCGGCGAAGTTGGCTGTTTCGCAGTCAGTTTCCTCGACTGCGGTTGCGATGTCTTCTGTGGCAAATGCAGTGCTTGCCAGCAGTTCTGCGAATGTTGCGTGCGTTCACGACACGATTTTTGTTCACGATACACTTGTCGTCCGTGACACTGTCGTCATTCACGATACTTTATATGTTGTTCTTGCGAACAAACCCGAAACCCCCGCTCCGAAAGAAAAAAAGAAAGCGACGACAGCTCCTGCGAAATAATTGTGCGTGGATCCTATCGCCTTCGGCTCCAGGATGACAGTGGGGATTGCCGCCCCATTATTCCTTAATCGTCCATCCCGAGCGGAAGTTTTCGATGAGGCAACTGCTGATGCTCACGCTTGTGTCGTATTCGGGTATGTCTTCGCGTTTGACCCACGTTGCAGTGGCGAGCTCCGCTTCTTGCATGTGGATTGTCGGGTCGCCGTCTAGTTCTGCAGTGTAGCCCGAGATGAGCGATTCCGAGAACGGCCACGGCTGGCTGCCAAAGTACCTGATATTCTTCACGCGGACGCCTGCTTCTTCCATGACTTCACGCTTGACAGCCTGTTCCAGCGATTCGCCGATTTCCACAAATCCCGAAATGAGGAACAGCCTTGTTTTATCAGGATTGTCCAAGTTGCGGGCCATCAAAAGTTCATTGCCATTGCGAACGGCAACGATAACGACCGGTGAAATCTTGGGATAAACAGTGTTTTTGCAAGCAGGGCAGACCATGGCGCGTTCCTTGGTGCTATGCTTCATCATGCATCCGCACTTGCCGCAGAATTTGTTCAAACTTTCCCACTTAGCAATGTGCACTGCTGTTGCACCGCCGAGACGTTCCAAATGATTTTTAAGCGTGCGGAACGTGCGGTTCCCGCAGAACTCATAGCCTTCTGGAATTTCAGGTAAGTTTGAATTGCACAAGAAATAAACATCACCGTCAATGCTAATCAAGTAATGGCAGTCGCATTGCGGAAACTCGCTCACTCGCGGGATTTCGTAAACATCTTCACCCGCTTTTTTGAAAAGGGTTTGTTCGCCATTGAAAATAATCAAGTAATCGGTGGGCTTGGGGCTAATGGTCTTAAATTCGTTGTTCAGCTTGTGCGGTGCAATTTCGTGAATCATAGGGTAGTTGTTAGTTGATGGTTATTTGTTTTAGTGATTGATTAAATTACAAGACAACGTCATGGTGGACTTGATCCGCCATCTATTTCTTATGGAAAAACTTTTTGGCGGTCGAAACGCCCACGAACGAAAATAGAACTCGTGCAATCATTTTGGAGACGCTGTGAACTTGCGGATAAATATTACGGGCGTTTTTGACAATCCATGGAAACCATAGAGGTGATAAAAACGCATGGTTAAAGCGCAATTCCAAGAAGCGAATAAACTTGTCCAAAAAACAACGACTCTCGCCTGATAGTTTTTCGAAAACGCTCGAGTTTCTTACAGCCTTTGCCCATTGTAAATTCGTCAGGAGTTTTTCGCTCCAAGTCTTGTTGCCTTCGCCGATGGTGTTGTTTCCGTGAATGCGGTACTGAATGACTTTATCAGCAATAGCACGATAGCCGTTTTCTACAGTCGCGCAAAGCGTAATCCATTGGTCGTGTACGGGCACGTCTTGCGGAATCGGGAGCGCTGTCCTCAAAAGCCCCGCCTTGAACGCAACCATGCATCCGGTCACGTTCGTATAGCCTGTGAGGAGTGCTTGCTGGCTCAGTTGCTCGACCGTTTCAGCTTTTTTGCGCCAAGACGAATCCGTGACTTTACCTTCTCCATCAATAATTTCGGCATCGCCAAAAATCATGGAACTTTCGCCAATCTTCTGGCTCATGACTTCAAGTTTATTCGGGAGCCAAATATCATCCTGGTCGGCAAGAAAAATCAAATCATCATCAGCGAGCAATTCGCGTGCCATTTCCAAAGCGGTCGAAAATGCGGCGCGATGCCCTCTATTCTTCTCAAATTTGGTGATTTCAAGCGGGAGCTTGCTTTTGTACTGCTCCAAAATTTCGCATGTAGAATCTTTGGAACCGTCGTCCACTGCAATTATAACATCGGCAGGCCTCGTCTGCGCGACCAAGGAATCAAGTATCTGCGCGAGATACTTTTCTCCATTATAAGTTGCGAGTGTAATGCAAATCTTCATGCTCAACGCCTAACGCCAAAGGATATGCCACGCGAGGTAGGCTCGGTATGCGATTCTAAAATAAAGACTGTTCGTGCTCTTGCCGCCCGTGAACGAAACGGTGTTTTCGTGACGGCGGTACAACTGCAAAACTTCGTCTTGGTAGCCGCACTTGAAATGCTTTTGTGCGTAATACGAAACCCACAAATCATGCGCAACGACTTTCGGCGGGAACGGCATGCAGGCGTCTTTCACCTGCTTGGTAAAGCACATGCAAGCGCCAAGCCAGCAGTTGTTGATGATGTTTCGCAGGAGCGATTTCTTCATCGGCCATTTTTCATCGTAATGGCGTTCCTTGATAACGTTCAAGTTCGCATCCACAAGCGAGCAGTTGCAAAGAATCGTGTCGTAGCCGCCTTCCGTCAAAAACTTCTCCATTTTGTCCAGCTTGCCCGGCAACCAGACATCGTCTTGGTCGGCGAAGAAAATCAAGTCGCCCGTGGCCTCACGCATGGCATTTTCAAAGTTGTGTGCCACGCCGTGATTCTCGTTGTGGAAAATCTTGATTCGCGGGTCGTTGTAGCTTTCAACGATTTTCAAAGTATCGTCTTTTGAAGCGTCATCAGAAACGATGAGTTCGTCATCATCCCTAAGTTGCGGAATAATGCTATCTAACTGTTCCTTGATGTACTTGGCGCCATTGTAAGTCGCCATGCAAATGCTTCTTCTCATACCTAAAACCAACTATACAAAATTTTGTACATCAAGAACTTTAAGTACGATAATCCGAAATCCTTGTGGAGCAATTTAGCGACTTGAAAGAACTGTTTTTGGCCTGCGCGTGCAATGGCGCGTGCAAAAAAGCCTTTGCGGGCTTGCTCTGCGCCAAGCGTATTGCCTGTGTGCTGGCGGTAAAGAATCGTCGCATCGTCGAGAATCGAGATTATGCCGCCTTTGAAGTGGACGCAAAGGGCGACCCATTCGTCATGCATTGTCGCGCGTGGCGATATCGGGAGCGATGCTATTTTTGCGGCGCGGTTGAACATCATCGTGCAACCGGTAACCACGTGGCGCACACAAATTAATTCCGGGTGCTTGCGGAAAACGTCAATTTTCAGGTCTTTGTTGAACGATTCCGAAAGCAGATTGAGCTGTTCATCGACAACACCCAAGTCTGTTGCCACGAGAATCGGCACGCTTTTTGCGGCAGATCCATTAACTTGCGCGGTATTCCCGGCGTCGGCGATTACCTTCTCGACTTCCTTCATCCGAGCGAGCGTTTTCTCGATTTTCTCCAGCATCCAAATGTCGTCCTGGTCGCAGAACATGTAATACTCGGAATCCACATTTTCGAGCAAATACATAAAAGACTTCGCCGCACCCCTGTGCTTTTGCGAGTCTTTTAAAATCGTAACTTTGTCTGGAAACATTTCGTGGAACTGCTCGACGATTTTCATCGTATCGTCCGAGGAACCGTCATCGCGAACATACAAATGGAACAGTTTACAAGACTGCTGGAACAACGATTCAAGCTGTTCCCAGATGTACTTGCCGCCATTGTACGTGGCCAGCAAAACCGCAAT
>CAMKLO010000138.1 GCA_946413655.1 uncultured Fibrobacter sp. | reverse complement strand
ATGATCAACCAGGTGCAAGCCGCCGCGGCCGAAGGTGACCGCAGCGAGAATGCCGCCTACACGTACGGACGCATGCGCGTGCGCGAAATCGACCGCCGTCTGCGCGAGCTGGACCGCATTCTAGATGGCGCAAAGATTGTCGAAAACGCAGCCACTAAGGACGGCTCCATCCGCTTCGGCGCGACGGTCAAGTTGCTCGACAAAAAGACCAAGCGCGAAAAGGTCTATAGCATCGTCGGCGACAAGGAAATCGACCCGTTGCAGGGACGCATCAGCATGAAGTCCCCCATCGGCGAAGCTCTGCAAGGAAAAAAGGCCGGCGACACCATCGAAGTCCAAGCCCCCCGCGGAAAGATTACGTACGAGATTTTAGAGGTTAACTACTAAATATGTCATGCCCGCCACCGAGCGGGCACCTCCATTTCATTATTAGAGAAGGAGATTCCCGGTCAAGCCGGGAATGACAATCACGCTCCGAATTCACTAAATGTTCATCGACACTCATTGCCACATAGATTCTTACGAGCGCCATGCGGGCGAATCTTTCGACGCACTTTTAGCGCGGTTCCGCACATCGAGTTTCACGACCGAACGCAGCTCCGCTAAAGAAAAAGCTGCCGCCGCCAAAATTGCACAGCCAGAAGCATTTATCCACGTTGCCTGCGACCCGGCTGATTTCGAAACCGCACGCGCTCTCAGCGAAAAATACGACAACATCTATACCGCCTACGGCATCCACCCCGAATACGTCGAAACGGAAACTGCCGAAGACGAAGCTCGACTCATCGAATACCTCGCCCACCCCAAGTGCGTCGCCTGCGGTGAATTCGGGCTCGATTACCATTACGGCGCAGAAACAAAGGCCGCACAAGTCAAGCTTTTCGAGCGTCATTTGCAGCTCGGCATCAAAAGCGGCAAGCCTCTCGTGCTCCACCTCCGCGAAGCCGATGACGACGCTCTTGATGTGCTCCGTGCAGCCAACTTGCACGATACCAAAATCCATATACATTGCTTTACCGGCACACCGGAATTCGTCGAACAGCTTCTCGCGCTAGACGCCAAAATTTTCGTCGGATTCACGGGAATAGTCACGTTCAACAACGCCCAAAGCGTACGCGATGCTGCCGCCATCGTGCCCATCGACCAGATGCTGTTAGAGACCGACGCCCCTTACATGGCGCCCGTCCCCTTCCGCGGAAAGCCTTGCCATTCCGGCTACATCCCGTTTATCGCCGAGAAACTCGCCGAAATAAAGAACGTGCCCGTAGAAGAACTCTACAGGCACTGTCGTGAAAACACTAGAAAATGTTACGGGATTTAAACAGCTTTTAACAAAAAGGAGATTCCCACCTAAAGGTGGCCATGCGCACTAAGGAGCAGAGCTCCAAGTGCTGTCCGCCCCATCAAGCCGGGAATGACAAAGGAGCCGAGTGATGCAGAAACATGCTTGCATGTTTCTATATCCGAGGCGATCAAGTCAAGCCCCGTTAGGAGAATGACATTTGCATCTAAGCCTTAACGGTTTCCGGTTCCGTTTCGATGGATTTCCCTTGCGTCGGAACGTTATAGTGGTCCTTCATGTACTCTAGCGCCATCTCGGTATTAAGCGGCTTGCTGAAGTAGAACCCCTGAATCAAGCGGCAACCTTCACGATAAAGGAAATCGAGCTGTTCCTTCGTTTCGACACCTTCAGCAATGAGGTCCAAGTTCAAGGACTTCGCAATACCAATCACCATGCGAGCAAACGATGCGTCTTCTTCATTATCGGCCACATGGTCCACGAAATACTTGTCCATCTTGAGTGTATGCACCGGATAGCGTTTCAAGTAAGAAAGCGAACTGTACCCCGTCCCGAAGTCATCAATCGAAATCTGGATGCCCATATTCGAAAGCGCACGCATGATTTCAATCGTCTTGTCCCCGTCGCTCATGGCAGTGTATTCCGTGATTTCGAGCTTCAAGTTGCGCGGGTTCAAGTTCGTTTCCATCAACACGCGGCGGACATCTTCGACCATCGAATCTACAGCAAACTGCTTGGCCGAGAAGTTCACCGCGACCTGAATATCCTTGAAGCCCATATCGACCCAGACCTTCGCCTGCTTGCACGCCATACGCAAAATGAGAGCGCCCATCGGCACGATAAGCCCGGTTTCTTCGGCAATCGGAATGAATTCCGCAGGCGATATGATGCCGCGTTCCGACTGGTTCCAACGCACGAGCGCTTCGAAACCCACAATTCTATTGCCCGCCCTGATATCGACAATCGGCTGGTACATCAGCACAAATTCCTGCGCCTGGATAGCTCTGCGGATTTCGAACTCCAGCTTGTAAAGTTTCATCGCCTTTTCGCGGATACCACCGCTAAAGAACTGGATTCCGCCATGGTTGATGCCCTTCTTCATATCGCGAAGACTTGCATTTGCATTGGCTAAAATATCCTCGACGCAATCGACATCCTGATTCACGACGATGGACATCGACACGCTGATATACAAATCTTTGCCTTCCAATGGAATCGGGGCTTTTACCTTGTTATGAATATTGCGAACAAGCGGAATCAAGTCATCATCTGGATTACGGCTTTGGAAGTTGTGCAGAATTATCGCAAACACATCTGGTCCGATACGAGCCACGCAGTCATCCGGACGCGTCACAGATTTGAGACGATCCGCAATCGTGCGGAGAACGTTATCGCCAATTTTGATGGAATAAGAAGCATTGATGGCGCCAAAGCTATCAATATCCAAAAGAGCCACCGCAAACAAATGATCCGGGCGCCTTGCAGCAAGATCCACATCGTTCTTGAGTTTTTCAAGGAAATACTTGCGATTATAAACCCCGGTCAACGCATCCTGATATGCGTAATTGTACTTTTCCTGTTCAAAGAATTTGCGATCGACAGCTTCGGCCAAGGAACCGATGACGCGAATCGGACGACCAGATTCGTTACTCTGCACGCGGCCGCTAATCACGAGCTTCATGTTCTTCTTGTCCGTATCGAGCAGAGTCAAATTGCAAGAGAACGTTCCCAAATTCTGCAATGCACTATTCAACTGTTCACGGAAAGCATTCCAGTCGCTTTCGATAACGCGTTTTTTCAGAGGTTCAAAGGTATCCTCCAATACCGTATTTTCGGAAGCAATCAATTTAGAGATACGATTCGACCAATAAACCTTCCCTGTCGCCACGTCGAACGTCCAAAAACCGTCCGACGCCACGTCGATCATCATCTGGAACATTTCATCTTTTTCAAGAAGATCTTTTTTAAGATCGCGAATCGGTTCGACAACCTTGGGTTCCGGGATTTCGACATCATTGCGGAGTTTTTTGCAAACGCCGACTGGGAACCTGTAAAAAAGCGCAACACTCGCCAAAATGACGATAGCTAGAAAATACGGCAAAAAATTATAGATGTTATCGCTAAAATTCAGAATATCCGGAATCAATTCTGCGAAAAAAAAGCACGCCAATAACAGCGAAAAGCGTAACACTACATGTTCGTCAAAAAGTCTCATGTCAACCCAATCCTATTATTGAACTTTAAAATAAATTGAATATTCCAAAATGTGTCATTCCGAACGAATTTAGTAATGATTTTTTTACTCCAACTTCCAGTATTCCAACTTGGAATAGGTTAATGTTAAAAGATAAAGACACTTGCATTTTTTCGTTTACAAGTGTCCCCCGATATCTTTAAGAGAATATAGAATAAAAAATTTGAAAAATCAAATTAAAATTCGTTCGTTTGTTTCATGTCACAAACAACAAACAAATTAACAACAAAATACCATCTTTTGCAACAAAGACAAGCCTTCACAGCAAGCCACGCCGTAACAATTATATCAGAAGCAGAAATTAAAAAAGTATTTCTTCCGAGTCGCACAATTTTAAACAAACTAAATATTAAAGTTTTATTCCATCGTCTTATTTTGCGCCAAAACCACGGTTTTATAAGGGTTTATGTTTACAAAAAGCTTAAAGAAATGTAAAAATCCATTTTCATTAAGAATTTTGTAACAATCGTTCTCATTTACATTTCAACGTATTTCTGCAAACAAAAAAGCCCCCGGCTCTTGCGAGACCGAGGACTTTTCGATGCTGCTCTGGATCCTTCACGCTTTCGCGTTCAGGATGACGCAAGCAGCTGCCCGTAAGCAAAAAAGAACACTTGGTATCAACCAAGCGTTCTTTAATTCCTATGCAATTAGCATTTGGAAAAGGTAGGTCTTAGGGAGGGCGGAGCCTTCCCTTGTCGAAAGCGATGCCTTGCGTTAAGCAAGGCATTGCATTAAACCGC
>CAMKLO010000137.1 GCA_946413655.1 uncultured Fibrobacter sp. | reverse complement strand
GACTGGTTCTTTAACGCCCGCCTGACCGTCGTGTGGCCCATCTTTACGGGTTTCAAGATTTATTCCGCGTACGATGCCGCCAAGGAAAACGTGAACGCCCGCAAGGCCGAATTCGAGATGGCGCAGAACACCGTCCTCATGGATGTGGCGACAAAGTATTTCACGCTTCGCTTGTGTGAAGAACTTGTCGTGATGCGCGAGACAACCAAGAAGGACCTCGAAGAACATCTGAAACGCTCCAAGAAACTGGAAGAAGGCGGTCAGATTAGCAAGACGGAACGCCTCCGTGCCGAAGTCGCGTTAGCCGAAGCTGAAAACGCTTACGAAGATGCGCTCCGTGACCAGTCGCTGGCCCGTATGGCGCTTGCAAGCTTGCTGCATACGGACACGAGCCTTACTGCAACGACTCCCGTGGAATCACCGGAAGGCATCCGTTCGATGGAAGAATTCAAGGCTCTCGCTGTTGAAAAGCATCCGGGGCTTCGTCAACTGCGTATCGAACGCAAACGCAACCAGAATGCGGTAAAGGCGGCTCAGGCCGATTACTATCCGACGGTGGCGTTGTTCGGCTACAAGGAACTCTATACAAGGGATTTGACGCTCCTGGAACCGGAATGGGCGATTGGTGCCAAGCTGCAGTGGGATATTTTCAAGGGCGGTGATACGCGCGCCAAGGTGAGCTCTGCAAAGGCGATGGACCGCTCCTTGGGCAGCCTCGAAGAAGAAACGATTGACAATTTGAAACTACTTGTCGAAAAACGTTGGCGCGAACTGGAACATGCAAAGGGGCGGCTCACAAGTTTAGCGAAGACGCGTGAACTTGCCGACGAGGCGTTGCGCAGCCAGAACAAGGCGTACGAGGCGGGGCTTGCGACGGGTCTTGACGTTGTCGATGCGGAACTTGCGCTTTCACGCTTGCAGGTTGCCGACCTCAAAGCGCATTACGACGCCGTGATTGCATGGCTTGGACTTCTTGAAGCGGCGGGTGAAGTTTCTACCGCGGGGACGGTTTTGGTCTCTAAGCAACTCGTTGTCGATGCTCCGGTGAACTCTGCAACCGACGAGACTGCTGTAGTTCGTCATCCTGAGCAAAGCGAGGAATCCAGTGAAGTACCCGCTGCAGTTCGTCATCCTGAGCAAAGCGAGGAATCCAGTGAAGTACCCGCTGCAGTTCGTCATCCTGAGCAAAGCGAAGGATCCAGTAAAGTACCCGCTGCAGTTCGTCATCCTGAGCAAAGCGAAGGATCCAGTAAAGTCTTGACAGAAACTCAGCCTGCTGAATAAATTTTAGAAACGGAGAAAAAATAATGAACGCATTGAAGATGATTGGAAAAGTTATTGTAGTGCTTGCCCTGATTGTGCTTGTCATTATGGGCATCTCCCAACTCCAACAATTTGCAACACAGCCACGTGAACAGTTCTTGCAGGGGCAAATGGAAGCTCGTCGTGTGCTTGTGGCGGGGAAGGTCCCTGGCCGCATTGAACGTTTGCTCGTTCACGAAGGCGATGTCGTCCAAAGGGATTCCCTGGTTGCGGTTATCAGCAGCCCGGAAATCGAAGCCAAGAAGATTCAGGCGCAGGGCGCTCTCGGTGCCGCAAAGGCGCAGGCGAGCAAGGCCCGCAATGGTGCCCGCAGCGAAGACATTACCGCGCTCAAGGCCATGGCAGACCGCGCCCAGGAAGCCGCGACGCTTGCCAAGAACACCTACAACCGTGTGCAGAAACTTTATAACGAAGGTGTGCTCCCGCTCCAAAAGCGCGACGAGGCCGAAACCCAGATGAAGGCTAGCCAGTCCGCTGCCGATGCCGCCCGAGCCCAGTACAACCAGGCCGTGGCCGGTGCCCGTAGCGAAGACAAGGCCGCCGCCAACGCTCTCGTGTTGCAGGCCAAGGGCGCCAATGCCGAAGTCGATGCCTACCTCGAAGAAACCAAGATTCGTACGCCGATTACGGGCGAAGTCTCCCTCAAGCTTGCCGAAGAAGGCGAAGTGGTGGGTTCCGGCATGCCGATTATCGCTGTTACCGACTTGAACGATTCTTGGGCGGTGTTCCACCTCCGCGAAGATTACCTCAAGAACGTGTCCAAGGGTAAAAAGTTCTATCTCCAAGTTCCGGCTCTCGACAAGACTGTCGAAATGGTCGTGAGCTACATCGCTTCCGTCGGTGATTACGCCACATGGCGCAGCAGCAAGGAAAGCTCCGGCTTTGACCTCAAGACATTCGAAGTCCGTTTGCGCCCGACCCACAAGGTGGAAAACCTCCGCCCGGGCATGAGCGTTTTGCTCCCCGCCGACGATATCCAGCAGTAGGAATAGAAGGTTATCGTGCTGAAAGGCCTTTTAAAGACAATCGGGAAAATTTACTTTGGCCACAAAATTGTTTTGTGGATGATCCTTACGGTGCTTCCCGTGGGCGTTTCCGTGTTCATGCTGGAAATGTTTTCGTCCGAAATCGTGCAGCATGTCCCGATTGGAATTGTCAAACAAGATAAAAGCCAACTGGCCGACCGCTTGGAAAGGGCGCTCCAGTCCAGCCCCGTGCTCGATGTGAAGGTGAATTGCCATGACATGAGCGAATGCGAACATGCGGTAATCCGTGGAGAATTGCAGACGTTCGTTGTGCTGCCGTATGATTTGGAACGCCGTGCCTTGCGCCTTGAAGCACCCGTGATACCGGTTTATTCCAGTGGACAGAATTATCTTACGAACATGTTTGCGACAAAGGAAATCCGTGCGGTCATTACGAGTATCGGTTCGGACCTTTTTACGGCATCGTTTGAAGATCCTGTCAAAACGGAAATTCATTCTGTCGGCAATATCGAAGGCAATTACCAGGGCTTCTTGGCTCTTGGGCTTGTCTCTGCAATGTTTCATTTGGCGGCAATGCTTGTAGCCGTATATGTCGCCTCGTTTCCGCTTCGCGACCGCCGTGTACGTGAATTTTACCATTACGCCGAACATTCCTGGTTGACGCTAGGAATCGCATCGTTTGTTCCGATGACTATAATCCTTTGGCTTGAATATATGGGCTGTTACGCTTATACGCACCGCATGCTCATGCCGATGGGCTTTGATGAATTCGTGATGGTCTCTGTGGCGCAGCTGTTGATGGTTGTTTGCTGCGTGGGTGCCGGCATGGCTTTTGTGGGCGTGACTGGCGTGATGCGTATTGCGACAGGCGTCTCAGGCGTGATTGGCGGCCCTGCGTTTGCGTTTGCCGGCCAGACATACCCCGTGATGGCGATGCCGTTTGCCGTGCGCTGCTTTGCGTTTGTACTCCCGCTCACGCATGTGCTCCGCGTGCAATCCATGATGCTCCTTGGTGATGTCGGTATGGCAGCATCTTGGGAAGTCATCAAGCTTATGGCGGGCATGGCTCTTTTCTGGGTTCTGCTCGGAAGCTTTACGATGCATCTGCGCTGGAAATACCGCTTGTCGCGTGATTCCAAGTTGCCTGTAGTCATTGACGACGAAAATCCAATCGAAATCGAGAAAGCGGTTCAGGAAACTGCAAAACGTCATCAGGAGGCGAAAAATGATTAGTCGTCTTTTGAAAGTGACATTGACAGAATGGAAACTGTTCTTCACGGATTCTGCGGCAGTCTTGCTGCTTGTCGTTGCTGGCATCCTTTATGCGTTCTACTATCCGACGGCGTACGTGAATCAGACCGTCACGCGAGTCCCTGTAGCTGTTGTCGATTTGGATCATTCGGCGAAGTCCCGCGAACTTACGCGTATGGCATCTGCAAGCCAGCAGGTTCACGTCAAGGCCGTCTATAACGACATGCTCGAAGCAGAAACCGCAATGGCGCGCGAAGACATCTTCGGTTTCATGGTCATTCCCGAGAACATGGAAAAGGACTTGCTGAACAAAGTGCCGACGAAGATAAACATCTTTACGCATGGCGCTTACGTGATGCTCCACGGCACAATCGGAACGGCGTTCTCGACGTGTGCGCTGACGGTTGGCGCGGTAAGCAAAGTCAAGGCGATTGCATTAAGCAAAAAAGTCCCTTCTGCAAAAGCGATGGCGATGCGCGAACCGATTCCGCTCTCGATTCAGACAATGTTTAACAATACGGGCAGTTATTCTAATTACGTTGTTCCTAGCGTGCTTGTGGTGATTCTGCAGCAGTCGCTGATCATTGGCATCTGCATTATGGGCGGTGCCCGCGGACACAGACGTTTCCGCAGGAACCAGCGCTATTCCGAAGTGGAAAACGAAAACATGTTTTACCGTTACTTTGGTCGTGCGCTAGCTTATTTCCTCCACTATTGCTGCTTTATCCTGTTCTACCACTGCTTTATTTACAACCTCTTCGATTTTCCGCGCCGTGGAGAACTCCTGCCGATGATTGTGTTTGCGATTGTGTTCCTAACCTCGGTCATCAATT
>CAMKLO010000136.1 GCA_946413655.1 uncultured Fibrobacter sp. | reverse complement strand
TCGCGCTGGAATACGACGTGAACATTGTTCGCAACGCAGGTTTAATAAAAAATGGCTGGGTCAAGGAATTTCCGCACAACAGCGCTCCTTACACTTCGACTATCGTGTTTCTCGTCCGCAAGGGCAATCCCAAGAAAATCAAGGATTGGGGCGATCTCGCAAAAGACGGCATCGGTATCATCACGCCAAACCCGAAGTCTTCGGGTGGTGCTCGCTGGAACTATCTCGCGGCTTGGACGTACGCAGAGAAGCAGTACAACGGAGATGAAGAACAAATTAAAGATTTCATGAAGAAGCTCTATCACAACGTTCTTGATTTGGCTTCGGGTGCACGCGGTTCCACGAATACGTTCATTGAAGAAAACAAGGGTGACGTATTGCTTTCTTGGGAAAACGAAGCGTTTCTTTCTATCAAGGACTACCCTAGCGAATACGAAATTGTGATGCCGAGCGTGAGCGTTTTAGCGGAACCATCGGTCGCTATTGTAGATAAAGTTGTCAACAAGCGCGGTACGCGCAAGCTTGCGACGGAATACTTGAATTATCTCTACTCGGACGAGGCTCAGCGTGTTGCGGCAAAGCATCATTACCGTCCGACGAACAAGGCGATTCTTGACGAGTACAAGGAATTCGACCAGAACGTAAACTTGGTTACGATTGAACATTTCGGCGGTTGGGACAAGGCTCAGGCCAAGCACTTTGCCGACGGTGCGATTTTCGACCAGATTTACGAAAAGAAGTAAGAGTATAGAAAGCACAAACAAAATAAAAAACACAAAGGATCCTCGTTCAATAACTGGGCGAGGATTTTTCACACCTTCCTATAGAAAAATTCTATAAAAAGCCATATAAAATTAGTATTTGACAATTACATGTTCGCGTTCTATATTTGCCTACAAATTTTATAGGAATATGTACGGAGAATGTTGAATGGATTTTAATACGGCTTTATTGCATCATAATTTTGGAAGTGAAAAAAATTCGGGATCGACACTGACACCTATTTACCAGGTGAGCGCCTTTTCGCAGGAATCTGCCGAAAAACTCGAAGCAGTTTTCAACAACAGGGCACCCGGTTTTGCATACACCCGTATCGGAAATCCAACAACAGACTCCTTTGAACGCCGCATTTCATCACTCGAAAAGGGCATCGGAGCGGTCGCATGCTCTTCGGGCATGGCCGCCGTAACACTTGCGCTTTTAAACATTTTGCAGGCTGGCGACGAAGTTATTGCAAGCACAGCGTTGTTTGGTGGCACTATCGACCTGTTTCATGATTTAGAAGCATTCGGCATAACCACGCGCTACGTCACAGAGGTCACAGCAGATAGTGTCCGTGCACAATTGAGCGAAAAGACTAAGGCCGTTTTTACAGAACTTATCGGTAATCCGAAGTTGAATGTGGTCGATTTGAAAAGCGTTGCAGATGTCGCACACGAAGCTGGTGTTCCGCTGATTGTCGATAGCACGACCGCAACACCTTACCTTATCCGTCCTTTCGATTTCGGCGCGGACATAGTCGTCCATTCCTCTTCAAAATACATCAACGGCAACGGCAGCGCCATCAGCGGCATTATCGTCGATAGCGGCAAGTTCAAGTGGGATTCGGCCCGCTACAAGGGATTCGAAGAATACAAACGTTTTGGCAAGTTCGCTTACCTCGCGAAGCTTCGTAATGGCATTTGGCGTAATATCGGCTGTTGTATTGCACCCGCTACAGCATTTCTAAACTCACTCGGTCTGGAAACTTTGGGACTCCGCATGGAGCGCCTTTGCGATAACGCCTTGCAACTCGCTGAATTTTTGCAGAGTTTCGAAGGCATCAAAGTCAATTACCCCGCTTTGAAGGGCAACCCTTATTACGATCTTGTTCAAAAGCAGTTCAACGGCAAGGGCGGCGCCATCATTTCCATTGACGCAGGCACCAAGGAAAAGGCATTCAAGCTCATTAACAACTTAAAATACGCTACGATTGCCACGAACATTGGCGACTTGCGCACACTCGTCATCCATCCGGAAAGCACGATTTTTACGCACGCCACCAAAGAGCAAAAAGAAAACGCAGGCGTATTCGAAGGTTCCATCCGCATCAGCGTAGGCATCGAAGATATTGAAGACCTCAAAGGAGATTTTGAACAAGCTATAAAGCAGATTTCGTAGAAAAATCAAGTCAGAAATAAAGCAACCGTCATTCTGAGGGACATGTCCCGAAGACAACTCTTTGGCCCAATCCACTAAAGTTTCTATTGCATAGATTAAAAATAACTGGATTCTTCACTTCGTTCAGAATGACGAGAAAACAAATAACCAACAGCCATATAGAAAATTTCAATAACTCAGCATAAAAATTAAGTATTGGACAAAGTAAAAAACGCGTTCTATATTTAGCATCAAAATTAAAGTACGGAGATAAAAAAATGTCAGAAGAATTCAAAATAGACGATACCGTTGACGTCACCGACGTCAAATGCCCCACTACATTTGTCAAAGCTAAAGTCGCTCTCGAAGAGCTTGACGAAGGCCAAATTCTCGCCATCCGCTTGAATGACGGTGAACCGGTGCAAAACGTACCGCGCAGCCTCAAGGAAGAAGGCCACGAAATTCTCAAGCTCAACGACAACCAGGACGGAACATTTACGCTGTTTGTGAAGAAGGTCGGGGATTAACCCTTCGACAGGCTCAGGGACCTAATAACATTTAACAAAAAAAAGGAATTTCAAACATGTTTATTACTGTTGCTGGAAACAAGAAAGAAGTTAAAGACGGCCTCACCGTCGCAGAACTCATTGAACAAGAAAAAGTGGAAACTCCGCAATACGTGACCGTTTCCCTCAACGATGAATTTGTCGAAAACGGCAATTTTGCAACCACCGCTCTCAAGGACGGCGACAACGTCGAATTCCTCTACTTCATGGGAGGTGGTCAGTAATGGCTTTTACTAACGAACAACTCGAACGCTATTCCCGCCACATTATCCTCAAGGAAGTGGGCGCGAAGGGCCAGAAGAAGCTTTTGAACGCCAAGGTGCTCGTCATCGGTGCTGGTGGCCTCGGTGCTCCTGTTGCCATGTACCTCGCCGCCGCTGGCGTTGGCACCATCGGCATTGCCGATGCAGACGTCGTTGACCTTTCCAATTTGCAACGCCAGATTATCCATGCTACGAAGGACGTGGGTAAGCCCAAGGTGCAGTCCGCCAAGGAAACGATGGAAGCGATGAACCCGGATGTCAAGGTGATTACGTACCACACGTTCGTCACCAGCGAAAACATCATGGACCTCATCAAGGATTACGATTTTATCATTGATGGAACCGACAACTTCCCGGCAAAGTTTCTCATCAACGACGCATGCGTCATGGCCAAGAAGCCGTTCTCTCACGCGGGCATCATCCGCTTCCAAGGTCAGCTCATGACGTACGTTCCGGGCCAGGGCCCGTGCTACCGCTGTGTTTTCAAGGAACCCCCTCCGAAAGATGCCGTGCCGACTTGCAAACAGGCAGGCGTGATCGGCGCTATGGGCGGTGTTATCGGTAGCCTCCAGGCGATGGAAGCCGTCAAGTACATTCTCGGTGTCGGCAATTTGCTCACGGGCTACTTGCTCACCTACAATGCGCTCACGATGGAATTCCGCAAGATCAAGCTCCCGACGCACACGAAGGATTGCGCAGTCTGCGGTGACCACCCGACGATTGACCATCTGATCGACTACGAACAAGCCGTCTGCGACTTGAAGCACTAAGCGAGTCGGAAGTAGGAAGTAGACGGTAGGAAGTGTCATGCCCGATTTAATCGGGCATCTCCCTTTCAACACAAGAAGGAGATTCCCACCTAAAGGTGGCCATGCGCACTATGGAACAAAGTTCCAAGTGCTGTCCGCCCGGTCGGAGCCGGGAATGACAAACAAGGCGAATGCTGCGACAAAACGCTTGAGTTTTGGCATAGCTGAGCCGCAAAATCAAGCCACGAAGTGGAATGACAAGCAACAAAAAAGGAATTTCAATGATTACAATTTCAAAAGATGATTATCAAAAAATCCTGGAGCATGCCCAGAAGAACCTGCCCGAAGAGGCTTGCGGACTGATTGCCGGGAAAATTGAGGGGAACGACAAGCACATTGAAAAAGTTTACTTGCTCACGAATATAGACCATTCCAATGAGCACTTTTCACTAGACCCCAAGGAACACTTAGCCGCCATCAAGGATATGCGCCAAAACGGTCTTTCCCCGCTTGGCAACTGGCATTCCCATCCCGAGTCCCCGTCGCGCCCGTCGCAAGAAGACAAGCGCCTCGCCTTCGACAGCAAGGCGAGCTACTTGATTCTTTCGCTGATGGATCGTGAAAACCCGGTGCTCAATTCGTTCCACATCGAAGGCGATAACGCCACGAACGAAGGCTTAG
>CAMKLO010000135.1 GCA_946413655.1 uncultured Fibrobacter sp. | reverse complement strand
CGATTCCCCAGAAGCTGTTTAACAGGTCGTCGGAGCCGTTCACGGTGATTTTGTAGTCGCCTTTATGCTTTATGTTTTTCAACCCGAAATGGGTACTGTGGAAATCGTTGTAAGTAATGCCTGCCGTAGTACCGCCCCAGAAACGTTTGAGTTGCTGGTTTTCGGCATTGTGTGTCATTTTGACAGTGCTTGTGACACTTTTGTTGTCTGATTCCTGGCTTGCGATTTCTGCCGCTTCGACGAGAGGCTGTGTTGCTCCGGGTTTTGGTTGAAGCGAGTCCGCAATGATCGCTTTTGTTGTATCGTTTAGGGCCGATGCGAGCGTATCGGCGTTGTTGACAATTTCCTGAGGATTCGTTAACGAGTCTTTAGGAGTCTGGGTTCCAGATACTGTGGCACTTTGTGCGGACAGAAAACAAGGAAACAGCAATAGGAGTACTGCTGTAAGTGAGCCAATCTTGTTCAAAATGACCAACCTGTTGATGTTATGACGGGATTGAATGTAAGATAAATCTAATAAAAACTAAAGTTTATATTCAACGGCATAACAAGCAAACGAAGTAATTTACGGATTACTTCTCGTCATTTGTTGTAGATTTTGTTGGGTAGGCTGGTTTGAAGATTGTATGGAAGCCTATTTTTTTTGTTGATTTTGCGTTTTTCCGACAAGATTTGGTGTTTTGAACTTGCTCGAGAATGCGGCGATGGTTTCGCCGGCTTTTTTGATGGTCTTGATGGTGTTTGCCGTGCTGTCGAACTGGGTTTTGATGGCTTCCTGGACGCTGTTGAACATTTGTGTAAAACAGAACAGGTCGTCCTTGGATTCGTTAAACTCTTTGTAGATGTTGCGGAGTGCGACGAGGTTTGCTGTCTCCCGTTCCAAGGAAACCTTGATTTCATCGGTCAAGACGGCACTGTCGGCTTTCTTTTGTTCGATGATTTCAGGGGCGTTTTCCATTAGGATGTATGTCGGGAGGGAGCCGAATTCTTCGAATTTGACGGGAGTGTTGTTGCTTGCCTGGTTGACAGAACTGCGGAGCCCTCTTGTGCGGACTTGCGGGTCGATGGATATGGTACAGTTGGATGTGCCGTGGTAATTGCAGAGCACGCGCTTTTCGATTTGACGGAGTTCGTTATACGGGTTGAAATCTAAGTCGGTTTCGATGTACTTGAGCGGTACGTAAATTGGCACGGATTCGCCTGCGACGGTGATGCGGTAAGATAGGCATTTCTCTCCGTTGAAAGGTTTCGTTTCGTACAAATTATTTGAACTGTTGACAAGATGGTTGACACGCATGAGCAATTCGTCTGCATCGTAGGGCTTTTCCAAAAGACTTGGCGAATTCTTGTAGAGTTGCTTCATGAGAATCTTGCGGTAGCTTTCGGAGATGGCTGTATTCGATGCGCTGCGTCCCCAGATGGATGTTCCAAGGAAGAACGTGTCGATGAGCTTGGTTTCTGTACGCCCATTGAGGAAGGCTATTGCCTTGATCATGTTGGAGAGCGCAAGCCACTTGCGGATAGGGACATAGACGCAATTGTTCGTGCAAGTTTCTGCGACCTTACCGATAACGGCAAGCGTATCCGGGGAGAGCGTAATCTTGCTGATTCCTGTCAACCATTTGGCCTGTTCTTCGGCGCTGATGGCAAGTTCCGGCGGAACTGTAACTTCGCTATTGCCATCGTGAATTTGGATGAGTTTGCAAAGGGCGTCAGAAGAAATGTTGTCCGGGAGCATGATGGTAAGCGTAATCTGGTCGCTTACTTCGGATCTGCTGAGAATGGATTCGGGTTTTTGGTCGCCCAAGATAATGATGGAACACTTCTCGTGGTCATGGATGATGATTTGAAGGGCGTTCTTGATTTCATCGTCATTCGGTGAGAAGTTTTCAAAAATAATGATGTTGAAATCAGTGATATTTTCGGGGAGCTGTTTTTGTTTTTTGCCGAGCCTTAAGATTTTGGGATTCTTGAATGCGCTCGAAATTCTGCGGGTGAAGAGGGAACTACCGCAACCGGGGCGACCGTACATATAGAAGGGCTCTTGGATAAGGGCCGTGAGGAACGCCAACTGTACGTAGTATTCTCGTTCGGGGATGTTTTGAGTGATTATCTGAAGGATTTCGGAAAATCTTTGACGCAGATTCATTTTTTTCTCCCTATTTCTTGCTATAAAAATACAATAAAAAAGGAAAAAGTTGCCGATTCTTAATCAAGAATGGATTGCTCTGTCGATTATTTTTTGAGTTTTTTCCGAAACGGTGATTTTTTGCACAGTGGTGTGGAGTGATGGATTAGCCAAAAGCGATTGCGGGAGCCTGCATGCGTCTTTTTGCGAGACTACGACGTGCTTGCCTTGCGAGAGTTCTCCTTGTACGGCTTGGAAAAAGAGCTTGTCGTGGTCGGGACGGATAATCGTTTTTTCGATGTTTATGCCGAAGGTACGGAGGTCTTCGATAAAGCGTTCGGGTGTACCGAGTCCGCAGACGGCTGTCGCCGCAAGAGGGACTTCGGAAGAATAGTTTGTTAGAGACTCGATGGAAAAACTGATATCGGGGAAGGTGCCGTTTTTGCCGTAGCAGTCGATGTGGATTATCTGGCTGTCGTGGTGATCTTGTGCCAGACTGCGGCATTTACCTGCGGGAAAAAGGTCCGTAATGGAATGAGGCGGCTCTTGCCAGTCGAGACAGATGTTGCATGCTCCTGTGAAACGGGAGTCTTCGAATCCATCGTCACAGAGGATTGCGTCAAATTTATTTGCAATGGTTTTGGCGGTGGCGTGGCGGTTCGTGGTTGCGATGACGGTCGCACCTAGCGGTTGCAGTTCCTGTTGTAGCAAGATGAATTCGTCCCATGCTTTGCGATGGCAGAGTACCGCGACTTTCCTATTTTGTTCGAGAATCCGCTTTGCAAGCCAAATGGTGAAGGGTGTTTTGCCGGCGCCACCTGCTAAATAACTCCCGACGATAAAGACGGGTATGCGGAGTGGTGGCTGTGGACGCAGGAACAGCTTATGGTGCAGCTTGTATGCAATCCGGTAGAACGCGGAAGCGGCAAGGCGGAATGGGTTTACTGTGGACAGTGTCAATATTGTCCTTTTAATGCGTTTCTACAACCGATTCCGCAACGGAGTGCGGGATGGCGGCTAGAAGAATTAGCTTGTTAAAGGCAGTTTCTCTTTTGTTGCAAATAAAGGTCTGCGAGGACGAGTGCTGCCATGCTTTCGACAATCACGGGAGCGCGGACGGCGACGCAAGGATCGTGCCTGCCCCTGGCGGCGAGTTCACCATTCTCGTGACCTCGACCGGCGGTCTTCTGTAACTGGGAAATCGTGGCGGTCGGCTTGAACGCCATGCGGCAGTAGATAGGCTCTCCGTTCGAAATGCCGCCAAGACTACCGCCTGCGTTGTTCGTGCGGGTATGGTAGGTGTCGCCGTCGCAGTAGATCTCGTCGTTGTGCTCGCTGCCGTGCATGCGGGCGGCCGCAAAACCGCTGCCGATTTCGAATCCCTTGCATGCCGGGATGGAGAGCATGGCCTGTGCAAGCAACGCGTCGAGCCTGTCGAATACCGGTTCGCCAAGGGCTACGGGCGGATTCTTGACGAGCAACGCGACGGTCCCGCCGATGCTGTCGCCGTTGGACTTCGCCTCCAGGATGGCGCCTTCCATCTTGGAGCTGGCGTCCTTGTCCGGACAGCGGACGGGGGATGCTTCTATCTGTTGGAGTGTGAGCTTGCTCACATCTAGGGCCGGGCAATCGACTTCGCCCACGGAGGTGACCCACGAGAGGATTTCCGTATTGGTGACCGTTTTCAGGAATGCCTTGGCGACTGCACCTGCGGCTACGCGGCCGATGGTTTCGCGGGCGGAACTTCTGCCACCGCCACGGTAGTCGCGGAACCCGTACTTGAGGTCGTAGCAGAGATCGGCGTGCCCCGGTCTGTACCATTTGGCGATTTCAGCATAGTCGTTGCTGTGCTGGTCTTCGTTAAAGACGACGAACGAAATGGGCGTACCGGTGGTTTTGCCTTCGAAAACGCCAGAAAGAATCTTGACCTGGTCCTTTTCGTTGCGGGGGGTCGTCAGTTTGCCTTGCCCCGGGCGCCTGCGGTTCAGTTCTGCCTGAATCATCTCTTCGGTGAGCGGAAGACCGGCGGGGCATCCGTCCAGGACGGCTCCAACTGCCGGACCATGGGATTCGCCCCATGTCGTGACTGCAAAAATCTTTCCAAATGTGCTTGACATGTGACTAAATATAGATACTAGTCCAAAAAAACTTTTTTTTTACGGAAAATTTTGCTTAGCGGGAAAAAGTTTACTATCTTTTACATTGATATAGGAGCCGATAGAGGAGCCAACCGTGTCTAGATTTACTGTCATCATTACTTTTTTGATTCTTGTGCTTTCGCTTGGTGCGCAGGCGCAGTCTCAGAATAATTTTGCAG
>CAMKLO010000134.1 GCA_946413655.1 uncultured Fibrobacter sp. | reverse complement strand
CCCGCGAAGGCGCCAAGTCCATTTGCGTTGTCGAAAAGAATTCCGACATTTTGCCGTTCGAACGTTCATCTGTCCATAAAGGCCTTTACTTTGTCCTCGGCGGTGTCATTTCACCCCTCGACGGTATCGGCCCCGAGGCGCTCCATTTGCCACAACTCGTAGAACGCATCAAGCAAGAAAACATCGAGGAACTTGTACTGGCACTTGGCTCTAGCCCCGAAGCCGACAGCACGGCGCTCATGATAGACCGCATGCTTGATGGTGTGAACGTCAAGCGTACCCGCCTCGCCCGCGGGATCCCCATGGGCAGCGACCTGGAATTCATCGACGAAGTCACCATGCTTCGGGCTTTCGAAGGGAGAGTTTCGCTATGAGTACAAAAGAAAATGTTGTTCACCAAGCACCCATCGAAGTGGGCGGTTACACCATCCGTTCGGCAAAATTCGTCAAGGCGGCGGTGAGCCTCAAGGGGCTTCCCGAAGAACGTCTCCCGCAAATCGCTTTCCTCGGACGCTCCAATGTGGGCAAGTCCTCTCTCATGAACGCGCTCATGGGCCAGAAAAAACTCGTAAAAGTGAGCTCTACCCCCGGAAAAACACGTGAAATAAATTTTTTCAAAGTCAATGATGAATTTTTTCTTGTAGATTTACCAGGTGTAGGTTTCGCCAAAGTCAACAATGCAAAGCGCGATCAGATGTCCGACTTTATCCGTGAATACGTCGAAAAGTGCAAGGACCTCAAAGGACTCATCTACCTCGTAGATATCCGCCACGGAGGGACGCCCATCGACATCGAGACGGTCGAAAGCATCCGTGCGACAGGCTGCCCCGTCCTGATTGTCGCAAGCAAACGTGACAAGGCAAACCAATCCGAACTTGCCAAAGGGCTCAAGGATATCCAGCAACGTTTGGAACTGGACCACAAGCCGCTCTGCGTAAGTTCGCTGAAAAAATTTGGACTCGACGAACTCTGGACGGAAATTCTGGAAGCAATACATAGCGATGGAAGAGAAGCAACTTAAGAACTGGCAAAAGATGACCCCGATCGGGCGGATTTTCCACTCGCTCGGCATCTTTATCCTGAAGCGAAAGATAGGGCAACAGCTAGCCCTGTTCTTCCGCACTATTGCTTCACTCTTTGCAAGCAACCACAATTTCAAGAACGACTCCAGAAATATCATCTTGCAAACGTTCTTTACCGGTATCGAAATATTCCCGCCGCTCTTCGTTGTCGCCACATTATTCGGAACCGTCACCATCATCGAAGTTATCTCCCTCACGGGCAAGATGGGCATGTCAGACTTTGTCGGGAATCTCATGGTGGTGCTTCTCATCCGCGAAATGGGCCCCATCCTCACAGCGTTCCTTATCGCAGGACGTACCGGGTCTTCGCTCACCACGTACATCGGCGGCATGGTCATCAACTCCGAAGTCGATGCTCTCGCGACCATGGGCATCAACCCAATCCGTTACCTTGTGATGCCCAGCGTCATCGGCGGAACGATTGCGACTATCATCATGAACATCATCTTCAGTTCGAGTGCGATCGGGGCAGGATTCCTCGTCACGAAGGGAATCATTTTCATTACGGGAAATGCCCCCAATGTACAAATTACCTGGGGATACCTCTCCGCTGAAATTATAAAAGCGCTCACCCTCCCGGACTTTGTCTTCGCCATCGTGAAGCCGCTGGTATTCGGCATTATCATTACGACAAACGCTTGTTACCAGGCGTTGAACATCCAGAGGGATATCCGTCAAGTTCCCAAGGCGACATCCCGTTCCGTTGTCACGTCATTCCTCTATGTCGTTCTTGCCGACGTGGTGATGTCCTTGTTCTACTTTATCAGTTACATGCAAAATCTTTCGATGATGATTTAAGGCGGCACCATGCTAGACGAAGCATTGAGACTTGATGATGTCTATCTTTCGACAAGCGAACTTTCGGGAACGCCGTTTTCGGTTCCAAGGGCCGTAAATTATTTTGAAAATATAAAGGCAAGCAAGAACAACGACGACAGGTTGCTCCTTGCCGGTACGAACCTCACGTTGAAACTAGGCGAAACGATTTGCATCGGGGGGCCCTCCGGCAAAGGCAAAAGCGCCATCCTACGCATGATTGCTGGGCTAGCCCGTCCGCTCAAGGGGCATATCTATTACTTTGGCGAATATCTCCCGGTAGAACGGCTGACAGCTCTCGAAGTTGCCAAAAGGCAAGTCGGTTACGTTCTCCAGAACGCGGCGCTCATTTCAAACTTGAGGGTGATAGACAACATCGCGCTACCGCTCCGCTACCACAGAATCGGAACCGAAGCAGAAATTCAGAAAAAAGTCAACATGGCCATGGACTTGATGCGCGTCCGCAACTTCGCAACGATGTTTCCACACCAGTTGAGCGTGGGCATGCAAAAACGTGTTGCCATCGCAAGGTCGTGGGCCATGGACCCGAAGCTGCTCCTAATGGACGAACCGACCGCTGGTCTCGACAACTACAACCGCCGAAACCTGCTGCCACTTATCGACAACATGCGAACCATGTTCAAGACCTCCATCATCATCGTCACACACGACCTCATGATTGCGAAGGAACTGGACTGCAACCTCGTGTTCCTCGACGATAAGAAACTTACCGAGCCGCACTCCTTTGACTACTGGCTCCATTCGGACAACGAAATATCGAAGGACCAGTTCCGCGACCTCCAAGCCAACTCGCTACACTTATAACCTCTATAAAAAGTATGTTTCTTCCTTTACCCGACGATTTCCATGCCCATTTGCGCCAAGGCGAACTCATGAACGGCTATGTCCGCGATTTAGTCAGTCAGTTTGGCCGTGCCATCATCATGCCGAACACAGTTCCCGCGATGACTAGCGCCAAGGCGATTGCAGACTACAAAAAACAGATTCTCGAAGCCGCCGCCCCCGTGCGCCCCGACTTTGAACCACTCATGACGTTCAAGCTGAACCCGAACTACACGGAACAGGACTTGAAAGACATGATGGACGTTGGAGTCGTCGCCGGAAAGTACTACCCCGCAGGCGTCACGACGAACAGCGCGGACGGTATCAGCGACTTTGAAGCCGTTTTCCCCGTTGTCGCCATGATGGAAAAGCTCGGGCTCGTGCTATGCGTCCACGGCGAGGAACCCGGCGAATTCTGCCTCGACCGCGAAAGTGCATTCATCAAGCGTGTAGAAACGCTCGCCGAAAAATTCCCGAAACTCCGCATCGTCTTTGAACACCTGAGCAGCGCCAAGTCCGTCGAAGCCGTGAAGAGGCTCCCCGCAAACGTCGCCGCCACATTCACGGTGCACCATCTGATGATGACCCTGGATGATATCGTCGGAGACGCGCTGCGTCCGCACCATTTCTGCAAGCCGCTCCCAAAGCGCCCCGAAGACCGCAAGGCCATCCGCGAAGCCGCCTTCAGCGGAAACCCCAAATTCTTCCTCGGCACCGATTCCGCACCCCACCAGCAAGGCAAAAAAGAATGTCCGTGCGGAGCTGCCGGAGTCTATAGCGCCCCCGTCGCTATCCCGCTTTTAGTGCAAGAATTCGACCATGCAGGCGCCCTCGACAAGCTCCCGGACTTTATCGCAGGCTTCGGGGCCGATTTTTACCGAATTCCGCGCACCACGAAGCAAATCGAAGTCGTCCAAGAAAAGTGGACTGTCCCCGCAATTGTAAACGGAGTCGTACCGCTCGCCGCAGGACAAGCTCTCGAATGGAAGCTGAAATAAGGCTTTTTCGTCAAAATTCCAGTTTTCATACAAAAATTCGTCGTAAAAGGCGAATTTTTTTTATACAAATAAAAAAATATCTCCTTATTTGCTTTTTTTACTTATATTAAAAAAGCAATTCCACAGATTTGCGTTAAACGCATACACCATTCAACTCGGAGGTTTTAATAATGAGTTTGGTAAAAACAATCGGTCGTTTCCTTCCGGTAGCCCTCAGCCTCGCAGTCCTCGTGGCCTGCGGTGACAAGAAAGAAGACAAACCTGCACCTATCGACCAACCGATAGAAAACGTAAAGAACGACACTTCGGCACCGGTAGAAGAACAGCCGGCCCCGTTTGACTTCTCCAAGTTCGCCGCCATCAAGAACAACTCCCCAGTTTTCTTGACCACCCGTGACGAAGTTGCCGCATTCCTCAAAGATGCGTTTGAAAAGGTCGAAAAAGGTGAAGCCACCTCGATTATGTTCCCGAATGTCAGCGCTCTCTTTGAACTTGCCAGCGCAGAACTCAGCAGCGAAGGCCGCGCCATTATCGCAGAACTCGCTCCCAAGTATGCACAGACCAACCAGGAAGCAACCATCCTCGTCGAAGGCTACACCTGCGATCTCGGCTCCGTAGCGTTCAACGATGAACTTTCTCAGCGTCGCGCCGAAACCGTCAAGGCAGAAATCGCGAAGTACATTCCGGCTTCGAAGATTACCGCCAAGTGGTACGGCAAGCGCATGTTCAAGAAGTTCA
>CAMKLO010000133.1 GCA_946413655.1 uncultured Fibrobacter sp. | reverse complement strand
GGGGAAGACGGTCGCATGGAACAGACTCCGTTTAGCGCGATGATGATGGTCTATGGTTGGACGCTTGACAGCTTGAACATGCAGTTCGGCAAGTTTGCCATGAAAAATGCCACGCTGGAATACGCCCCCGCGAAAAAGACTTTGTACAAAAAGTCCTATGGTGATTACGAATTTAAGACGCGCCGCGACGCTAGCTGGGGCGATAACTACCGCAGGCATTCTCGTGTGACGATGCTGAACAAGATGAAATGTGATGGTTCTGGTAATTCGGATGGGAACGTCGCGGGGGCCGAGAATTGCACGGACCGTTACGTTTCTCCCTCTTACTGGGCTCCGCAGCGCTGGGGCTATAACTTGGTGCGCATTTACCCGGAAAAGGCCGGGACTGTTACCGTCAAGTTCCGTGGAATCGTGCAGGATAAACCGACTGTGAACGGGTATAAATGCTTTGGCGACAATACCGATTACTACAAGGGAAAAACGTACAATTGGTGCAATTACGCTCCCGATAAGTTACCGGATCCAAAATCGGGTTGGACTGTTGGATTGGTTGCCGAAGGTGCCGACGGAACACCTCGTTATAGCGAACTCAAGACGGGGAAGGCGTTTAATTTGGAAATAGAGACAAAGGCGAATGACAAGGCTTTGTGGCTTACGGTGACGGCGACCCCGACAGAAATGCAGACGATTTTGTGGGACCAGTTCTACTACAGCATTTACCGTTACCCGTACATGATCGAGGTGGTAAACGGTGCTCCCGAAGGTTATACGAAAGATTTTTGGAAGCCAGCTGGTTTTAACGGCACGACAGCTTCGGGTTACTCGCAGCATGTAAACGGCGGTGGCTGGGTGAGCAGCAAGGCCAAGGTCGCGGCAACGGCTTATGTCGGGCCGGATGCGGTCGTGAACGGCGGTACTGTTTCTGGAAACGCCCGCATCGAAGATTTTGCTGTCGTGAATGGCGGGACGATTGGCGATAACGCCGTGGTGCGTGGGCGAGCGCTTGTGACGGCGGGGAACATCAGCGGCGACGCGGTTTTGGAGGACGACGCCTGGCTCGTGAGCGGGACGATTAGCGGCAAGGCCAAAGTCGGCGCGCTTTCGCTGATAGTCAATTCAACCGTGACCGATAATGCGCAAGTCTATGGGGTCATGTGGGCGGTAAACGGTAAAAAGTTGAGCGGCACGGCGCAACTCCGCGGCGACCTCGAAAATAATTTCACGAAGGATCTCTCGAAGGGCATTTTCTACGGCATGGTCGATGACGGTATGCTGGGCAACGCGAACTACGGCGCGAACCTCACAACGCCCCCGACCGAAGCAACGGCGAGTATCGAGAATGCCAAGTGGTATGCGATTGCCGCCGATTCTACAGGTTCAGACATAAGGACTTCTATCCTTATGCCGAATCAGCGCGCAAGTGAAAAGGGCTGTCCGAAACTTTACTACGATGCAAAGGAACAATCCCTGTTTGTCCGCGTATATAAAAATGGTGTTGAATACCGGTACCGCGTGAGCGGACAAAAGAACTAGTTTTTTAAAGTGGTATGTGGACTTGTAAACTTTTTTAGCGGCCAGCAGGTCGCTTTTTTTGTTTTGGGTCGTTGGCCATTGCCTTTTTGGCAATAGAATAAATTCAAGAAACTTTGAAATAGCGAGCCTTTTTTGTTATAATAATAACAAGGGTTGTGAAACATCGGTTTTGCGATCGTTTTGTGTTTTGGAGAAACAAATGATAAAGAAAATCCTTATGTCACTTGCCGTGCTCGGTGCGGCAAGTTTTGCGCAGGATCCGAACCTGCATATCTATCTTGCCTATGGACAGTCCAATATGTCTGGGCAGGCGACCGTAACCGATAAAGACCGTGCGCAGGATCCGCGATTCCTGGTGTTGCGGGCTGCAAACCATTCCAACCAGAAGGTTGGTGAGTTTTATCCGGCTGCACCACCGATGGGGCATAGCCAATCCAAGGTGGGCATTGTCGATATTTTTGGCCGCAAGATGGTCAAGGAACTCCCGGACAGCATCAAAATTGCCGTAGCGAATGTGGCGATTGGCGGGCAGAGCATTGACTTGTTCGACAAGGACCGCAACAAATCCTATGTTCAAAACGCAAAGAACAAGGGCGATACGTGGTGGATTCAGTACCTCGACGAATATGGCGGCGATTTGTACAAGCGCATTGTAGAAATGGGCAAAATCGCGAAGCAGAAAGGCGTCATCAAGGGCTTCTTGTTCCATCAAGGCGAAGCGGACTACCAGATGAACGACTGGCCGAAACGCGTCAAGAAAGTTTATGATGACTTGATCAAGGAACTGGAACTGGACCCGGAAAAGACCCCGATTCTCATTGGCGAACTTGCCCCGACGGGTGATTTGGGTTGGCGTAACGATGCCGTGAAACAGGCGGCAGACCTCATCCCGAACGGTCACTTGATTTCTGCCCAGGGCTGCCCGGCACTTAAAGAAGCGAGCTACACGCTACATTTCACTCGTGAAGGGTATGAAAAGTTTGGCGAACGCTATGCCGAAAAAATGCTCGAAATCCTCAAGTCGCAGGAACCGCCTCCTGACACGAGCAAGAAAGATACAGTCGTGAAGGATACATCCAAAACGGATACGTCTAAAGTCGTGCCTAGAGATTCGACGAAGAATGATTCGACAGCGAAGGACAGCACCGATGCTATTCGAAACTTGCCGGGCGTTCGTGCCGTGGAATCAAAAACGCCGCAGCTTTACTTTGACTCTAGGGAACAGACTTTGTTTGTTCGCTTCAAGAAAAATGGACGCGAGTATCGCTACCGTGTAACGGGCCGCAAAGATTAATGTCGAAATGAAACATAATAAAAGACCGCTGGGCTATTGCTTAGCGGTCTTTTGTCATCCAGACTGAATTAATTTCGTATTATATTTATTGTTGCCTTATGTCGAAACCTTTATTTACAATCCTTTTGTTATGTTCTGCGTTGTTCTTGACGGCTTGCGTTCTGCCAAGCCATGCTATTCGCATTAACGAATCTCTGCCCAAGAATGCTCCCATTGAAAAAGAATCAGTCGTTACCTATGCTCGGCCAGATTGCCCTAAGGGAGAATGCTCACTTCAAGATGAGTTTATCGTCGGACATTCAGAAGTCAATACTGCAGACCAACGCCAAATTGAATTTTATCGATACAGCAGAATGACTTGTGATATAAAAAAGGTTTCGATGTCCGCCCGTGATTATAAATATTATGTTGTTTGGCATTATGAGGGGGTACCGTATAGAGTTATTGAAGCCTTCTGTGATGAAAAATCTCAAGAATTCAGAGCGTTTCTTCTTTATGACAAAGATAAGCAAAGAAAGGAATTGCCTGTGTTGAAAAATTCGGGTGAATGGGTGATTGAGGTAAAATGAGAATCCTGCTCTTTTTAATGATTTTTCTTCTTGTATCTTGTGGAGGCGTGCTCAATTCTGACATTGTTCCTCCGAGAATGGTCGTGGAACCGTTATTTGTTGTCGTTGGAAATTTTCCTGAAGGGATGTCTCCAAAGGATATTCAAGTTGTAGCATACCAGACGAAGCCCGTCAGGAAAATGGCTTGGTATGGAATTCATTTTGGTTTTTCATATGCATTTAAAAATGGGGAATCCGATTTAGACGACAGGAGGGTGTCTTATAGAATTGAAATAGATGGACATGTTCCTGCGGATGAAATTGTGTGGTACAATAAAGGTGTCGCGTACCAAACATTAAAGATTGAGTATGTGGTAAAAAATATGGAAATTGTTTCTTATAGAGCCTATTGGAATGGTGAACGGGAGTTGTGCTTGAATAACTATTTTGAAGTTCTAGACCCCCGCATTCATATTCACATGCCTGATAGTCGCACGTCTGAAGATAATCGGTTCACTGTATTTAAAAACGACCCAAAATGCAGGGAAACCGAACAATACAAAACAAGTTATTGATTGCAATCGGCTTTGCCACAACTTGATTTCAATGTAAGATTGTATGGTATTAAAAAACACCCCGGTTCCGAGGTGTTCTTTAAGTTCTTTTTGCTTGGATTTTATCGGCGTCGCTCCCGCAGTACGGGCCGTATTTCATAGAAGAGAGAAGTGGGGGTGTGGTTAGTTCATTATCAGTTTCAAATGAAGTTTCTTTTCTTCGTCGGGAATGATGTCTTCAAGCTTGCCCGTATTGATGTTGTATCGATAGATGAATTGCTCGTTCTTGTGCGATTCGGGGCGATTTTTATCCTTGACTTCGAAAATCAATATGGGATTATTTTTCATCAAGAAATAATTTTCGATTTCCATATCGGGAATCTTGATGATTTGAGTCGTGTTCGAATCAATGTCATACAGGTAGAAATCGCCATGGTCGTCGATGTTCAAGTAACCGTCGTTGTTGCTATCGACCTTGGTTCCAAAGAATGCCAAATAGCGCTTTTTCCCATTGCGGATGTAGTTTAAATTCCATCCCGTAAAGCGTTCGTCTATAATGCTTCTGTGAATTTTATTG
>CAMKLO010000132.1 GCA_946413655.1 uncultured Fibrobacter sp. | reverse complement strand
CGCTCACTTCCCGGCTTGCCCTTCGGGCTTCACCTTCGGTGAAGCTGATCTGGCTACCTAAGATACGAAAAAAGGACCCGCAGGGGGTCCTTTTTCATATCGGGGTAGTCAGATTGCCAAAACACTCACTTCGTTTCGTGTTTTGCCCTTCGGGCTTGCTTGAGCTGCGCTCAAGTCAAGGCCAAAATCCGGCTGTGTTCGCTTCGCTCTCGCCGGATTTTGTCGAACTGACTTCGTCAGTTCTTCTGGCGTACCCTAACATACACAAAACGACCCCACAAGGGGGTCGTTTTGTGTATCGGGGTAGCCAGATTCGAACTGACGACATTCTGCTCCCAAAGCAGACGCTCTACCAGGCTGAGCTACACCCCGAAGTGCTCCAAATATAGCAAAGATTGCCCGAAATTTAAGTAAAATATCAAAAATATTTCAAAAAAACGGGTTCATCCACCTTCGGCAAGCCGCTACTCTGACATGATACAGCGAATGGAGTATGCGAAGTATCCGCGAATTAACGATTCCTTGTCCAATTCATACTGTTTCGAGAGAATCCACCCGTAATAAAGCATGCTGTTTTCGCCCCAGAAATACGCTTTAGTCCCTTCCCCATCGTATTGTCCGGTCTTGGCTCGATAACCCGCCGGAAGTGCCGAAAACCCGCTTGCGTTAGTCGCAGTAACCTTGTCTTCCCAAGCTCCAATTGCACGCAACGGGGCGTTCGCGTCACTCACGCCAAATTCGGCCTTCACAGTATTACGCATCGCCGCCCATTCCTCATCTGTAGGAATACGCCAGCCATTTGGGCACGCCTTGATAGCGTCATCCTCCTGATACAAGCGACCATATTTTTCGCAATTAGCTAGAATATCATCATAACAGAACGTCGAATCCAGAACAATCGATCCGTCCGAACTCTTGGAAAAGTTCAAATTTTCTGCCATCCAAGTTTTACCCCCAATAACGACAGTCTTGTAGGTTTTGCCATCGCGAATATCCTGTAGCGTTCCATACCCTACTTTAGATGAAACGGCAGAAGAACTCAATGCAACGGACGAACTCGACACCTCTCCACTATAAGATTTAGGAGGCTCATTCTCGCAAGGAGGCATGTCTATTTCGATAAGCGCAGAACCTTCGCACTTGTAGAATATCTGCAAGTCCATGTTGTAAAAAGTCATGCTGTTCGGGCAACTAATTTTGACGTTTTCAACACTCTTGATCGTAACACGGGCCATGCCATCTTTGTAGCATTGCGCAACGCTACTCGATGACGGAACTTTTATTGCCACACTGCTACTCGACGGAGACTCGTTTTGTGCTTCGCTACTGCTAGAAAGAGTCCCTGTATTAATTTTGCTACTGCTCGATAGCAAATTCGCGCGGTCCCCAGAACTCGTGGGAATCGAAGACTGCGAACTGTTCGGCGGTTCAACAAACTCCGGGCCACTGCTGGAACTGTCGTCGCAAGCAAGCATCACAAACGAAAGAGAAAGTCCTGCAACAATCGGACATACGCGAGAAAAAACACGAAAAGACATAGATTATCCTCCAACATCCCAACGTTAGCGTAATATACAAATTTATCCGTATCGACCAAGTCCAATAGAAGCAAAAATGTAAAAAAATAAAAAAACTTCACTTTTGTGCAGTGAAAATATTGACATTTGCCCAGTTGTGCATTATATTTTACATATAGAAATTCCAGAACCCTTTATGACGAGAGGCAAAAGATGGAAAACTTTAATGAAAAACGCAAAGAAATGACGGCAAGGCAAGAAGAAATCTACGAATACATCAAGAAGTATTCCAAAGAAAACCATATGCCGCCTACAGTCCGTGAAATCGGCAACCACTTTGACATTTCTTCCACGAACGGCGTGCGTTCCATTCTCGCAGCCCTCATTAAGAAAGGCTACATCAACCGTTCTCCCCGCCTCAGCCGCGGTATCGAGATTCTGAACACCGACGAAAGCGAATCCACCAAAAAGGTCGCAAGCAACACCGTCGAAATTCCCATCGTCGGTCGCGTTGCCGCCGGTACGCCGATTCTCGCCGTGCAGAACCTCGAAGGTACAGTCACCATCGACCGAGACTTCCTCGCCTGTCGCAGCGATGTCTTTGCACTCCGCGTCAAGGGCGATTCCATGATCAACGCCGGCATCTTCGATGGGGACCTGATTTTCGCGCGTCAGCAAAAAACGGCAGACCTCGGCGAAATCGTCGTCGCACAAATCGACAACGAAGCTACGGTCAAGTACTACCATCCGAGTTCCGACCACGTTGAACTGCGTCCGGCAAACCCGAAGTACAAGCCGATTATCGTGAACAACAAGAAAGATTTTTCGATTGCAGGCCGCGTCATCGGCGTCATGAGAAAAGTTAATTAATTTGTCAGCAAGACTTTACGGGATTCATTGTCGTTTCACGCCTCAGGATGACGAAACGACATAATCCAAGGCTACAAAAAAAAAGCCGAGGCATCGAACCTCGGTTTTTTATTTTATACAACTTAAAAAGTTTTCGATATAAAAGCAAACAGAAGCATATGGATGGGGCACGCCCCCAACTTCTTTAATCGTCGAAATCGGCGAGTTCTTCTTCCGCTTCCTTCAACGCTGCTGCATCTGGCCCTTCGATATCGTCATCATCGACTTCATCCAGGGAATCCCCGCCCATGGCGCCCAGCTGGTATTCCACCTTGCGGGCTTCCTTGGACTGACCCAAGTGCAAAATAGCGGCGCATTCTTCGCAGTAACCGAGATGTTTATCGACCCAGAATTCCGGGGAGACGAGGTTCTTGTTGCAGCGCGTGCAAATCTGCGTTGCAGCTTCGCGGGTAAACGCAGCATTCTGCTCTTCAAGTTCCTTCAAAATGCGTTCCGTCAGTTCTTCCTGAGTTTCTTCGGCAAGCGAAATTTTGTGGCGAATAGCGGAGGTCGGCTTCTTCTCGAGGCTCTTCATTTCTGAAGTCACCTTCTTCTTGTTGGCGCGTTCTTCCTGTTCGTCGATTTCGAAAAACATGATAAACTTGCAGGGCTTCTTGCCGCCTTCCAACAAAAAGGCGTAAGGATATTCGACCTTCGTCGAAGCCTTTTTGGATTCATGCTTTTCCGTATTTTCTACGGCTTCCTTGGCAGGCTTCTTGGAGACTTCCTTGACGGCCTCCTTAACAGATTCCTTGGCGACATTCTTTTCAGCCTGCGGTTCAGCAGGTTTTTTCTGTGCGACAGGGGCCTTCGCCGGAGCTTTAGACTTCTTTGCAGAAGGAGCCTCGACTGCCGGTTCAACTTTCTTTGCCGGTGCCGGTTTCTTGGATGCCGGAGCGGGTTTGGCAGCCGGTTTCTTTGCCGGAGCAGCATTCACCACTTTTGCGGGAGTTTTCTTTGCAGGAACATCCTTTTTCTCGGCAGACTTCTTTGCCGGAGCAGCCTTCGTCTGCGGTGCTTTTGCAGGAGCTTTTGCCGGAGCCGCTTTTTTCGCCGGAGCCAGCTTAGCAGCGGGCTTCTTTGCCGGAGCGGGCTTCGCAGCCGCCTTTTGGGCAGGCGCAGCAGCCTTCGGAGCCGCCTTTGCGGGAGCCTTTTTCGGAGCAGACTTTGCAGACTTTTTTTCAGAAGCACTCGCCTTTGCAGGCGCTTTAGATGTCGCTTTTTTGGAACTCATATTTACTTCTTTTCCACAATTTTAATGTTCAAAATCGGATCGTTCATGTCGATGCGGCAGACGACGTCATGTCCTTCGATAACCTTGCCGAACACTGTGTGATGGCCGTCCAGATGCGACTGCGGGAGATGCGTGATAAAGAACTGCGAACCGCCCGTATTCGGGCCTCTATTCGCCATAGAAATCACTCCGGTCTCATGCTTGAGGTCATTCTTCTCGTCGTCAATCGTATAACCTGGACCGCCCGTTCCATCACCGTTCGGGTCTCCGCCCTGAATCATAAAACCCGGGATAACGCGATGGAAAAGCAGGCCGTTATAAAATCCCTTGTTTGCGAGATCCACAAAATTCGCGACCGTATTCGGAGCCGCCTTGAAGTTCAAATCAACAACGATTTTTCCTTCGTGAGTGGTTATTTCGGCAAGAATCTGGGTAGTACCCGTGTAATCCCTGTTAAAGACTTTTCCTTGAGCAAAGGCGCTTGCAACAAGGCCCAGGAAAGACGCACAAATAATAAATTTTTTGAACAAAACTTAACTTCCGTAGTTATATCGTTCTGTAGATTCCAATTGTCAAACAAGAATATAGTTTTTTTTTGAAGGGTTCACAACGGCACCCAAAAAACAAGCACAAGATTTCTATATTTGTGCAAAAACTCTTCAACAGCTTAATATGCCGCAAAACAATAATATCCGTAATTTTAGCATTATCGCCCACATTGACCACGGCAAATCCACTTTAGCCGACAGAATGATTGAACTAACCAAGACGGTCTCCAAAAACGAAATGACGAACCAGCTCCTGGATGACATGGACCTGGAACGCGAACGCGGCATCACCATCAAGGCTCACGCCATCCGCA
>CAMKLO010000131.1 GCA_946413655.1 uncultured Fibrobacter sp. | reverse complement strand
CGACGCGGCGTGCTTCGGGAATTTCAATATCGAAATTCAATCCAAGTCGTTCAATATCTTCGCGACGCATGCGCACGATTTTTGACAAAATATCTTCGCTCATACTTGTTCCTTTCGTTCGGCTCGAGGGAAAAAATTAGAAAATTGTATGCTCAAATTCAGCGAGGAACTTTCGGCCTTGTTCCCATTCACCCAAATCGGAATCGGAATTGATGTGGCCGAGGGCGCCTGCGTTAAATAAGGGTGTTCCCCAAGCGGATGCAAAGAACTTGGCGCGTTCCATCGAAACGAACGGATCGTTTTCGCTGGCGACAACGCAAGCGGGCACGGGTAATTTTTGGAGCGGCATCGGAGCAAAGGATTGAATAACTTCTATGTTATCTACATCGCTAGGTGAAACGAGAAACGCTCCCCTGATTTGCGAAGGAATTTTACCTTGTTCAGCCTTTTGCGTAAGCCACATGACCGTTGTCGCAACCCCGAGGCTGTGTGCAACGATGATTGTGTCCGAGTCCAGATTTTGAACCGCTTTGTCGAGCGTTTCTATCCATTCCTCTTTTTGAGGCTTGTCCCAGCAACGTTGTACGACACGTGTGGCATTGGGGAGACTTTTAGCCCAAAAACTTTGCCAATGGCGCGGTCCAGAATTATTCAAGCCGGGTACAATCAAGTAGTTCATCAAAAAATCTCCGTATATTTCCTAGTGCAATTATAGTAAAATAGTCGACTTTTTTTGCTGTGAAAAGGAGATGCCCCGTCGGTGCGGGGCATGACACATCCTACTGTTTACTTATCTCGTCTTTGGATAAATCCCAAATGCATGGTTCAGTTATAGATCTGCAAGCAGCCCTGCAACATTCACCTTTTGCATTTGTCGTCTGTAGCCGCTTTGCGGCGATCTTTCGTCTAAATAATATAGTACCATTCGTCGCTTTGCTGGAGTTCTTCAGTTTTGTGCTTGTTGTTTGTGGTAGAGACGTAATCCATTTCAAGATTCTTGAGGCTGACGCGAGTGTTGGCTTCAATAGATCGCGTGATAAAGGCGTTTCCTCCGATAATTGCATTTTCTCCCACGACGGTATCGCCGCCGAGAATGGATGCTCCCGCATAAATTGTAACGTTGTCCTGAATAGTCGGGTGGCGTTTTTTGCCGGAGAGCTTTTGTCCGCCGCGAGTTGAAAGTGCGCCGAGCGTTACGCCTTGATAAATCTTCACGTTCTTGCCGATGACTGCGGTTTCGCCAATGACGATGCCTGTGCCGTGATCGATAAAGAAGTATTTGCCGATGGTTGCACCTGGGTGGATATCGATGCCCGTTTTGGAGTGCGCGTATTCCGTCATGAGTCGCGGGAGAACTGGAACATGCAAAAGGTAAAGTTCGTGGGCAATGCGGTAGATGGTCGTTGCCATGAGGCCGGGGTAGGCGAGGATAATTTCGTCAAGGCAACCGGCGGCAGGGTCACCGTCGTATGCGGCATGCAAATCTGTTTCGAGGAATTCGCGAACTTGCGGAATCTTTGAGAAAAATTCCTTACAAATTCTATAGCTCTCGATTTTGCGTTCGTCGGAGGCCATGGTGCCGCGGAACTTACAGTAATCCAGCGCTATAGCCACCTGCTTGTGGAGGTGGTAAAATGTATCTTCGATAATGACCGCAAAACTATTTTTGGGGTTGTAAATCTTATGCGAACGATCCCTGAAGTGTCCAGGATAAACGACTCGGATCAAGTTCTGCAAAATCGTCTGGATTTCGTCTTGGTCGGGTCGATTGTAAATATCGATGTTGTCGATATGCTTGCCGCGATTGTAATCGTCGAAAATAGTTTGTACGGCTTTTGCTACTTCAGATTCTTGGATAAGTTCGTGCATAGATTTAGTTGGAAGTAGGAAGTTGGAAGTAGGAAGTTAGAGGTAGAAAGTTACTGTCTACTTCCTACCGTCTACTTCCTACTAACCACTAGTTATGCGAATGTCTTCAACGCTCTTACGAGGGCGTCGATGTCATCCGGTGAGTTGTACAATGCGAGAGTGGGTCGCACAGTACTTTCGTAACCGAAATGCCTGAGCACTGGCTGTGCGCAGTGGTGACCTGTACGCACGGCAACACCGTAGGCGTCAAGCCTCTTGCCCACTTCTTCGTCGGAATAACCGTCGAGCTTGAAGGCGAGAGCAGAAGCCTTGTTGAGTGCCGTACCTACAAGGTGGAGTCCCTTGACGGTCTTCAGTTCCTTGAGGCCATACTGCAACAGTTCATGTTCCCAGCGGAATACGCAGGGCATCCCGATTTCGGAGAGGTACTGGAGGGCCGCACCGAGGCCAACAGCGTCGGCGATGCTTCCGGTTCCCGCTTCGAACTTATTCGGAATCCCGTTGTAAATCGTGCGTTCGAACGTGACGTCGGCAATCATGTTGCCACCGCCGTGGTACGGGCGGGCCGCTTCGAGCAATTCTTTTTTGCCGTAAACGACGCCGATACCGGTCGGGGCAAACACCTTGTGTCCGGAGAACACGAAGAAGTCTGCGTCGAGGGCGGAAACGTTCACCGGAATGTGCGCGATGGACTGTGCGCCGTCAATGAGGATTCTTACGCCGTGCCTGTGGGCGATGGCGATGAGTTCCTCGATCGGGGTCACGGTACCGAGCACGTTCGAAACGTGTGTAACGGAAACGAACTTGGTGCGCTTGGTGAACAGTGCCTCGTAATCGTGGAGCTTGAGCTGGCCGGTAGAATCGCACGGAATCACCTTGATAATCGCGCCCGTTTCTTCGGCAATGAGCTGCCACGGAACGATGTTGGCGTGATGTTCCAAGATGGAAACGATGATTTCGTCACCCGGCTGGAGCGTCGGCTTCACGTAAGCGTTTGCAACCAAGTTAATAGCTTCGGTCGTACCGCGAACGAAAACAACTTCCTGCGAAGACGGAGCGCCGATAAAGTCGCGCACGATGTTACGGGCGTTTTCGTAGGCATCCGTCGATGCGGCCGCGAGCGTATGTGCGCCACGGTGCACGTTGGAGTTTTCGTTTTCGTAGTAGTACTTGAGGCGGTCAATCACTACCTGCGGACGCTGCGTTGTTGCACCGTTATCGAGCCAGACAAGCGGATGACCGTTAATCTGCTTCGAGAGAATCGGGAAGTCAGAACGGATTTGCGCAAGCGTCTTGGAGCCGATGCGGATGGATTCGTTGCGGGAATTGGCGCCGCCATTTGCGTTGCCGGCCTTGTTCACAGAATCGCCACCGAGAGAGGTCGGTGCATCAATCGGGCGAGCATTTTCTGCTGCCTGGGTCTTGGAAAGGACCTTCGGAGAATACCCCGTTGCAGGCGCAGGCGCTGCCGGAACATCGCCGAACTGCGATAGAAATTCCGCTTCGGGAACCGCAGGGGCTTCAACCGTATTGAGCCAGGTATCGGTGGAATTGCCGCCGTAGGCAAACGGTGCCGAAGAGGTCGGCTGGTCGCCATAGGTCGCAAACGGATGTTCCCAGTCGAATGCGGGAGTCTGGTTGATGGCAGCTGCCCCTTGGGCAGCACTCACTCCCTGAGCCGCAGAAGCGTTCTGCACTTCGGGTGCTGCGGGAGTTGCAGCATAAGCACTGTCCGTCAAGTCGGGAAAGTACTCATTTGCCAACTGCTCCAGTTCAGCCGCATTGGGAACTCCGGCGAGTTCTTCCAGCGATCTGGTATCTGGATTATTCGTAATCATAGTATTCGCCAACCTCTACGTCTTCGAGAACTGCAATGGCGTCGTCGGCAAGGATAGCCGCAGAGCAGTACAGGGAAAGCAGGTAAGAAGCAACGCCCTTGTTGTCGATGCCGCGGAAACGTACGGAAAGACCGCGAGAGTGTTCGTTCTTGAGACCGGCCTGGAACAGACCAATCACGCCGCGCTTGGCTTCGCCAGTACGCACGAGCAAGATGTTGGTCTTGCCGCCTTGGGACTTCGGATTCTTCACGCCATCGACAAGGAGCTTGTCGGTTGGGACGAGAGGAATACCGCGCCAGGTGAGGAACTTGCCACCGGCGATATCGACAACAACAGGCGGCACGCCACGGCGGGTGCATTCGCGTTCGAATGCGGCAATAGCACGCGGGTGGGCGAGGAAGAAGGACGGTTCCTTCCAAACCTTCGAAATGAGTTCGTCGAGATCGTCCGGAGTCGGGCGACCGTCGGCGCGGAGCGGCTGGATACGCTGGGAGTCAGCGATGTTCTTCAACAGACCGTAATCGTCGTTGTTGATGAGCTGGCTTTCCTGACGTTCGCGGAGCGATTCGATGGCGAGGCCGAGCTGTTCCTGGACCTGGTCATACGGGGAGCTGTAAACATCTTCGATGGCGGTGTTGACGTTGATGATCGTGGAGATGGAATTGAGCTTGTATTCGCGCGGTTCGGTTTCGTATTCGACGTAGCCTTCCGGAATAATGTCCGTCTTCTTGGTCTGGCTGCAAAGAACATCGAGCGGGGTTTCGCCTTCGACGACCTTGTTCACACGGAACAGGCCCGTTTCGAGACCCTTGAATTCAAGGAACT
>CAMKLO010000130.1 GCA_946413655.1 uncultured Fibrobacter sp. | reverse complement strand
ACGCAATTAGTTGCAAACAAAGCACTCGGATTTATCGGGTCAACGTATAAAGTATCCCCAGATACAGAAACATCTAAATCGCCTACAGTCACGCCACAGCCAACAACAACTTTATCTATAACAATCGTCATAAGATTGTCATCGCCCACATACTTCCTTGCAACAGAAGAAGTTTTGCTAGAATTTTCCAGTTCATCTAGACGAACAATGAGATCGGACAATTCATTCGCCGTAGCGTTCGTATCGACAACAATGGCATCACTGGAATTTTTATTGCATGCAGCAACAATGTCGCTTGCCAATTGATATTTGTCGCAGAATTCACCTGGCAGGCACGAAGCCGAAGCATCACTCGAAGAGGACTTAACGCTTGATGATGATTCAGGAAGCGGCTCCGTCACGATCTCATAAACATCCCCATAGCGGACGTACTTGGCACACAAATCCATCACATCTAAATCAATCCGAAAATCATAGATACACCTGCAATTCGTCGGAAGTGCACGTTTCATATTTTTCACGATAACCAAAGTATCTCCCGAAAGCTCTTTGGAGTACGTCACTTCGCCGTAATAACCGCAATAATCGTCAACATCAGGGAGCACAACATGAGTGCCGGCAGAATCATTAACGAGATACGCTTTGCGCGTTTCGCCAACCGAACCATCTTTCGCTAGAACATCGAGAGCATTCCTCTTGCACGCTCCGAGCTGAAAACCGCTCTGTCCCTTGCCAGAAACGGAGGAACTCGAATTGAACGGGTCGGAATCGCTGCTCGTGATTTCGCCGCCGCCAAGAACAGGAGCCACCGCAGGCGCATCGTCGCTGCAAGCGAGCATCGAAAGTAAGAGTGCCACAGAGAACACCGCTGGAACAGCTGCCGTAAATAAAGCAGACTTTTTCATGATAAACCCCCTTTAAAAAGGTATTTATTCTTTAGCTTTTAAAATTTGAATTTGTCCAAACTCATCCGAACTGATATAATTTGCATTCGCAAAACCATTCTCATTCTTTACATCAAACGAAATACGTGACCGGCAAAGACAATTGACAACCGGGCTGGAAGGGTCCACTTTAATGCTTGCAAAAATCGTGCTGCCACCGGTCGAAGAAACACTGACACTTTCAATAATCACACCGCAAGGAAGATAAACTCCATCAACATCAATCCTGATAAAGCCGTTATCCAGAATTTTCATCGTTGCATGCGGTTTATTATTTCCAGAAGACGTCGTATCGACAATATTGACTTCTATGCGAGGCGTGACCCTGCGCGGTGCATTTTCCATAACGCCGTTATCATTGCATTTTGCAGAAACATTCGAGATAACCTGGACATGAGACACCGGGTCAATCCCCCATATTTCTGAATCGATAATCGGCGTTGTACGGTCATTTTCACGGCTAGGTTCTGTGCGTAACGTAACAAAATTTGTTTTAGAATAAGTTGTTTCCGATTTTACTTTGAACAAAAACTGATAGTCGCAAAGGCACCGTTGAGCATTGGAACGATCAAATTCTGCATTGACCACAAGCGTATCGCCCGATGTCGTAATTTCTAAACTGTCAAGAACCCAGCCGCAAGTTAGCTGAACATCTCTAATCAAAAATTCTGTGGAATCGGAGCCGACTGTACGGATAGCACGCATGTTTGGCTTTTCCGCTGGCCTGAACCCAGCATCTTGCGAAGCATCGAAATTTTGTAGCGTGCCACACTGGCCAACAGCATTCTTTATCACCAAGCGGGCCTCATCCGCAGCTGGCGCCAATGAATCTGTAGCTGGAGCTACCGACGAAGACGAAGCAACCATCGCACTAGAGGCCGGAACGGTTGCACTGGATTTCGGGGCCGCCGCACTGGACGCAGGAACGTTCGCGCTCGATTTCGGAACCGTCACGCTAGACGCCGGAACAGTTGCACTAGATTTCGGAGCCGCAGCACTCGACACAGAATTGGTCACCGCCGATGACGATTCAAGAACCGTCACCGACGAGACCCCTCCTCCTGAAATTTGTGAGCCGGACGCAACAGGAGACGAATCGTCACTGCACGCCAACAGCGCAAGCGACAGCGCTACACCGGCAACAATTAACTTATTCATACTTTCCTCCTCTTAGGAATCCTCTCATAAATTTTTCTAGCTACCACTGATTCTGAAGATACACCGAAGCATTGAGATATTCGCTATTGCAGTTGGTTTCGACTTCGTTCATAAAATCGGCCAACAGCGTAACGAAATTGGCAGAAGTATCTGTATAAGAGCAGAACAACTCCAGATTTCCTTTACTGTCGCATGCGCTAATCGTTTGCAGTTCTGCACCGCTCTTTGACTCGCATGCATCCTTGAACTTCTTGGAAATGTCTTCGCAAACAGCGCCCAAACCTTTAAGATTCAGCAATTTTTTTACGTCTTTTTCTGCTAGAATCCTAAACCTCAAGGTGTAGCTTTTGTCGTCATCGGCGCAATACGAAACAGCTCCCTTTTCTTCTTCGTAAACCGAGGTATTCACCGCATAAGTAGAATCAGCTCTATTATTTTTCGGAGGTGCTACATAGTTGTTTGCGTTGTTCGCATTGAAATTGAAATATTTATGAACATATACATCGCTAGAAACACAAGAATCCAAATTCAAAGTAGGGTTTGCCGTTGCACTAGAAGAATATCCTTTATCTTCGCGATTTTTGGACATCTCCGTAGGCATATTATCGGAACTCCGACTTGAGCTGGACTCAGAGACATTCACAGCAGGCAAAGAATAACTGACATTTTCATTTTCGCTCGACGAGCTAGTCTCGACCACTTGCGGAAAACTATCCGCAGAGCTAAGACCTTCGGCAAATGCATTCGGATCAACGGTTCCGCCGTCTCCACACGCCCCAAACAGCAACAAAAAAGTTCCTATGACAAAAAAACAACCTTTACGCATGCCTTCCTCCGTTTATTTTATCTGTCATCGGAAAAAGTTGAAAATTGATACGACATACCTGATTGACATCTTTATACGCATTCGCAATGGCCAAGACCTTTTTGCGGCAAGCATTGATTTCATCGACGATTTTTTTATAAGCTTCGTCATTCACGCTAAACGTGATTCCTGTAAAATAACGTTCATCGGTCGCATAACGGTCAACGGCTCGCGATGCCATGTTCGCCATTTCCCTATGCATGGAGCGGATAGCAATCGGCAAAGCCTCCTTGGAGCCAATAACGGTCTTTTCTGTTTGCGAATAAACTTTTTCGTCATCCTTTTTCAGGAACCCAGCCTTGACAAGGAAACTCAAGACATCGCGGACTTCTTCGGCAGAAACATATTCCTTGCAGACTTCGGCAATGTCGCGCGGGCACGCCCCCGGCATCATCGGCGCGAGTTCACGCACCACAGGATATTTCCACGATTCATAATACTGGAACGCCTCGCTATCGACAACGCGAACCTTATGTTCCAACGCAATCCTATCCATTTCAAAAAGGGCAGCCCTTTTGACGGAATCCTTATCGGCATTGCAAAATTCAACGAGTAACCTAAAATAATCTTCTTCGTAGCAAACAAGCTCCATAGCCTTTGCGACCTGGGTTGCCTTGATCTTGGAAAGCTTGCTTTGTCCCATACACACAAGTTTCAAGAAATTCGGCGACGAAAATCCGGCCCGTCTGCAGAATTCACGCCACGAGAACGCACCAAGCCTTTTGCGTTCGTCGTAGTAGTCCTGCATATACAGGTGGTAGTCCTTATATTCGAGTATCGATTTCATACCTATAAAATACAGTTTTTTTCAAGGTTCGTCAATAGCCGTATTATACAAAAATCTCGTTTTTTAGTCAATTTAAACAAGTAATTATTCAATTTTCATTGCAAAATTTTCCAAATTATACAAAGTGTATAATACACGAAAAACAAAGACTGTTAAACAATCTACCATTTCCAAAGCCTTAATGCGGATAGGACACACCCCGCCTAAAATCAATCTTATAATCCTTTTCATAATTATTTAGATTCCAGTAGAAATAAGAGCCTACCCCATCAACTTCAATTTCAATAGCCATTTGTTCATCGTGTGAACAATCATTTTTTCGATATTCATCAGCAAATGAATTGATAATTTTCACCCCTTCGTACTCATTTCCTAAAGAAAGAGTTTCCATCATTTCATCATAATCAGCACTCCCCCAAGTATCACACGCAAAAGCGTCGGCAACAAAGAATGCCAATACGGAAGCAATCACAATTATTTTGAACTTGAAATTACTCATTTAACGCTCGTCGTCAACCTAATTCCTTATTTTACAAACACTCAACAAGTTTTTATTTAATGTAATATAGTAATCATATATTTTCTCACTCTAGAGGCAAAGAAGCCAATGGAGTCCATAATACTTTTTTTGTATTTTATATAAGGTCTTCATAAATATTTTTCGAAGCATTATGAAACAGATTGCATTATTTTTTGCCGTTATCGCCACCACATTAACTCTTGATGCATGTGCCAATTCCGATCCGCGAGGCTACCAACCCATAGAAATCGGAAACACG
>CAMKLO010000129.1 GCA_946413655.1 uncultured Fibrobacter sp. | reverse complement strand
GTCATACCCGCAGAACCGATGAGCAACAGCGGCTTACGACCAATCTTGTCGATGAGTAGAATCGCGGCGATGGTCATGGTCAAGTTGATAGCGCTAGAAATCACGCTGGTGAGGAATGCGTCGCTTTCGCCAAAGCCGACACTCTGCCAAAGCATGGATCCGTAATAGAAGATGACGTTGATACCTACGAGTTGCTGGAGAATGGCGAGACCGAGACCCGCCCAAACAATCGGGGCAATGCGTTTTTTGCCTGCGATGGTTTCCAAGAGGTCCGAAAGTTTTGCTGGCTTGTCGCTCTTGAAGGATTCCTGGATTTCGATGGCTTTTTCTTTGATGCCGACACTAGCGATAAGCGAAAGAACCTTCTCGGCTTCTGCCATACGGCCTTTACTGACAAGGTAACGCGGAGATTCCGGAAGCTGCCAGGCGGCAATGCCGTAAATAAGTGCTGGAACCGCTTCGACCCAGAACATCACTTTCCACGAATCGATGCCCATAATCATGTTGCTTGCGGAACCCGAAATACGGACGATGATGTAGTTCGAAAGCAATGCCACGAAAATACCGATAACGATGGCAAACTGCTGCATGGAACCGAGTCGCCCACGCAAATGAGCCGGTGCAGTTTCTGCGATGTAAATCGGCGCGATAATGGAGGCAACGCCAATGCCTACGCCGCCGATGACGCGCCATGCGATGAAATCGTAAATGGTGAAGGGAAGGCCGGAACCGATAGCGCTGATGAAGAACAGGACGGATGCCGCGAGCATGCAGCGCACACGACCGAATTTATCTGAAAGACGACCGGCAAAGTATGCCCCGACGGCAGCGCCAATCAGCGCAAGCGAAACCGCAAGCCCGAGTTGCATATCATTGCAACCGAAGTATCCCTTTAGTGCAACATTGGCTCCGTTGATGACGGAAGAATCGAAACCGAATAGAAACCCTCCGATAGCGGCGGAAAGGGTTATCATGATGACGTGTCCAACGTTGTAGTTGCTATCTGTTGACATTTCTTACCTCTTTTTTTTTAGATCAAATTAATTTTGGTGTTAATATAAAAAACGTATGTTTGTAAATTCAAGGTTTACAAAATGAGTCGATAATCCAAATCGGACTAATAAATTTCTTACAGGACTGTAGGTCTAAATTCTATTTTTGCTCCTCCTTCATTTGTTATTATATATAATTTTGCTACATCGGGGAGTTTTTTTTAGAATGTGCAACAACTTAAATGTTCCAATTTGGAATATTCCGAATTGGAGAAATGTGGCTTTAGGATGACCGCATTATAGCCCTGTATTGCGGTCGATTTTAAGATGATGCGGAATTGATAATTATTCAATGTCTATATTTTGAACCGAAGAAGTCGGAGAAAATTTTATGTCAATAATTATCTATGCTTTTCAATAAATGCTTGCTGTGCTTGTAGCAACTATTGCTGTGCCTGCCATTGTTGGAAACGGCTTGACTCCAGCATCGGCGATGTTTGGCGCTGGAGTCGGAACTTTAGTCTATCTTGCTTTTACACAGTTCCGTAGCCCAGTTTTTCTTGGTTCGTCATTTGCTTTTATAGGCCCGATGTTTGCCGCTTTTGCGGGCGGGGTTTCATTGAGCTTGGGTATGCTTGGGTTGATTATTGGTTCGTTTTTTGCAGGCCTTGTCTACGTGGTGATTTCTTTGGTAGTGCGTTTTACGGGAGCCGGGTGGGTTAATCGTTTAATGCCCCCGGTGATTATCGGATCGACAGTTTCCATTATTGGACTTAGCCTTGCTCGGAATGCGATTAGCGATTTAGGGCGACTTGATGCGGCGCCGAACATTGAAGGTCCATCTTGGGTTGCAATGTTGTGCGGGCTTGTAACTTTGTTAGTGACGATGGTTTGCGCCACTTTTGGCAATAAAAAATTGCGTATGATGCCGTTCATAATTGGAATTTTGGCGGGCTATGTGGTCGCTTCGTTTTTTACGGTTTGGGGATTGATGTATGATGTTTCGTCGTTACAGGTGATTGATTTTTCTGTTTTTGGAACCTACATGATGCCGTACGGCAATCTGACTGTCCGTTCTTTTTTTGGTGTGCCTGATTTTGTTTTTAGGCATGCGCTTGGTGGAATTTCCGAAGTCTCGCTGTCTTATGTGATTACGATTTTTGTGGCGTATGTTCCTGTTGCTTTCGTGGTTCTTGCCGAGCATATCGCTGACCATAAAAATCTTTCTTCGGTTATCGGGACAGATTTGCTTGAAGACCCGGGGCTCTATCGCACTTTGAACGGCGATGGGATTGGTTCGATGGTGGGCGCCTTTTATGGTGGATGCCCTAATACTACGTATGGTGAATCGATTGCGTGCGTTGCAATTACGGGGAATTCTTCAACGCAGGCTATTGGCCTTGCTGCCGCGGGGTGCATTACGTTTTCTTTCTTGACTCCGGTTGTTGCTTTTATTGATTCGATTCCTGCGTGCGTGATGGGTGGCGTGTGTATTGCGCTTTATGGATTTATTGCCGTGTCGGGCCTTAAGATGTTGCAAAAAGTGAATTTTGATGAAAATAAGAATTTGTTTGTAGCGTCGACGATTTTTATCGCGGGTGTAGGTGGGCTTACGGTTACTGTGGGGGCTGTGACGCTGACTAGTATTGCTGCCGCTTTGATTCTTGGAATTTTGGTGAATCTGGTGCTTAAAGAATCGAAATGAAATCGTAAGTTGATGGGCTAAATTAGAAATTTGACTATGTGAATGTCGGTGACTTTTTTTGAAGCGTTGTTATATTTGTTATATTGTTAAAAAAATGGAGTTTTATATGCATTTACTAAGAAAAATCATAATTTGGTTGTTGCTTATTGCTGGGTTTGTTTTCGCCGAATGGGATGGTTCCACCAAGGAGGCTTCCATTAAGGATGTTGGTGGTGTGAAATATTATGTAATTAATTCTCCCGAAGAACTTGCTTGGTTTGCTGAAAAGGTTGCTGAAGGTGATTCCTCTATAAATGCACTTTTAGAAAGTGATATTATTTTAGGAAGCGATTCGCTTTCGGTTTCATCGAAAAACTGGATACCCATTGGCTCCCCGTTGCCTTCTTACAAGGAGGGCGGACTGAGATCATATGAGGGAATTTTTGATGGTCAAGGTCATAGTGTTTATGGATTGAAAATTAATACGATTTTTGCTGGGTTCTTCAAGGTTGTTGGCGTTCAGGGCGTGGTTAAAAATCTGAACCTTGTGAATGTTGATATAAATGTCACTGGGTATAGTGGCTGCATTGTCGGTGAATGTGAAAAGATAACTATCGGTACTATAGCCGCGCGTAATCATGGTGTTATTGACAATTGTACGACATCCGGGAAAATCACATCTAGGGGAAAGGTTTTTGCGGAAAATATTGGAGGACTTGTTGGGACAAATTTCAGTAAGGGAGTGATCTCAAATTCGGTAAATAATGTGAATCTTGATATGGGGCTTGAGGCTTATATTGGAGGAATTGCCGGCTATAATTATGGCAAAATTTTGAATGTTGTAAATAATGGATTTGTTACAAACAAGGGCGAATTTGCTTCGACCTCTTATGTTTATGTTGGTGGAATTTCTGGTGGCGTAGAAGGTCTTCTTGAAGGAGTTGTCAATACAGGTAATATTACTGTTGATGTGGCTACAGATAAAAATACAGGGGGGAATAGAGACATCGATGCCTATGTTGGAGGCGTGAGTGGATTCTCTATGGGCTCTCTAAAAAGGTGCGGCAATTATGGTAATATTCAGGTCAATGTCCATCGGGTAAATGCTTCAAGTAGTAGTACTGGTGTTCCTTGGGCTATAGTGGGGGGCATTGTGGGCTCATCTCGTTCTTCGGTGACGGATGCTTTTAATTTGGGAAATATTGAATCAAAGGCTGAAAATAAAAGAAGCTTTGCTGGGGGAATTTTTGGTTTTTCTTTGGCAGACTCTGTTTGTATTCAGAATGTATATGTGTCTCCTTATTCGATTTCGGGAGAAAACGGTGTTGCCGTAATTGCTGCTAAAGTTACATCTGCAGTATTTGACGTAAAGGATGCCTATGTTAATGTTGAAACTTTGAAAGATCTTAAATACGCTGTTTTGAATAACGATTCGGCCAAGAGTTTGATAAATGTATTTGATTTAAAGACTGCTGAATTTTCAAGTGAAGATTTTGTGAAAAAATTGAACACGTTCAATGACTCTGTTGAAGACAGAGGTGTTTGGGAACTTTGTGGGGCGTTTCCTGGGTTTGCCGGTTTTTGTGAATTCTCCAAAATGCCGACGCCTATTGACACTGCTGAAATTGACACTTCTACAACGATAGTTCGTTCTAAGTTTGCGCATGATATGGTTAGGAGTGGTTCGCGACAAGTCATTTACGACGCTCTTGGCCATCTTGTAAAAACAGTGAAGACTCCGGGAACATATTTTATAAAGATGAACGGGGTCTCGCAAAAAGTAATTGTCAGGTAGGATGAAATAGGTTAATCCTTACAAAAATCCTCCAAAGATTAAGTTGAATCTTTATGAATTGGGGAAATATGCTGAGCGTGTTGGGAAGGATTTTTCTATCTTTACCGCCGAAAATTTAGTGCCCGTGGCGGTGTGCCGCGGGGTTTGAGGTAAAC
>CAMKLO010000128.1 GCA_946413655.1 uncultured Fibrobacter sp. | reverse complement strand
TATTCCCCCAGCACGTGCCGGAGCGTATCGAGGAAAAGTTCGCCCGCCCGCGTGAACTGCTGGCCCCGCCGCCAAATGATATACATGTTGGTGGTGAGCTCGGGCATGAGCGGCCTGAAGCACAGGCGCGAACTGCGGCTCGTATCCACAAGGCCGTCGAAAGTGAGCAGGTAGCCCGTGCCCTCCTTCGCAAGCACCGAACCGTTGTACGAAAGATCCAGCCCCACAATCACGTTCAGCCTCGAAATATCGTCGCCGAACCATTTCGGCAAATCCGCCACCATCGCCTGGCGCGACGCCATCAGCGGCTTGTCGAGCAAGTCCTTCGGCTCGATGAAATCCCGCTTGGCCAAAGGGTCGTCGCGACGCATCGCCACTCCCCAGCGGTCCACCGAACGCACCGCAAGGCAGTTGTATTTTTCCAAGTCAACGTTGTCTACAACCACCGCGAAATCGAAAATGCCCTTGTCCAGCTTTTCCAGGGCGCGCTCGCTGTCGCCCGAATATAAGTTGTACTTAATCTTCGGATAGTCGTCCCGGAGAATCCCGATGCACTTCGAAAGAAAGTTCACGTTCCGCGATTCCGCGCAGGCAATGGCGATTTCACCCACCACCTCGTCTTCCTTCAGCGACTTGAAATCCTGCACCGTCCTGTCCGCCATCGAAAGGATATCCTCCGCACGCTCCCGCAAGAGTTCCCCCGCAGGCGTCAGCCGAATCGCGTAGTTCGTGCGCTCGAAAAGCTTCTCGCCCAGCTCCTCCTCCAGCTCCTTGAGCTGGCGACTCACCGTCGGCTGCGTCACGCAAAGATTATCCGCCGCGCGCGAGACATTCCCCAACCGCGCCGCCTCCAGAAAATACCGCAAAACTCGAAGTTCCATACCCGAAAACTAATAAAATTCAAGCCCCGCGGGTATGAAACTGCAAAAATAATGCCCGAAAGGAATAACTGATTGATTTGGCGGGGGAAGCCTCCCCCTGCTTGAAAAGCGCGTTGCCGAATTTACGAAGTTCCTGCCGGTGCTTGCTTATGACGGCTCCGCCATGATGCAACTGAACGCAGAGGCGATTCTCGATATTGCAATGTCGGGAACTTCTGCAACACTTTTGGCTCGCCGTTGGGAATCCGCATTGCTTGTGAATGTTGATAACGACACTCTTAAGCGATTGATGGACAATCCTGACGCGATGGAAGCTCTGATGCGTATTGAAGGGTTCCGTAGTCTTAATTCAGATATCGAAACGATTATCAATAAATCGGAGAAAGTCAAGAAAGCAAAAACTAAAGATGGTCCGTTGACTCCAAAGCAGAAACGGGAACTTACCGAAGAAGAAAAAGAATTCAAGGCGAAGCGCAAACAAATTCAAGAAAAACTTATCAAGTTTGCGACGCGTGTTCCCGTATTCATGTACCTAACGGATTACCGCGAACGATGCCTAAAAGATGTGATTACTCAGCTAGAACCGGGACTTTTCAAGAAGGTCACGGGCCTTGAAGTCAAGGATTTTGAATTACTGTGTTCGCTCAATGTATTCAACGCCAGCTTGATGAACGAAGCAATCTTCAGCTTCAAGCGTTACGAAGATTCTAGCCTGAGCTATACCGGCCTTGACCTCCACGCTGGAGACGATGTCGGCGGTTTTGATACAGTGCTTCGTCGCAAAGAGTACGAGGAATTGTTCTATGGACAACAGCGTTCAATGATGGCTGTAGAGCATGGTGAAGATTATACTGGAAACGAGAATGTTTCACCTGAAGTTGCGATGGCTGCTGAAAGGCGGGCTTTATATTCACGCATCAAGGCTGGTTCTATTGTTACGCACAAGCAACTAGGCAAAGGCGTTGTTGATAGGATATCCAAAGATTATAAGTATATCCATGTCAAATTCAGTAAAACAGAAAAAATGTTTGTATTCTACGATACGTTCAAGAAAGGACTTTTGAAATAATTTGTCAAAACCTCTTGACAATCGCCATCTAGTAATTTATGTTCAGTGCACAAGTGTGTAGAGAGTTGCGTTTCGCGCACGAAGCAAAACAATTAAAGCCCCGCCTTTTTATGCATGTAGGCGGAGGGAGGAAAGATGAGTAGTAGCCAAACAAGGCCTGAAAATGTTATATTGCCATTAAGCAATATGATGTACCCCTTCATGACACTTGACGATAACGCGGAAATTGTCCATTCTGAAATGGGCAAGGACGGCCGCGTTAAGGTGTACATCGAAAAGCCCGACGCAAAAGACGGCTTCCATCGGGCGACATGCTATTTACCCTCCTATACATGGGAAGATATATTCGGTTTTTCAGATGAGGAAATCAATCGCTATAAGAAGGTGATTGAATCTACGGCTCATTTGATAATGGAATTTTCTCAGAAAGGTGGGTTCAGCAATGCCGCAAATCTTTAAGATAGGATCTTTCTGGGTTTATTTCTGGTCCAACGAAGGTGTTCCTCTGGAACCGGTACATGTCTTGCAAAATATTCTTCGGATTATTGAAGCACGTTATGAGGATGTTGTTGTGAAATGGATTGCTCATTTCAACGAAATATCGTATTTCTGCTAGAAAGAACTAAAAGGATATGATTCGGAAGTAATCTCAGTATGTAAGGATTCCTTGCTAGCTAAAAAATGTAAATCCGAATGCCCCGTCTTTTTATGCTTGTAGGCGGAAAAGCATGCAAGGCGAACGAAGCAAAATCAAACTTGTTTGATTTTATTTCTCTTCAGTATACCATTTTGCATTTTTTGCAAATTACAAATTCGGGCAAACCAGTCGGAAATTCCGACAGGTTCAAATCAAGAGTTCCCACAAGGTCATTGTTGCTCGTAGTATTGAAATACGAATAACCCCAGTGGTTATGTAAAATTTCGTTATACCCCTTGCCAGCTCTTAGAGATTTTGATACATTACCGCTGAACGCATCTCGCTGTTTTAAGGCGAGGTGCGTTTTTGCGTTAAATCGGCTTATCGTTTTTGCAAGAACGCCTCAAACGTTAACTAGCCGTTTTTTTTGCGGCTAAATGGAGGCTAATATGGTTAAAGAAGTTGTCTCTACGAAGCTGATCCAAGATGCCAAGCAAATCATCGAGAGTGCTCGGGAAAATGCGGTCAGGAGCGTTGATTTCTGTCGTGTCCAGATGTACTGGAAACTTGGCAAGCGTATTTTCGAAGAAGAACAGCATGGCAAGAAGCGTGCCGATTATGGGGCGTATATCGTGAAATCGCTTGCTGAAAAGCTGGAAGCGGAGTATGGTAGTGGATTTGGTATTCGACAAATTGAGCGTGCTCGTCAATTTTTCCTATTGTATCCAATTGCGTCCGCAGTGCGGACGCAATTGAACTGGTCTCAATATAAGATGCTTATTGCTATTTCTGACCCCGAAAAACGCGAATATTACGAACTAGAAGCGGTAAACAATTCTTGGAATGGCCGCGAACTCGAACGCCAAATCAACAGCCAGCTATACGAACGCCTTTTGCTCAGCAACGACAAGGAATCCGTACTGGCGGTCGCTCGCAAGGAGCGCATCCCCGAAACTCCGCAAGAGGTCATCAAGGATCCGATGATTTTGGAATTTGTTGGGTTAAAAATGAATTCGGCCTTTTATGAAACCGATCTGGAAGGTGCGATTATTTCGCATATTACTGATTTCCTGCTCGAACTGGGTAAGGGATTTGCCTTTGTTGCCCGGCAGAAGCGGATTATGCTCGAAGACGATGAATTCTTCATTGACCTCGTTCTTTACAATAGGCTGCTTCGCTGTTTTGTGGTTATTGAAATCAAGACGGACAAAATCACGCATCAGGACCTCGGCCAGCTACAGATGTACGTGAATTATCATGACCGCATCGAGAAACTTCCAGACGAAAATCCGACTATCGGCATTCTTCTGTGTGCGGGCAAGAATGATTCTGTAGTGAAAATGACGTTGCCCGAAGACAATAAGACTATCCTTGCTAGTGAGTATAAGTTATATCTGCCCACCACCGAGCAACTGGTCAGCGAAATCAACGAGGCCAAAGAACTCGTGAAAAAATCCAAGCGAATAAAGAAATAAAAAATGCAGTTAGGAACATTGATTTTTGTCGTGTCTAGATGTACTGGAAGCCAATTGGGAACGCACTGCGTTCCCAATTGAACTGGTCGCAATATCGTATGCTGATTCAGATTCCTGACTGGGAAATGCGAACAGGAATCGGTTCTGGTGCCCGGAAAATGTTCAAGTACGGGAAGCTTTATTCCGGTGTTGAACCTGAATTTTTTGAAGATGATGTTTTTCGCATCATTCAACCGCTGAACGAAAATTATTCGTTTGATGCGGAAAATGAGGCTGGTGGTCAGAAAAGTGGTCAGAATGAAGACTCGAAAACTACCCAGAAAACTACCCAGAAAACTACCCAGAAAATACTTGATGCGATATCAAACAATCCTAATGTGACTAGGTTTGAGTTATCAGAAATTTGTGGAATAACTGCAGACGGCGTAAAATGGCAATTGAAAAGTCTCGCAAAGTCTGGGCGCATTTCTCGTATTGGCGGAGATCGTGGTGGTCACTGGGAGGTGCGAGATGAATAGCCTTTTAGCCAAACTTCAGTCCCGTAATCAGTCTCTCGAATTCTGCCACTTGCTCAAAGATGT
>CAMKLO010000127.1 GCA_946413655.1 uncultured Fibrobacter sp. | reverse complement strand
AATGAAAACTGTATCGTTAATATCGCTTGCGCTCACTGCAGCCGCCATTGCTAGTCCGCTTACTTGGGAACGCCTTGTCGAATCTGCCAAGGATGATCCGAGATATCAGGCTGCCGAAAAACGTGCCGAGGCGACCGCCACCGACCGTAACCTCAAGCTTTGGGACAAAATTGAGCTCCGTTACCAGTTGGACGGTTTCAGCTTTGCCAAGCATGATTTTGAACTCCGCGTGACGCCGCAGGCCTTTGGCGAACGTGCTGCAGACAAGGAACATTTCGAAGCCGTCAAGAACTACCAGCAGGCAACTTTCGCCGTTGAACGTTCCTTACTTCTTTACGACCGTTACGAACGCGGTGTGCGCTATGTGTTGCGCAAGAAGATAAACGAGATTAACAAGCAGCTTCTGCAGGTGAACAGCGACCGTATCGAGGTGCTCCACCTCAAGTCGGGCTCCGCTTCGTTCAATGCCGAAGACTTGATGACCTCGCTCGAAAAGAACGCATCGCTCAAGTCGAGCATCCTTTCGGACAGCACGGCGCTCCGCGATGCCGAACTCAAGCTTAGAATTTGGGTGCCGGACTTCGAAGGTGTTGACCTTGATACCAACTTTATCCCGACGATGGACGAACTTGCCGAGTTCCTGAAGGACGGCGTGAACGTCGATGAAAACTTCCCGCTGGTGGCTCTCGCGAAGGGCAAACGTGACTCCGATGTTTCCAAGGCGAAGCAAGATGCCAGCAAGGACCGCAACTACATTTCTCATCTCGGTATCGGCTACTCGCTCCAGATTGAATCCTTGATGGAAAAGTACAAGGACTTGGACTATAATGATGTCATTAAAGAAAAATATGGCAAGTTCAAAAATGAATTTGAAGAAAAATCTGGTGGGTGCATTGGCCAGTATATTAATGGTGAATGTAGTAGATGGGATACTAAAAAGGTCCAGGGATATTCCATGAGAGCCCTTGTCCCTGAAACTGACGACCGCAAGACTTCGGACAAGTTCTTTGTGAACCTCGCCATCCGTCTGCCGTTCTTCGACAGCAACAAGGACGCCACACTCCGTGAACAGGTTGCCGTTCTCGATGCCGAAAGCAAGTACTTGGACGATGTGCGCGAAGTGAACCAGAAGGTTGCCCGCCTCACTGAAGAAGTGCTTGCCCTCATAGGCCAGTGGAAGGTCTTGAAGGACTATGCCGAACAAGTGAACGCCAGCGGCTTCATGGAACAGTTTGCACGCAATGCGGGTTCGGACCCGCTGTTGCTCCTGCGCGCCCGCGAAAGCGCTCTCGAAAGCGACTTGAAGGCTGCAAAACTCGAATACGATATTTTCGCCCGCTACCTGTCCCTGCTCGATTACGCTGGGGGCCTTGCCCGTCAGGATGTCGCAAACCATCTTCGTGAAGGAATCAGGTAGTTTATGGCCGAGGCCCGCGGATTTAGCCTTCTCGAGCGTTTCGAGCTCAAGTACCATATTCCCGTCGCATGGGCGGACCGGATAGGTGCTTTTCTCGCTCCGTACTGCGAAGAAGACTATTATTCCAAAATTACACCGGGTGGATTCTACTGGATTACGAACCTTTACCTGGATTCTCCGACATGGACGTTCCTTGGCTGGAAAAAGAAACAGCTTTTGGACCGTTTCAACATGCGTATCCGCACTTACGGCGAGCATCCGGCACAGGACGGTACGTTCCACTTTGAAGTCAAGCGTAAAATCCGTAACATATGCTACAAGAGCCGTGCGACCATCAAGGGAATCAATCCCGGCGAAGTCTGGAACATGAAACCGGAAGAATGGCCGTGCAAGAGCGATAAAGACCGCATGTACCTCAAGGATTTCTTGTACAAGACCGAAGTCCATCACGCGCATCCGCGACTCTTGACGCAGTACAAACGCCGCGCCTGGTTCGGCCTCCGTGAGGAGTATTCCCGTGTGACGATCGACACAGGTATGCGTTTCCGCGAAGAGAACGGATTTGATTATACGGTGGATCCGCACTACATGCATTCTACCGGAATCCCTCGATTTTTCCAGCCAGGTGCCGATGCCGTGCTGGAACTCAAATGCCCGGCAGCCCAGATGCCGTACTGGATGTTCGACTTGATACGTGCTTTGAACTTGAAGCATTCTGCATTCTCTAAGTTCGGAAATGCGGCTGCGGAATGGAAGCGTGTTTATGAAAATCCGCGACGTTTCAAAAGTCCATATTGGACTCGTCTTGCGGGGAATTTTTAATATAGATTTAGATAGATAAGATCAAAAAATTTAAAAAAAAGGAAGGCGCTTATGAATACCAAAAAATGGCTTGCAGTTGGCACTTGTGTCTCTGTAATGGGTATGTTCTCTGCCTGCTCTGACGACGAAAGTCCTATCACTCCTCCGGCTCCGGGGCCCACTAGCTCTGCGGTTGTTGCTCCTGGTTCTTCTGATGCTGTGCCGCCAGCGAGCAGCAGTGTTGACAACCCGACTCCTTCTTCGGCTGTAGTGCCGACTTCATCTGCGGCTGGCCCCGCCCCTACGTCCAGTTCGAATCCTGAAGATACTGTTCTGAATGCTGATGCGACCTATATGGGCGTTTCTGAAATTATGTACAACGCCGCGAACGGTTCTGCGTTGGAATGGGTTGAAGTTTATATCAAGAGTGGCCCGGATATCAATGATATGCTGGGCAATAATCTTCGCTTGGATGGCGCCGTGTCCTTCTCGTTCCCTCCGGGTTCTTTGAAGAAAGGGCAATACGTTATTGTCACGAACGATGTGAATTTGTTCAAGCAGACTTATCCGAGCTTGCCGGCAAGTTGTAAAGTTTATGGTCCGTGGGATAACGACCCCAAGACTGGGGTTGTTGCAAAGCTCGTAAACGAAGGCGATGTTGTCGAAGTCAAGCTCAAGGGCGAAGGTGACGTGAGCGCCGCATTCAGTAACGAACCGCCTTGGCCAAGCCTTGCAGATGGCAAGGGCCGTACTCTTGTGTATAAGGGCTCGGGCAGCGAAGCCAGCGCCAATTCCTGGGGGCCGAGCGCTATTGAAAACGGCAATCCGTGCGTGGGTGACGACAAGGTTCTCGATGCTACTACAATTCGCCTGAACGAAATCAAGCCTTACGATCTTGGTGTTTCTGACGGTTGGGTCGAAATCTACAACTATGGCGACGCTCCTGTCGATGTCAAGGGCTGGGAACTCGAATCCAAGCGTAAGGACAAGAAGTGGACTGTGGGCGGAGCCAATACGGTTGTTCCTGCCAAGGGCTTCCTCGTTCTTGAATCGTCCGATGCCGTATTCGGTGAAGGCCTTTACTTGAGCGACAATGGCGATGAAGTCTATCTGTACGAAGTCGCTGCGGGAACTCGCACGGGCAAGGAAACTAGCCTGATGATTGCGGCTGGTAAACAGTCGAGCGGTGTAGTCGATTTGCCTGGCGGAACCACGGCCCAGGGGGCTATGGCCTCGGAAACGAAAGGCCAGGCTAACTCGGCTTTGAAGGCTGGCCCGATTTTCATTAGCGAAATCCATTACCACGAAAACGAACAGGACCTTAATGATGTGGAATTCCTTGAACTTGTGAACAAAGGAACGGAAAATGTGACTTTGGTCGAGAGTGTCAATAACACTCCGCAGGGCTGGAAAATCGAAGGTGTGAATATGGAATTCAAGGCGGGTGATGTAATCCCTGCTGGTGGAAAGATGGTCTTGTTCGGCGATTCCCTTAGCAGTAAAGAAGCTTTGCTTCGCGCTCGCTTCAGCATTGCCGAATCGGTTCCTATCCGCTTCTATGCAGGTAAACTCTCGAACCGCGGTGAAACGATTGCTATCAAGAAGCCTTACTCCTTCATGGAGAAAAACGGAATCAAGCAGTGGTTCTATGAAATTTCGGACGCAACGCTTTATAGCGACCGCTGGCCGAATTTGTACGAAGCCGATGGTAAGGGCAAGAGCCTTAACCGTAAGGACTTCACCACGATGGGTTATGGCTACGCCGTTTGGGAAGCGGCAGCGCCGACTCCAGGCAAGTAAAAAAGCCAAATTTGAATAATAAACCAAAAGTTCCGACATTTTGTCGGAACTTTTTTCATGGAATGTAAAATAAGCGTCGTTTTGGAATTGCGGTTTTTGATATCTTTTAGTATTATTAACATAGCTATGAAAAGGTACTTTGCATTCATTCTTTGTGGCAGCATGGCTGCGAACGCGACCTCGCTTTCTTTACAAGATGCGTTGGACATGGCTATGGCCAACAATTCGAAGATCAAGGCCGAAAAGGCGAAAGTGGATATAGCCGAAAGTGGTGAAAACGAAGCTTTTGCCCGATTCCTCCCGACGGTGAGCTTGTCGGCAGGCATTACCAAGATTAATGACCCTATTTCGATTGACCTTGGGCGAATTCAGCAACCTTTGAGCGATATTGCCGGGGCTGCAGCCTATTCCAAGGCTTATCTCGCAACGTACAATGGGGCTTACGCTAAAGCTTATCAGGAGGCTGTAGGCCAGGCGATGAAAGCGGGCATGGACGAAAAATCGGCCAAAGCCTATGTGGATTCCAAATCCGCCGATATCTGGAGCGGGGTCGTGAGCAGCAAGGACGCTAACGATGCCGCCGTGAAAATGGCTGAAAGCAAGGGTCAGGAATCCGCCCAGCAAATTAAAAATTCCGATTTCAACATGAAGGTGCAGGA
>CAMKLO010000126.1 GCA_946413655.1 uncultured Fibrobacter sp. | reverse complement strand
GACATCTTGCAAGCGGCGCTGTTGGTCTTGTTCAAGTCCATAGCTGCCGGAGCAACTGCGGCGAAGACATCGGACATCATGCAAGCCACGTGGTTACTCATACCGCCACCCATCGAGAAACCGGTTGCGTAGATACGCTGCGGGTCGATACAGGCGATTTCTTTGAGCTTGTCGATCATTGCGTAAGAGAACTTGACGTCGTCGTCGTTGGAGCAGCAGGGGCCGACGTTCCAGCCGTTACCCATTCCACCCGGTTTGCCAGTGCCGTCCGGATAAAGCGTGATTACGCCTTCGGGGTCAGTCTTGGCTTTATATGGAGAACTTCCAAATTCGCCTTTGCCAGAACCGCCAATCGGGTGGTAGTCAATAACGAGCGGTACGGGCTTGTCGCCCTTGTAGGCACTCGGAATGTGCATGATGAAGGTGCGCTTCTTGCCATCAACGGTCACGGACATGTTTTTCTTATCTTCGGGCTTTGCTGTCTTGCCGGCGCAGTCAACGATGACTTGTTGTATTTCAGCAGAAGAAGAGGATTCTGCCGTGGCGGAGCTTTCCGGCGTAGAAGCGGAGCTTTCCGGCGTAGAAGCGGAGCTTTCTGGCTTAACCGCTTCGCTGGAAGTGGGCTGTTGAGAGCCTCTTGTCATCTTGACCTGGACGCCAGTTTCGACTTCGGCCTTGGCCTGGTAGGTGGCGTTCTGGTAACCATCCAATGCGAACTGCAAGAACGGCAGCGGGTCGCCTTCCTTGAGGAGGGTCACTGTCTTGCCGAGCTGGTAGGTGCCGCGGCTTCCGTCTGCGTTGATGCGGAGGAACTTGGCGCCCTTGGCGGAGCTCTTGTTCAGGTCAACAATCATGGAGCCCATGACATTGTGTTCCGTCTTGGAGAAGGCTACTTTGCCGAGAGCATCCATGACAGAAACGGTCATGGTCTGGGCCTTGACGCCAGAAATGGTGATGAGGTTGCGGTTGAATTGGACAGATGCTTTTGCAATCTTGACGTTTCGCAAAGCTTCGGTACCATCATTGGAAATTGTGAAAGAGCCATCTTCGGCGCTTGTGGATTCTACACCCGCATAGTTGAAAGATGTAATCTTGACACCGGAAAGTGCTCTGCCTGAACCGGCTGAAACAACGTTGCCACTGATACTCCACGCGAATGAAAGCGTGCTCATGGCGGCAATTGATCCTGCAAATGCCATGGATTTGAACATGGTCATAGCGACTCCTTTTGTATTGTTGAACATTCCAAACACGTTTGTTCGCCCGGTCCAACCAAACCCCATTTTGTGCCAGACCTAAACAAAATATAGATGGGTATGCCTTGGGTGTTGAGAAATGGTGTTGAGAAAAAAAATAAAGCGTTGAGAATTTTTCATCACGTTTTGTAAACGAAAGCTAACCTATTGACAAAAAATCCATAAAAACCATGTGGTTTCAGGGATAAAAAACATATTAATGGGGTAGATTAGGGGTATAGAACTTATCCATGTTAGGTTGGAAAAGGAGTGTCTATGGGATTGTTTAGTAAAATGGCAAAATCTGCCGCGTTTACGGTTTTGGCGGCGGCTGTTGTGAATTGTTTTGCCGTGAAGGTCAATAACCCGATTATGTACGTCGATAGCCCGGACCCGTCTATTGTCCGCGTTGACGATGCATATTATATGGTTACGACGACCATGCATTTTGCACCGGGCGTGCCCGTTTTCAAGAGTACGGATTTGGCGCAGTGGCGCACGGTGGGTTATGCTTACCAGACTCTTTCGAACGGCAATAACATCAGCTTGAATGGCGGCCAGGATGCTTACGGTAAGGGTTCCTGGGCGTCGAGCATCCGCTATCACAAGGGGTTTTTCTACGTCTTGACGCCTTCCTATACGACGAATAGAACTCATTTGTACAAGACCGCCGATGTCGAAGCCGGCCCGTGGAGCGAAGTGCAGTTGCCTTTCTATCACGACCCGTCGCTGTTCTTCGATGACGATGGAACCGTCTGGGTGTTTTATGGCAGTGGCGACCAGATTAGCTATGTGCAGTTGAACGACGACGCAAGCGGCGTGAAGGCAGGCGGCAAGAGCGGTAAACTCGGCGGCGTGAGCGTGAACCAGGTGACTGGTACCAACAATTACTATGTGCAACAAGAAGGTTCGCACATGGAAAAAGTCAATGGCGAATATTATTTGTTCACAATTTCTTGGCCGGCTGGCAAGAGCCGTAGCGAAATTGTGTATCGTTCCAAGAACCTGCTCTCGGGATTTAGTGGAAGATATTTCTTGTCCGATAACGGTGTTGCGCAGGGTGGCATTTTCGATACGCCGGATGGCAAGTGGTATGCCCTCTTGTTCCGCGATTCCGGCCCGGTTGGACGTATGTCGCACCTAGTTCCGATGGAATGGAAGGACGGCTGGCCAGTGCCCACGAGTGGTTCCAAGGCTCCTGCGACGATTGACTTGCCGGAATCTCCGCTGCCGGGATACGGCATGGTGACTTCTGACGATTTTGATTCCGATGTGCTCCCGCTGGAATGGCAATGGAACCACAACCCGGATAACAAGAACTGGTCCTTGACGGCAAATCCGGGATTCTTGCGCATTACCACGAGCCGTACCGATAGCCGCATTGTCAATGCGAAGAACACGCTTACGCAGCGTTCCTTTGGCCCCAAGAGCTCCGGCAGAACGCTTGTGGATGGCAAGGGCATGAAGGATGGCGACATGGCTGGCCTTGTTGCATTGCAAGATGACAAGGGCTTTGTCGCTCTTGCAAAAGACGGTGGCAATTACAAGGTGGTGATGTACAGCGGAAACAAGGATCGCGAGAGTCTTGTCAAAAGCGAAAATCTTTCGGATTCCAAGGTTTATCTACGAATCGATTTCGACTTGCCCATTGATCGCGGTACTGCATACTTCTACTACAGCACCGATGGTAACACTTGGACAAAGATTGGTAATGACGTAAAGCTCAATTACGACCTCCACATGTTCGTGGGTGTACGCTGGGGCCTCTTCAACTTTGCGACCAAGCAGGCAGGCGGCTATGTGGACTTTGACTGGTTCAAGGTCGGTACCGACTACAAGGATGAAATTTATCTGGGCGGTACGCAGGACACGACTCCTCCGACTCCGTACAAAGACGTTGCCGCGAAGATTCCGGGCAAGGTCGAAGCGGAAAATTACGATGTGGGCAAATCGAACCGTGCCTACTACGATTCCGATGGCGAAAACCAGGGCAAGGCCTACCGCGAAGATCCGGTCGATATCGTACAGCTCGATTCCGCCGACAAGTCCAAGGGCTATGCAATTGGCTACACTGCTGAAGGCGAATGGTTACGTTATACAGTGAATTTCGCTGAAACGGGCGCTTACGAAGTGAAAGTGAACATGGCAACACCTTCCGAAAATGCGGGCGTCAAGCTCTATATCGATGGGAAGGCCGTTACGGACGATATTATTGCTAAGCAGAATTCGGAAAATGACTGGTCCACTTACAGTACTGTTTCTGCCAAGACAAAGGAAATTGAAAAAGGCGAACATGCACTCAAACTGGAAATTGTTGGCAACAACGTAAATGTTGATTGGATGGAATTCTGCCTCAACAAATGCGAAACGACAAAGATTAGCGGAATGCGCTATGGCATGGATGCATCTAGAACTTATGGCGTCTATAGTATGAATGGAGCATTTGTCGGACGCATCGATGCTGCAAACTCCTTCGACGTTCGCACTAAAGTCGATGCGCTTGTGAAGCAGAGCGGAATCTATTTCGTGAAGTCCGTCAACGGCGGCCACACCCTCCGCATTTCCGTCACTAAGTAATTTATTAAAAATCCTCAAACACCCCCAAGGGCCGGATGCACACGCTGGAATACGCAAGTATTTTTAAGCGTGTATATCCGGCCCGCTTTTGTGTTCTGCAAACACCCCAAGGCTTGGATGCACCTGCGGAAAGCTTGCTTTCCGGCAGGTATATCCAAGCCGTTTCTGTGTTCTCTAAACACCCCCAAGGCTAGAAAGCGGATGTCGGAAGCGCAGCTTACGGACATCCATTTTCTAGCCGTTCTTGTGTTCCCTAAACACCCCTTCTATTTCCTAATGTTGTCATGCCCGCTTCCGAGTCTTTGATTACTTAGTGCATTAGCACTTATGTGAGCATGGTCCGCGAATGGGACGGTTCCTCCCTTGTCTCTCTCTTGACAAAACGCAACGAAAAATAAATGAGCGCTTGCGAAGTTTTAAAAGCCTGAAAGTATTTTCTATTTGGGTGGATGTTGTGTTTTACTTTAAAGGGGTAAGGTATGTTTGGTAAAAATAAACTCAAAAACATTCTTGTTTCATCATCCATTGCCTTGATGGGCCTTACGGGAGTTGCCGTTGCAGACAACATTAATGTCAACGGTACGAGCCGTAACATGCTTGTCTATGCGCCTAAGAACATCGAGAAAAACCGTCCGTTGATTATCCAAATGCACGGTTACAATCAGGATGCGGCCTACCAGAAAAATGCGGCTAAGTGGGAACCAGTTGCCGATACGGGCCGTTTTGTAGTCGTGTTCCCGAACGGTCAAAACAAGGCCTGGGACACCGGTGGAGACAAGGACCTCAATTTCATCAAGGCCATCATCAACGAGATGAACAGCAAGTACGGCATCGACAAAAAGCGCGTTTATGTTTCCGGCTTTTCGATGGGCGGCATGATGAGTTATGTTGTCGCAAACAAGATGAGCGACCAGATTGC
>CAMKLO010000125.1 GCA_946413655.1 uncultured Fibrobacter sp. | reverse complement strand
CGACGAATGGATTTTCCCCGACGGCCACAGCATCCTCGTGCTCGCCGAAGGCCGCTTGCTGAACCTCGGCTGCGCCACCGGTCACCCGAGCTTCGTGATGAGTGCAAGCTTCACGAACCAGACCATCGCCCAGATTGACCTCTGGCTCAATGCTCAGGGTAAGCAGACCGTCGCCGGCATCAAGTACGAAAGCGGCGTCGTCTATACGCTCCCGAAGATCCTCGACGAAAAGGTCGCACGCCTCCACCTCGAAAAGCTCGGCGTCCACCTGACGACCCTCACCAAGGCCCAGGCCGACTACATCGGCGTGCCGGTCGAAGGCCCGTACAAAGCGGATCACTATAGGTATTAGTGATTAGTGGTTGGTGGTTAGTGGTTAGGAATAACTACTAGAGACAAAAGAAGATAAAGTTCACGAAGGTCGGTGAGCCTGCCGAACCGCCGAAGTGAACTTTATTTTTTTGGAGGGAACCCCCAACACACACTTGTCATCCCCGCCTCCGGCGGAAACATCCTCTTATAAAAGGCGCTCCTCGCATTAGTGCGGGGGGCGCCTTTTTACTTTCATCCCCGCTTTTTTGTCATGCCCGCGTAGGCGGGCATCTCCTATTTTTAGAAAATATGTTATTTTAGGGTTTAGAAATTCATGGATGAATTAAAGCCCGAAGAACAAGCTCGCGTTTTGATAGATGAAATGCTCGCCGCAGCCGGCTGGGCAGTTGTTCCGCGTTCTGAGTATTTGGACGTTCCGCATGCACAGGCGGTTACCGAGGCCTTAACTAAAGGAAATAACGAAGCTGATTATCTGCTTTTCCTAGATGGAAAGGCTATTGGTGTTCTTGAGGCTAAACGTGCAGAGAACTCTTTGGGGATGCACGTTGCAGAACAAACGGCGAAGTATTCCGCAGGGGCGCTTCCTTGGTACCAAACATGGACAAAACCTTTGCCATTCCTTTTCATGAGCAATGGAGACAAGCTGCTGTTCTGCGACCGAAGGGATTTTGCTGCTGGAGAGCCTCTGGAGTTCCTTGAACTTAAAAAGATGTTCACGCCGAAAGAAGTCGCAATTCGTGCGGAACTTAAATCTGAATTTGCAAAAATGCCTGCAGTCCCCGCAGTGCAGACGAAGGCCAAAGCGGGTTTGCGCCAATGCCAGTACGATGCAATTTGCAACTTGGAACTGAGCTTTAAGCATGGCAAGAAAAAGGCTTTGATTGTCCTTGCAACGGGTGCTGGTAAAACATTCACCGCATGTACAGCGGCGTATCGTCTGCTCAATTATACCCCGGCTAAAAAAGTCTTGTTCCTGGTGGACCGCAACAACCTTGGCAAACAAGCCGAAGGCGAGTTCGGGACATACAAGCTTACGGAAACAGGGATTCCGTTTAGCGATGAGTATGTCGTTCAGCGTCTCCACAACGTGAAGGATATCGAAAAGTCCCATGTGGTGATATCTACCATCCAGCGTCTTTATGCTGTTTTGACCGGGCAAACCTTTGTTGATACCGACGATGACGAATCGGAACTTGATGGTGACTCCACAAACGATCAGTCCTCCGTAAGCATTGAACTTCCGCAAGATTTGAAGGTTGCAAGAGATGCCTTTGATTTGATTATTGTGGATGAATGTCATCGCTCCATTTATGGCAAATGGAAACAGGTGCTCGATTATTTCAATACGGCTCGTGTCGTTGGATTGACTGCGACTCCGACAGAAGAGGCATATGCGTTCTTCAACAAGAATACGGTGGTGGAGTACACCCTCGAAGATTCTATCCGCGATGGCGTGAACGTACCCCCGCGCGTATTCCGCATCAAGACCCTAGTCAGTTCGCAGGGCGGGACAATCGGTCAGGGCGAACACGTAGAGCGCATTACGCTCTTGGATGGTTCCAAGCAAAAGAAAATTCAGAAAGAGGACCAAAAGTACGAAAGTACCGAATTAGACCGCAGTGTCGTGAACCCGGCACAGATTAGGCTCGTAGTTGACTCCTTTAAGCAAGCCATTTATTCGTCGCTTTACCCGGAACGTTTGAGCGATGACCCTGTCCGCAATTGGAAATATATTCCCAAGACGCTTTTCTTTGCAAAGACCGACAGCCACGCCGACAACATCGTTGAAGCCATCAAACAGTCCTTTGCTGTTGAATTTGAAAAGGTGGGGCTCAAACTCCCCGAAAAGTTCGTGCAGAAGATTACATGCAAGGCAGGGAATTCCAATCAGCTGATTTCCGATTTCAGGAACGAGAAGGAATTTCGCATTGCGGTGACGGTGACGCTTGTGGCTACCGGTACGGATGTGAAACCTTTGGAAGTCCTTGTGTTCATGCGCGATATCAATTCCGCCGTACTTTACACGCAGATGAAGGGGCGCGGTTGCCGAACGATGGACGATGACAAGTTCCAGCTTGCAACACCGAACGGAACGAGCAAGGATTGTTTCTACTTAGTGGATGCCGTTGGCGTTACCGAACACGAAATGAAACTTCCGGGTGCGACAAGCGATGCGGAATATCACAAGACCTTGGGACTCGAAAGGTTGATGGAACGCCTGGCCCATGGCGAAGTTCCTGATGAGCACTTGAATTTGTTTGCGGGTTATCTCTCGAAAATAAACAACAAGGCGGAGCAGGAAGATTTGAGCGAAGTTAACAAGTTGCTGGCTCCAACATCCCTGTATTTCTTTGTAAGTCGAATTTATGATGCCCTCACAGGTAAGAACGAATTCTCGACGCATCCTTTACCGGAATACAAGGACATCAACGACGCTAATATTGAGCGCAGGGAATTGATTTCTGCAGTCATCAACAATGTCAAGGTTCGCAGGGTTCTCCTTGAAATCAATCGTGGCTTTATCAAGATTCAGCATGAAGGCACAGATAGTCTAGTTTACTCCGGTTTCAGCATTGATGAATCTAAAAAGTATGCGGAAATCTTTAAGGATTTTATTGAGCAGAATCGTGATGAAGTGGAAGCTCTGCGCATTATCTACAACAGCGAAGATGTTGCCATTACCTACGAAATGCTCTCGGATTTGAAGCGCAAACTCGAAAAGTTCAATCCGATGCTGAACGAAAAGAATCTTTGGACTTGCTACAAGACATTGTCCGTGAATAAAGTGGGGAAGGCCGGAAAAGTAAAGGACCTGGAAAAGGACGAAGTTGGCCTTTTGACGAACCTTATACAGTTGGTGCGTTACGCTTTGGGGCAAAAAGAGTCGCTTTATTCATTGCAAAGCACTTCTGCCAGCCTTTTTGAATTATATTGCGGTCAAAATCAACGCGTGTTAAACGAAGATCAAAAGCAAGTGCTTAAGAGGATTGCTCAATATGTTGTGCAGAACGGTTGCGTCTCGGCGCCAATCCTGATGCAGTATGAGAAACCTCTATTCTTACAGGCGGCAAAACTCTTCGGCCCCGAAAATATAAATACCGAAATCCAGAACCTGACAAAGTTCATGTTCCAGTAGAGAAAGATGAAAAAACAGATTGAAGTAAAATCCGAAACAACATTGACGAAAAAGGTCTGGAATATGGCCGATGTGCTGGCGGCGGCCGGCGTGGGCTTTACCGACTACATTATCCAGCTGACTTACTTGTTGTTCCTGAAAATGGATGCAGAAAAGGAATCCTACGGATTGGGTAGTGCTATTCCCAAGGGCAACCGCTGGAAAGATTTGCTTTCTCTTGACGGTCCGGATTTGCAGGCGAAATACGAAAAAATTCTTGAAACGCTCAAATCCAAAGACGGCCTGATTGGCGCAATCTTTACCGAGGCGCAGAACAAGATTCAAAAGCCCGCCATGCTTAAAAAGCTCATCAACATGATTGATGAAGAAAACTGGTTCAGCATGGAAGGCGATATCAAGGGTGCTATTTACGAAAGCATTCTTGAAAAGAACGGACAAGATAAAAAGAGCGGTGCAGGGCAGTATTTTACTCCGCGTCCGCTTATTAACGCCATGGTCGATGTCGTGGCTCCGAAAATTACGGAAACCGTTGCAGACCCCGCTTGTGGAACGGGAGGCTTTTTGCTTGCCGCATACGATTACATGAAGCGCCAGAGCAACGATATCGAAAAGTTGAAGTTCCTGCAGACAAAGGCTCTTAGCGGTAATGACATCACGCCTTTGGTGGTGACCTTGGCGAGCATGAACCTTTACTTGCACGATGTCAGCCCGGATACGACTCCTGTCAAGTGCGTTGATTCCTTGGAGCACGAACCTGAACATTTGGTGGATGTCATTTTGGCGAATCCGCCTTTCGGAACGCGTCCGGCAGGTAGCGTGGATATTACCACCATGCGCACCGATTTGATTGTCACGACGACCAACAATCAGCTGAACTTTTTGCAGCACATGATGTTGATGCTCAAGGATGGTGGCCGTGCGGGCGTGGTGTTGCCGGATAACGTTCTCTTTGCGGATGGTGCGGGTGAAACGCTTCGCAAAAAACTTTTGACCGAGTTCAACCTCCACACAATCCTCAGACTCCCCACGGGAATTTTCTACGCGAACGGCGTGAAGGCAAATGTGCTTTTCTTTGTCAAGGGATGCCCCACCAAGGAAACTTGGTTCTATGATTACCGTACAGGCGTCAAACACACGCTTGCGACAAGACCCCTGAAACGCAGCGATCTTGATGATTTTGTGAGTTGTTACAATGCAAAGAACATCGCCAAGCGCAAAGAAACTTGGAGCGAAGAAAACCCGACCGGGCGTTGGCGTAAGTATGGTGTCAAGGAGCTCTTGGCCCGCGACAAGACGAGCCTCGACATAACTTGGATTAAGGACAAGGACGATATCGAAGACGTGACGCTAGCCGACCTTCTGACAAACATCAAGGACGAAGCGAAGGAAATTGCCGCTCACTCCGAAAAACTCGCCAAGATGCTCAAGGGAATCGACGGATGAACACGAAACT
>CAMKLO010000124.1 GCA_946413655.1 uncultured Fibrobacter sp. | reverse complement strand
GAATCTCATGAATAACGTAATTAAATTCACTATGGCTGCGGGAGTTCTCGCTTTAATGGGGTGCACCGACAACAATGTCAGCGGGGCTGCGATTGAGGGCAATGCTGTTGCACAAAACAGCAGTTCATCGGATGGCGCGAGCAATAGTAGTTCATCCAGTGCTGAAAACGTCAAGGTCGATATTGATTTTTCGAGTAAAGTCACGTCTTCCGTGGCCTTGAAGCGTATCAGTATTTCCGTTTATGGTGAAGAAGGCACTTCTGCTTCGTGTTCGGCCGGTGAAAAATCTTATGCAGCTAAAATGAAGGTAAGTGAAGGCATTATTGAACAATTCATGGAATTGAAAAATTTTGGCAGTGCCTGCGACAGCGTCCTCAATGCCTTTGTGGCCTCATGTCCCGTCAAGGCTTCTATATATAATGAAACGAATTACAAGAAATCTTGCGATGAAAAGGGAAGTGTAATAGCGCTTTGCCATGATGCAAGAGCTGTTCCGTTGACCGTATGTACGAATACAGTTCCTGGTTCTTGCACAACAATTCCTGCTGATACAACCGTCGATTTTAATGAAATCTTAAATGATTTTGTGACATCGTCGGGGAACATGTGCAATGCGCTTTCCGGAGAAGGCGGAGATGATGTTGTTGCCCCCGATTCGATTTCGTTTACGTTGGACGAATATACGGCTCAGTTTACGGATAATCCAGAAGAACTATCGTTTGATAGCCATGTACTTGCTTATAATGGTCAAATACCTTTTGACGCCATTTTTGTCACAGACGGAAATGTGGCTGTGATGACAATCCCTTCTAGCCAATCGACAATCATGGAAGTTCAAGCCTCCGAGATTCCAAGATTTTTCCCAAAGATGTCGTCTGTAGCCAAGGACAAGCTCCAGAAAGTCGGGTGCAAGACGTATGTTGTTACCGATATCGATGCGAGCCAGCCAACAGGCCATGTGCTAACAAGTGTGTCTAATGGAACTGTTGAAATTACATCCGTTGTTCAAGGAGCATCCGCTGCTTTTGGAGGCGTGATTGTACAAACGAATGCTTATTTCCCTGTTGCGTTCCTTGTTCAGGATTGCGACGGCTTGATTGACGAAAATTCGACAGTGACATCAAAGGTATATACATCCAATAGTTGGAATTATGATGATGGCTCGTATGTGAATGCTTATGGCGAATGGTCTCGCACGGACTTGCGTCAATAAAAGATTCTCTCTCGGCATCGAAAAATTCGGAATGATACACGATGTATCATTCCGAATTTTTTTCTTCATTTTTCTTTAATTTTTTGTAAAATTTTAGCCTAAATTTTTGTTTATGTATCATTCCGGCTGTTGCGTAAATCGGATTTGCAAGGTAGATTTATAGTCATGAAACCAATTACGGAATACAAAGACTACCGCAAGTTCATGAAGGATTTCTATGACGAGCGCAAGCGCACGGGCGCGTTCTCGTGGAGGGAATTTTCGAAACTAGCCGGATTCGCCTCGCCCACGTACCTCAAGTTGGTATGCGAAGGAAAGAGTGGGCTGAGCAAGGCCAAGATGCTGCAGGTTTCCAAGGCTATGGGCCTTTCTGGGCATGAAGAGGAATATTTTTCGCTGCTCGTGGTGTTCGCCAAGGCGACCAAGGATGCCGACAAGAAGGCTACGCTCCTCAAGATGGAAAAAATCGCCCTTGAACACAAGGTACGTGTTGTTGACAGCGAAGCATTCCAATATTACGAATCCTGGAAATATCCTGTAATACGCGAACTTGCGCCGATGATGCCCGGAGCGCGTCCCCGCGACATCGCCGAGGAATGCAAGGAATATGTTTCTGCCGAAGAGGTCTGCGACATCCTCGCCTTTTTGGTGAAGGCTGGCTTTCTCAAGAAAGATGGCGAGAAAGTTTATTCGCAAACCGAAAAAGGAGTCATCGGATCGCCGGAGGCCCTTCCGATTGCTATCCGTGCCATGCACAAAGAAATGGGCAATGTGGCCGTACGTGCCGTAGAACGCTACAACGCATCCGAACGTTATTTCACCGGAATGACCATCGGCGTGAACGAAGACAACTACGCACGAATAGTTGCTGAAATCGACGCTTGTGCCAAAAGAATTGCTGCTATTGCAAATGAAACAGACAATGTGAATCAGGTCTATGGCCTGAATTTTCAACTATTTCCATTTACAAACAAAATTGATGGAGATTGCCATGCTTAACTTCAAACATAAATTTTATATCGCAGGCGTATTTGCCCTTTGTATTTTTGCATCGTGTTCCTCGGAAACCCCTTCCACTGCGGGTTCCACGACCATTCCGAACGGTATCGCTGAAAATGATTCAATTATGATAGAGGATGGCAAGCCCATCATTCCTGAAATTACAGAGCTTTGTTACTCAAGTAAAGGTGATGGTACTGCAGCTTATTGCGGCGCTATCTTCGATACCACCTTCTTCACAAAAATTGTCGAGTTCAAAACAGAACCGGCCTCCTTAAATAGCGAAGTGGATAGCCTTGATGTTAGAGTTTATGACGAAGAAAAAGGAGCGGCTGCGACTTGCGTTGCTGGCGACCAGTCCTTCGATGCAAAATTCAAGATTTCTTCAAGCTACATTCTGAAAACTTTGATAATGCATAATGTCGGAACATCTTGCGACAGCATTCGCCAAGAGCTCCAAGAATCGTGCAATAATAATCCGAAAATCGAAGTGATAGGTGGTTTCTACAGTTATTGTACTTCAAAGGGGGATTTGTACGCTTTCTGTGCTGATTTTAGCTACACTACAACGGAATGCTCTGAAGCTGGACCTGATGGCTCGCAAAAATGCCTCATAAAACTAGACCCTGCGAAGGGTCTCGATGAAAACAACATTATTCAGGAGTTTGTACAAAAATCTGAAAGCGTCTGCTCTGATATGACTGCTGGAAAGTTTGAGTATTATTCTTCGAGTTCTGAATCTCCTCTGTATTTCTTTACTCCCGGACACAATCCCGTGGATTATCTTAGTTCCAGTAGCGTTGGTGCTGTCATTGACACATCTTCGTTTACATTGGAAAAGTATGAGGAACGATTCGCCGAACCTGGAAAAGAATACAAGTTCGATAAGCATGTTCTTGCCTACCGTGTTTTACCTTCTAATGAAGCTGTTATCGATACGAATTCAATTAACGGTCTCACCATCAAGAAGGCTTCACCTGCCGAAATAGCCAAATACTTCCCGATGACTTCTGCCATTACTGGCGATAAATTCAATCCCGAATTTTGTAACATCTACACCATCGCTGCTTCTTGGGGGTATCTATCCGAAGCCACTATTCTGACAAATTTGGGGTATGGATTATATTCAAGTACTGTTGAAGTTGCGTTGATTTTTGCTGGTGGAAAATGTCAAAAGGATAGTACGGGTTTCGCAGAAATTTTTCTTGTAAAGGATTGCGATGGCGTTATCTATGAAGACTCTGGATTAGATGGCGACCTCTATGATTCGCCATGGACATGCAACGAAAACGGAATACCCACAGGCAGAGAGAATGGCCCCTACGGCGAATGGATTCGTGCGGATTTGTTAAAATAATGCTAGATTGTTCTCCGTACAGTACGGAGAACTTTTTATGGCGATTTACAACAACATTCTTGAAACGATTGGCAATACGCCGCTCGTCCGCATCAACAAACTCAACAAGGGCGAAGCCGAAGTCTATGTCAAACTCGAAATGTTCAACCCGCTTGGGAGTGCAAAAGACCGCGTGGCGTTAAGCATGATTGAAACTGCTGAACGCGAAGGCAATCTCAAGCCGGGGGCGCTCATCATTGAACCGACCAGCGGCAACACGGGCGTGGGCCTTGCTTACGTAGGTGCAGTGAAGGGCTACAAGGTGGTGCTCACGATGCCTGATTCCATGAGCATGGAACGCCGCATGCTGTTGAAATCGCTTGGTGCCGAAGTTGTGCTGACCGAAGGTGCTAAGGGCATGGCGGGGTGCATCGCGAAGGCGAACGAAATCGCCGCTGCCAATCCGGGGAGTTTCATTCCGCAGCAGTTCGACAATCCGGCGAATCCTGAAGCGCATTACCGCACGACGGGTCCTGAAATCTGGCGTGATACGGAAGGCAAGGTCGATGTGTTCATCGCGACCGCTGGCACAGGCGGAACTGTTTCTGGCACGGCGAAGTACCTCAAGGAAAAGAATCCTAACGTCTATGTGATTGCGATTGAGCCGGACGATTCTCCGATGATTTCGAAGGGTGTCGCAGGCCCGCACAAGATTCAAGGCATCGGCGCAAACTTTGTTCCAAAAAACTACGACCCGAAGGTGATTGACGAGGTGTATCTCACGAGTACCGAAAAGGCTGGGAACGCCGCTCGTGCAGCTGCCGCCGAAGAAGGAATCTTCGTCGGGATTTCGTCGGGTGCCGCTTTGGAATGCGCTCTTACGGTCGCAAAACGCCCGGAATTCAAGGGCAAGCGCATCGTCGCGGTTCTGCCGGATACGGGCGAACGCTACCTCAGCACGTGGCTCTGGAATACGTAACTGAAAGTTCGCTCGCTTCGGTAAACTCGGCGATCTAGACTTTCGTTCGTTATCCTGAGCAATATGAAAATGCCGACTCTCAAGGAGCCGGCATTTCTATTAAGTGAGGAATTCAATTAGAGTTTATCTTGAAAGCATTTTGCCGTTGAGCGTTGCAATCCAATGTTTGTCTCTTGCTTTGGCCGGGACCGAGATGCTCGTAATTCCCTTTTCGATTCGGGTCTTGTACAAGACTGCACCGTTCAAATCAACAAGGGCGAATGTTCCACCCAAATCCGTATGGATTTCAAGTTCATTGCCATTGATGTCATAGAAATTCGTCGGGGACAATCTGCTGAAATTATCCGAAACGATTTGCGGGATGGTGTCTTTTTTTATGATGGAATCCTTTGGAAGTGAGTCTTTCTTAACCGTATCTTGTACGGTAGTGACGGTATCCTTCTGCCAATTTGGTTCATGGATTTCAGGATCGACAGGTGCGGTTACAACGGGTTGTGGCGGTTCCGTAAATCCAAAGTTCTGGTCCATCCACTGCATTCTTTCTTTCATCTTCTTGCGGAGATGTTCCACTT
>CAMKLO010000123.1 GCA_946413655.1 uncultured Fibrobacter sp. | reverse complement strand
ACTAGCAATGGCGGCTGCAGTGAGCGCAAGCGATATTAACGATACAGTTTTCATTTACTTCTTAGCCTTCTCTTGCTGCTTCTTCAAGTTACGAATGCTTGTTTCAGTGATGGTCACCATTTCGCCCAGCAAGAACTCGTTGTCTTCCGGAATCTTGATAGTCACTTCGCGACCAAAGACAGGCAGTTCGGGCATCTTCCACATACGCGTCGGGAACGGGACGATACGGCTGGAAAGGCCAACGACCTCGCCCACCACAGCCTTGCCTGCACCAGCCAATGTCGTCACCTTCACGGCTTCGCCAATATTCGTGTTCTTGTAAATCTGTTCGTTGATGTAACCGCGAACGAGAGTCGGAGACTTGTGGGCAAGCGTTACAATCGGAGCAAAACTCGAAACCTTTTCGCCATCGCGAACGTTCACGTCACCGACGACCCAGTTTTCCTTTGCAATCTGGGTGAGTTCTTCTTGCTGCTTGCGCATTTCGGCAAGTTCCTTACGGATGTTGGCGGCTTCGCTCTTGCCGCTAGACTTCTGGAGACGGCCACTGCCACGGAGAAGAGCAATCTGTTCGTTCGCGCTCCTGGTAGCAAGTGCAAGCTCGTTCTTGAGACTCTTGATACGCATGGCCATGGCGTCGTTGCCGTCGCTCTTGGACTTCGAGTTGGAGAGGCTCTTGAGCTTTGCAGAAATAGCCTTGTTGCTTTCGTATTCCGTTTCGAGGTTGCGGATTTCGGCAGAAAGCGTGAGGCGACGCGTTTCGAGGTTCGCCTTGACATCGGCCACCTTCTGTTCGATTTCGGCAGAACTTAAGTTGCTGCGGCCTTCGATATTGTCCAGTTCGCGGGAGAGTTCCGCGATGCGGAGTGTGAGGTCAGGACGGTTGATGACCACGATGGTATCGCCCGCCTTGATTTCCTGACCGGGCACCACATAGACCTTGACAATTTCGGTCGGGGACGGGAGGCTGATAATCGTTTCGCTGGATTCTGCAATGCCACGGAACATGGCGGCCTTGCCTTGGTACATAAAGCCGAGCATAACGGCGAAAATCACGCAGAGAATCCAAGCAATGGAAAGCTTATGGGTATAGACGTAAGCGACACCCGGATTGTTCTTGTGGGTGTTCCAGAAAGTATCGAGAAAATCTTCAAGTTTATTCATTTTTCAATCCTCCCTACATTTCCGTCGTGGCGTCTTGCATCATGAACTGGACATCCGAGATGCCCTCGATTTTCGATAGCATCGTAAGGATTTCGGCAGCGGGCTTTGTCGCACGGAGGCGAATCTGGTAAGCAACGTCCAAACGGGCGCCGCCATCGACTTCGCGCATGGTTATCAAAATGAACGTCTTCAGGTTCCCCTTCATGATATCTTCTATCTGACCACGGACCTTCGGTTCGTTCGGGAGAGCAAAGCGGAGCATGCCATCAAAGAAATGCTTGGTACCAAGACCTGTACGGGAGAGAAGGAACGCCACACAGCAGAACGCTATCGTTCCGCCCACGGCGGCACCCCAGGCATAGACACCGCAACCGATACCTGCACCTAGCGCCGCGAATATGAACATGATATCTCGCGGGTCCTTGAAACTCGTACGGAAGCGGACCACCGAGAGGGCACCCATCATACCGAGACCGCGACCGACGTTATCGCCGATGGCCTGCATAATCATCGAAGCAGCAACCGCGCTCAAGACAATGCCTTGGACGAAGTTTCGAGAATAGGAAAGCCCGAGGAAGGTCTTTTCGTATGTCCAACCGATGGCGGAAGACAGGATGAAGGCCAAAATCAAGGTGTAGGCAAGCGTAATGATCGTTGCGTTTGTTGTGCTGGACTGGACAGCAAGAAGGTCAAGCATAATAACTCCGTTAATTAATTCTTTTAACCCGTGGTTCTCAAAATTTACTTAAAAATGGGCATTTTTTTTCCATTCTTATGTAAATAATGGACTAACAAAAATCTTACCGTCCTTTTTCACAAAAGGATTTGGGCGAATTTCACCCATTTTTGCATCCACAGGTCTTAAAAACCCACGCTAAAAATAATAAAACTACATTTTTCGTTAGTGAAAAAAATATTTTCATGTTGGTTACGATAACAACGCATTGTAGATTTCGCAACGTATGTTTATTTTCGGAAACATAAATTAGACGAGAGAACGGGACTTCGCCCCTACAGACGAGAGACGAAAGAGGTATTCCATGACAAAAAAGTCCTCGCGGAGCGAAGACTTTCAGTTTGGAGCTTTTTCTGTTTTATGATTTTTACAATTCGATTTATCGGATAGAAATAGCCTTAGTTTCATTCCCGTAACGGACTAAGAACCTTCCTGCACTGGGAAAATCGATATTCATCGAAGATTCCGTACGCAACTTGCGAAGAACTCGCCCTTGAACATCCATCACGAGGAGCGTCTTGCCCGGGACAAGCCCAGAAACGGCAACACGGTTTCCTTGAACGGTAGCGTGCCAGTCACTTTTTGCCACCACACCCGGGAGAGCCCCCCAATAATCGTCCTTTCCCTTAATAACGAAATGATCAACAGGGCCGTAATCATCAATGTACGAGTCATTGATTGTGACGTCAGTCACACTCGTGGACGCTTCACAAAACAAACCACCATACTTGTTGTGTCCATCTTCAGCACAATAATCACGAACAACCAAACCCGAAATGGAATGACCGTTTCCATTAAACGTTCCTCCAAAAAACCTCATCGAAAGCCAAATAAAATAACCCTCCTTAGAATTCGGATCTAAACCTTTCAGCACGTTTTCGTTGACAACGATATCGTTCTGGAGGGATGCGCAAGGCACCGGGTTTGTCCTCACCACGTCCAAAGTTTTATTGACAAGACCCGCAAACCAGTACAGTTCTTCTTTTGTCTTAAGCAGATAGCATTCCTTCGAATCCTTTTGCGGTTCTTGCGGAGTCGGAAGCCACTGCGCATACTGCACAATATCCTTGTGCGAATCTATTTTAGTGCGCACATAGGTACCCCATTGAGAAGTTGTCCATCCGTAAAAATCGGCTCCTTCACGAGTCGGCTCCTTGAACACAAACCCCGTATCCAAGATGGTAAACTTCGTAGGATTGTCCGGATGGTTGACTCCCCCATTCAAATGGTAAGTTATCGTATATTCCTGGATTTTCCATTTGGCATGCACCGTAACATCTTCCGTATTCCCCGCAGGGATTTCTGTTACCTTATTCTTAAAAAGCGTATCCGTAAACCAACCTTCAAATTCATACCCCTCTCTCGAAGGTTTATCCAAGACAAACGACGCCGAATCAGACGCCCATCTAAACTGGAGAGACTCGAAAGGATAAACGAGATTGCCACGATAACGGTTACCACCGTTCAAGTCGATATTGACGAAAAAGAAACTTTTCCATTTGGCGTAGAGCGTCCAATGTCCATAAAGATTTGTCTTGATGGAATCGGCCTTCCGGGTAAATTTGCTGTCCAGGAACCACCCCTCGAATTCGTCGCCATCCTTTACTGGATCTTTCAGGGCAAACGACTTGTCGTTTTTGGTATAGCTAGTTGGATTCGATTCGTTGTTCTTGCCGCCATTCATCACGTACTGGATTCCATAATGGATAACGCTGTCCAAAACAGGGAACGCATCGCCTTGAATCCAGCTCGATCCGGATTCGCCTTCCGAAAGGGCTTTCAACGCTGTGCCATCAGCAAACTGGGACTTGCTAAGCGATGTCGCTTTAGAAACCGAGGTATCCTTGGAGTCCATGCACAAGGCGTTTTCAATCGCGAAAATAGATGTTTGAACAGGGCAAAGGAGTTCCTGTTTTGACAAAATACAGTCTGCATATTTTCCCTTCAGTTCACCGGCAAAATAAACATTTCTCAAAATAGCGAGGCTCGCTTTGGCGGCAATTCCTCCGACCACATTCCCTTCAACATGCCCAAGACTATAGGCATTTTCAATAAGGGGTTCATTATAATCATTCTGAGAATTTGCAAGCGCAGGCGCAACACGAGCAGGCAACATATCCGTCAGAAGGCATTCGCTGTACATCGCATCTATTTCACCGACCAATCCTCCAGCCATATTTTCGCCATGAACAGAAGCATCGGTATAGACATTGGAAATCCTTGCAGAATTTTTAACAACTCCTGCAATCGCCCCCGCCGTAGAACCGCCAAAATAGGAATCCGTTATACCCAAATTCCTCACGTAAGTAAGCTCCGCATACATTTCACGACTTCCAAGTCGCAAAAAGAACCCGTCATCACCCCTCAAGCCAGATATCTTGAATCCATTGCCTTCAAACGTTCCATCGAAATTCAGTGGAATCCACCATACATAATCGCCCAGCGCAATTTCGCCATTGGCATCCAATAGATTTTTGTTGACGACAATATCGTTCTGCAGCGAAACGCAGCCATTGAATTCGTAGGCGTAGGTAGAGGGGTTTGTGTCGGCGACAGAAGCAAGGCCATAAAGTTCTGCGCCATCATGTATAAGGTAGCAACCGCGTTCATCTTGCTTAGGAGTTTTCGGGACAAGGCCCCACCTTGCCGATACGGTGAAATCAGCGAGATCTCGGACGATAGAATTCTTTTTCTTGTTTTGAAATTTCGCAAAATTCGAGCGTACGTAATAGGTTTCTTCACCATTCCGATACGAATCTATATACCACCCCAAAAAAGCGGCCCCATCTCGCGAGGGTTCCTTCAATTCGAGTTTTGAGGTATCGGAAACATAGCTAGTCGGATTGTCCGGATGGTTGACACCCCCATTCAAGTTGTAAGTGATGGTGAAAGCATCGACAAAAACGGGCATTACAAGCAAAACAGCCGTCAATCCACAAATTTTTCTCAAAAAACCAGCCATGAAAATATCCTCCTTAACAAAATATATTTTTTATAACTTCATGCTCTTTTCGTATAAAAAACTTCCTGTTATATGGAACAATTAATTGGTAAAATATTTCAGCATTCCTAGAACATGACGAGTTACATAAAAAGTCCCCGCAGACGCGAGGACTTGTTGGAGAGGAGTGTACTATTTGGTTTTAAAGTCCGTTTTTATTGAACAACGTGTAGCCGCGCACGAGGCCGTCCTGGAAGAGTCGCACGATGTAATTGCCATTCTTGAGGCCTGCGATATCGA
>CAMKLO010000122.1 GCA_946413655.1 uncultured Fibrobacter sp. | reverse complement strand
CGCCGCTGGATTCACGGGCCCCTTGAGGAAAACCTCGAGGGGCCCTTTCTTTTTTCTACACGCCACTTCGCGATGTCATTCCCGGCCCCGACCGGGAACCTCCTTGCACGCCCCCCTCGCGGTTACGCTCCCCCCTCGCTGTCACCCCGGATTTATTCCGGGGCCGCCTTACACAGAACCCCTTTCATTTGCGGTAACGAGAAAACGGAATTCTCATCTCTTTCGATTCGAGGACGACCGTGATAGCCACTCTCGCCTTGTGGCTTACGACCTACGCACTTGTTACTGCCCAGTGCCTACGGTCTATTTCCTACTATACATGGCTTGAAATTGATACAAATTAACAAATATATTTTTCTTTGTTCTTATGTTTTTGTATGAAATGCTAAGAGCTTTTCTTATGGTGCATTTCGTGAAATTTTTCACCTTTTTAGTAAAATGAAAGTCTAATACATAATTTTTTAAAAAAGTTTTAATTTTTTTTTAATATTTTTGTTTTTTTACATAAAAAAGATGTATTTTTAGTTTTACGGGTGTGGAATAATTTAAAGGTAAGTGTTGTATGAGACACCTGTGTTTTGCTTTTTGTGTTTTGGGCGCTTTTGCGTCATCTGCTTTCGCTGATTTGACTGTTCACGTACAGTCTCCTTTTGGTGCAGGTTCAGTTCCCCATTTTACGATTAATAACGCAACACCTGATGTGGCTGCGACTTCTTCTACGGTCATGAAATTGGAGAGCGATAGTTGGTATTCTATTACTTTGAAAAAATCCCTCTCGGATTTTAAGGCTTCGGATACTTTTACTATCAAGGGCTGTCCGGCTACAGCGGTTGACGCCACTACTTGTGTCGATTTTGGAGATGGCATTACTTATAATGTCAGGGATTTCTTCGAAGGAGACAAGGAAGCTTGGATTTATACGGATGCTACGACGGAGACGTTTGCAAGGACTTTTGCTGGACCGGGTTCAAAGCTTGTGTGGTTCAAGAGTCCGTGGAGCAATAAAGTCCTTCCGCAGATGATTTTCGAACAAGATACTATCTTGATGCACTTTACTGATGAAGCTGATAAGTGCGGTTGGTTCTATGGTGCGCTTTCTCCGGAAGTGCTGGAAAAATATGTGTTGCGTACGGCGTATTTTACGCAGTTCACTGCGCCTTGGATTACTGTTCCCGAAGATAGAAAGCAGATTATCGATTTGGAAAGTGCGTTGAAGAAAGATGCCGCTTATGTGGATGGTACTTTGGCTACGCCTGCTGTTAGCAATAAGATAGGCACGGCTGGACAGTGTTTTGACAAGAACCGTATTTTGCATGTCTATAATCCATGGCGTAACAACAGCGTTTATCGCGATAGTACTGTTTATGTGACCGTTGATGGCGTTTGGCGGGATACCACGAAGGGACTAAGTTTTGACAAAGACTACAAGTTCTGGCTTTCTATGACGTTCCCGGATTCTATTGCAAACTCTGCAGCGTGGAAATCTGCCGATGCGAAAGTGCAGATTACTCGTAGCTTTAAAGAACGTAACATTAAGGCTGTCTATTTCAGCGAAAAGAATCGCCCTGTAATAAGTGACTTGTTCCCCTCTGGTGTTTACGAAACTTGGTTCTTTGCCAGTTCTACAATGGAGGATGTCGATCTTTCGTTTGCTCCGCTAGAACGTAAGGTTGTGCGCTTGTTGAGCCCGTGGAAAAATATGCCGACTTCGTTTGTTGTTGCAGAAAACAATGATGTCGTGAGAATGTCAACTTTCTCTAAGGATACATGTGGTTGGTTCGAAGGGGTTTATTTCAAACATTCCTCTGACTGGAGAATCTATTTCAAACAAAGTTTTGGACTAGAAAAGTATGCTATGGAAGGCGTCGTCAAGGAAGGAAATGATGTTGAAATTTACATAGATATAGATTCTTTGATGAGCAAGCGCGATACCGTTTGGGTTTATCCATCCGATAAGAACAAGAATTATAGCCGTCCGGAAGCTTCTGCGACATATCCTGTGGGGCGTCTTGGCGATTGTCCGAGCATGAAGATTTCTGCAATGCTTCTGGATTGGGCTGGTGAAAGCCATCATGACAGTATTGATGTTGATTTTGGGCGTGTGCTTACTGGCAACTCATATACGACAGTCAACTTTGGCGGCCAGACTTATAGGTCCTGCCAATCTGGAACGGTAACGGGAATGGTTCGCGATACGCTTGTGAATGGAGTTCCTGCCCGCGTCGATTCAACAAAGTTCCCTTGGGACAAGTGTGCTGCAGCGCATGAAATCGAGAAGTGGTTTGTTCCCGAAATTCAAACTATTACGGCTGCTGGCGATACTCTTACGAATTCGCTTTGTCAGGATATCGAACTCAAACTGGATAACGATGGTTTCTGGTATGCGGATTATACAAACGAATCCAATGATTGCAATGATCCTGTGAGTCCGGGATTCTTCCCGCTGGATAACTTCAAGTATCTCGATACCAAGGGTCCGACGGGTTCGATTCCTAACCCGAAATTTGACTGGAATGTTCCGGGTTGGACTCTTGCTAAAGGGAATGACACTTGCAGACATAACTACAGCTACTCGATGTCGGTTTCTGCATCCTTCAAGTACGTGAAAGGTCAGTACTTTGAATTCCGTGGTGACGATGACGTGTGGGTCTATATCAACAACAGACTCGTCGTGGATATTGGCGGCGTTCATGAAAAGGTGGAAGGCGCTGTCAATCTCGATACTATCGGTCAGGGCGATTCTAGGTTCAAGCTTATCGAAGGGCGTGAATATCCGTTCAATATCTTCTATGCGGAACGCAATGCAACGGGTTCCAACTTCAAGATGCGTACTTCCATCAATCTTCAGAAGCAGAACACCTATATTCCAATTATTGATGATTCCAAGAAAAACCTTATCACGGGTGTTCTTAAGTTGAGGATGGACGCACAGGCAATCAGTTGCGATCCGCGTGTCAAGGGTGAGGTGGATACCACGGACGCTCCGTCCATATTCTATCTCGATGGCGGCAATTTCTCCGAGGCTAAGGAACTCAATGTCGGGCTCAATATGGGCGGTATCCTTATCAACGAGGACAAGGCCAGTTTCGAAATCAACATTGACGAAATTGTCAAGCAGCGTTCATTGAATCCCGGAACGTATGTGTTGTTTTACTACTTGGAAAGTGACATGGGCTTGAACGACGCATACGAATTTACGGTTCCTGAATATCCAACACCGGAAATTGCGTTTGTTGACGTGTTCAACCCGTCGTCTGACGGCAAGCTGAAAAAATTTGATCCGACGAACAAGACGCTTCGTGGAGAGAAGATTGTCGTTGGTCAGAACGATACGCTGATGACGCATGTGCGCTATCCGGAAATGGAATATCTTGAAATCGTAGTCACGTATATGGGTGAAGTTTGTACGGACTGCTTTGTCCAGCTGGACTTGACCCCCAGCAGCCCCTATCTGAAGTTCTACAATGAAATGGGCCAGCAGATTAACACCATTGAAACGGACGGGACGGGACGTGCCAGATTCTACGTGGTTGGCGATGCCGCGTTAAAGGGAGCTTCGTTCGGTGTTGTCGGTATTAGCGGTGTCAAGAATACGCTCCATTGGGAAAACATCAACTTCAAGGATCCTGAAGTGCCTTTGGCAAAGACCGGCTACATTTATGACCGCAATGGCGATGGCGTGCCGGACAGCATTTACGTGCCGTTTGAGTACGATGCCTTTATCGGACACGACCTGGATGTTGTTGCTTGGAGCTTTGCGAGCAAGGATTGGCATGAGTTTACTTCTTTTGAAGATATCTCGAAATTGGTTGCTAACGATTCCACTGTTGTCATTAAGGCCGATAGCCTGATAGATTCTGTCTTGACCGGAGCCGTGAAGACTACGATAGAAGGCAGTTTCCGTTATCACTACATTTATTTGGATGAAGCGACTGGATCGACTCAGGAATCCGAGACTTTGTTTACGAAGATTCAGGAAAAGATAGGAGCTATCATTCTTGAAAAGCCGATGCTCAAGATTGTTTCGGATAACGTGGTCAAGGTGACAATCAAGCTTTCTGAAAGTTGCGATACCAGGAACCTTGAATCTATCCGTTTCTTTGAACTGAAAGACAAAAATGATAAATTGGTGGATCCGGCGACCTATAAGCTTGTGTCTGTCGATCCGACTGGAGAAAGCGATTACTATGATTTGATCTTCAAAAAAGAAGAGAATCTCGTTGTCCCGGAAGTAGGTTTCAAGATTCACTTGATTCCTGGTGTATTGCCGGATTTGAATGGTAATACGCCGCACAAGAACAATCCGTGGCGCCGTATCGAAGGTGAACAGCCCCTTGAGACGGAACTTCCGAAGGTCGTGACAATCAAGCCTGGTATGTTCGATGATGAAAATCCATGGCTAGGGGGTGATTCTACCGATGTGGTTCCCATTCGCGTCGATGAAAACTTGACGCTCAAGGAAATCATCCAGGAAAAGGGCTTGCCGGGCGTTCTCGTCAAGTTCCAGCTGAACGATTATGCGACGACACAGTTGCTCGGTGCCGACAAGGCGAGCCGTGATGAAATTCTGAGCTTGGTCAAGGTGGCTTGGGAAATCGAATTCTTTACGAACTTGGGCCATTACGTGAACTGGGTCAGAGGCGAGTTTAGCTGTAATGACAAGGCTATATTCGGTACGGATTGCATCCAGAATACCGGCAATATGTTCTTCGAATGGAACGCTATGAGCGACAAGGGTAGAATTGCCGGAACGGGCGTTTATATTGCAAAGTTCAAGTTCAAGATTTTCACTAAAAATGAAATAGTAGGCAAGGGCGAGGAAACGTTCACGTTCGGTATCCGTCGTAACGAAAAGTACGAGGCCGGCATCCAGAAGATAAAATAGGTTAGTAAGAGTTAGTTTGTGCTTTTAATGTCCCGGTCTATGTGCCGGGATTCTTTTTTTGGAGACAAAAAACGTTTTTTTTCCTTATGGTGTTTTGAATTTTTAAGACTAGAATATATCTTTAAGTTAAAGTGTGGGCTAATTAAGAGGGTGTTGAATGAAACACTGTTGTTTGGGTTTTCTCGTTCCGCTGCTTTTGGTGGTTTCTGCCTGGGCGGATTTGACAATCCACCTCCAGTCTCCTTTTCGCGATGACGCGACAGCTTCGGAATATACTCCGC
>CAMKLO010000121.1 GCA_946413655.1 uncultured Fibrobacter sp. | reverse complement strand
AATTGGCGGCATCCTTGCCATCAAAACTAATCGGCACATACTCCCAGTCAAAGCGGCGCTTGAACGCACTGTCCATGGGGAACAGCGACTGGTCGCTGGTGTTCATGGTGGCGAGAATGTTCAGGTTCGGCGGGAGCTTGAGCTTGCCATCACCGACTCCATTGTCCTTGAGCCACTCTGCGAAATCGCAATCCGCATCGATGGAATATTGCGAGAATCCTTCACTGTCGCGGTCAAGCAACTGGAAAATGTCACCGAAAATTTGGGCGCAGTTTCCGCGATTGATTTCTTCTATAACGAGATAGACCTGGTTGTTGGCAGTCGATGCATTGCCCGCAGCGAAATACTGCTTCCAAGCAGCAGCGTAAGCCTTTGCGAAAACCTGCGGAACAAAGGAATAGGTGATGCCGTCGGATTCTCTTTTGGGCTTGTATGCGCCTACAAACTGCGCGTAATCGTAATCAGGGTGGAACGTGGTGCGGAACACCTGTTGATTTTGAACGGCTTCATTAACCTTGAAAGACTTGCCAGTACCAGGAGCGCCGAAGAAGATTTTTTGTTTTGTCATATTAACCTCAACTACTGCTGATGATGGTTCTGGCGAAGGAGTACTATTTCCTTTATAAACTTTATCATAGTATTCTTGATAAATATCAAGCATGTTCTTCAAGTCATCTTGAAGAATCTCCTCAGACGGAATATTTTGTTTTGAATATTTCTTATAAAAAATTGTACCCTTTTGGTATTTTTTTCCAAGGTCGGTTATATCGTTTCCAAGATTGATATTTTCATCTGATAAAAAACTACGATTGTTAAGTTGAGCCGATATACGAGCTGCATTTTCGCGAAGCGCCCTGATGGTTTCACTCGCAGTGGAATTTTTCCCAGCTTCTGTAACACCCTGATTGAGTGTCAAATACAATGAATTCCCATCTGAAGATAGCAGATAAACAATATACACGCCGTTTTGAGCGCTTAAGGTGATATCTTTTCTGAAAATTGCCAACCAGGGAACTTTCGCCCAATTCCCTTGACCAACACTTCCTTCAACTTTATAATCTTCTTTGTTTACTAAACCTGTTTCATAAATTTTGTCACAGGCAGAGACGCATATAGATTTATAAACTTCAGCACCCTTTCCAAAAGGGACATTTTTCTTTTGGATATAATCGTTTAAAAAATAATTCAAGATTTCCGTTAATTGCTGTGCCATATTTTACCCCTCGATTTCCATCAATACAATCGGAGCTTTCTCACCCATACTTGGCAAAGCCCCTAAAGTGTTGAAGTCAATAAATTCTGCGGCTTCTTCGTAATCCATGCCATCAGACTGCATCAGTGAACGAACCATTTTTTCGTATGCATAAATGACACGGCCATCTTCGCTAACGCCAACTACGGCATCCACAAAATCAGGCTTTTCAAGAACTACGCTATCCTCATAGCCGTGCTCGCAAAGATACTCCTTGAGCGTATCAAGCGTGAGCGGAGGAAAATTGGCGTTCTCGATTTGCTTGACAAAATCACTCGGACTTAATTCGAAGAAATTGGCGAGTTTTTCAATGATTTCGAGAGAAACGTTACGGCGACCGTTTTCAATGTCGCTCATATAGCGACGGCCCACACCTGTTTCAAGAGCAAGTTTTTCCTGCGAAACGCCTTTCTGCGAACGCAGAGCGCGAATCGCTTTGCCAATATTATTTTGAAGAGACATATAAAAAAATCATTAAAACCGTACTCTTCAAACATATAAATAGTGCAGTTTTTAACCACGCTATATAGTGCACATCATTAAAAATTCATTCAAAAATTCATCAGATAGGTTGTCCAAAGATCTGACAAGAAAAAAAGAATTCATGTCGGAACCCACGAATATCTGAAATCACCGGGATTGGACCTGATTTAAAAGCACATGTTTGGCCGTCTGCATAATGTTTTTTGAACACGCCAAGATTGTGTTCTATATGGCGTGGCGTTTTTTCTTGTGGATTATACGTTTCAAAAAGAAAGTTGTACAAAAGACAACCAAAAGGCAATGATCATGACATTTAACACATTTGAACAGCAATTTGTTCCTTTCTGTGAAACTCCTGGAATTAAAAGCGGCAAGGCGAAATCGTATTATAAAGCAATTAAATATTTAGCCGAATATCTGAACATGAATGCAATTAACAATGAGAACGCTCGAATAATTCTCAGTAAAGAAAATGAAGTACATGACAAAGCAAGCAATTTTTATTTACAATTGCTCAATTGGCTAATTCTTCAAAAAAGAGGATCTTATTTAGCCAATGGCTATATCAGTGCAGCCCTCCCTTTATTTCGGAACTTTGTTACGCAACAAGGCCTTGTATAAGCCGAATCGTAATACCAAGCGTCATTCCCGGATAATGCATTGCAAAATACCTTTTTTAGCTTTTTTGGCAAAAAATAAATTATCAAAAAATTGCCATCGGAGGGGAATTATGATTAATTCTATTCCCCTTTCTTCTCTGGCATGTGTCGCACGCCGAGGCCGCCAGGAGATTTTATCCATTCTGTTTCTGGCCAGAGTTTGAAATCCAGTACGGGGACGCCCAGGAGTCCGTCGTTGGTGGCGACATCGCCCGTCACGATTTCGCCGATAATCATGCCGCATCCGTTTGTCTTGTCGAACAGCTTTTCGGCCTTGGCGCGGTTTCTCTTGAGTTTTGCGAGCGCGGTTTCGCGGTCTTTTGCGGTCACTTTCTTCAGGAATTTGCTCCACCGTTTTTCCCACCGGACGATGTCGTTTTGCAGGTCGTCTTCATGGGCACGGGACTTGGATACTGCGACGGCGAGGCGTTTGTTCGCAAACATTTTTGCATTTGTCCGCCATTCAAATGTCTTTACGCCGGTAAGCACTAGCTGGGCGTATGGCGAGCGGATGACGAAGTAGTGTGACGGTTTACCTTGCATTTGGCGGGTCTCCGGAGAATGTTCGACTTTGTTTAAAATACTCTATTGATTGTCTGCGGTCAAGCGGGGCGTTGCGGGGTTTTAGGGGCGGAGCCCCTAGGAGAAGGGGTGTCCGGAAGACCCGGCCCTTCGGCAGGCTCAGGGACCTTAGCCGGGGCTGCAGGCAGGGGACAACTGTGCAAGGCGAGTGTCGCGACAGACCGCTTGCGGGCTGGCATGATCGAGCCGAACAGTTGGGACTTTAGTCCCACCTTCCCCCACCAAGTAAAAAGGCGGCGTCATTCTTCCATCAGTACCGCGATGTCGTCCTTGTCGAAGTCGGTGCCGAAGGCTTGCCGGTAGCTCGATTCCAGCGCCTCTCCGGGGGTGCAGTTTTCCCTGAACAGGACCATGCCGCTGTCCAGGCATTCCATGTCAAGCTCGCCGTCGGTGTCGATGCTTTCCGGCCGGAACGTGGACCATAGGCAATAGTCGGTGAACCCTTCCCGAATGTCTTCTTCGAGCAGGTTGTCGCCCGTGCCCGCCTGGACTTTCAGGAACGCCTTTGCGCTCTTGACCCATGCGAGTATCGCGCCGCCGAACGTGTCATTTTCCATAGCGCCTCCGCCCCGAAAGATAGATAATGTTCGTGACAGAAAATGACTTGTTAATTATGGCGAATTCGCCACAATTATTTTTCGAGAAATCTCTTGACACGTGCCGCGCGAGGATGTATATTTAGTGAACAAATGTTCTAGTGCTCAAAATTTCAACAAGTTGCGGTTTTACGCTTGTCCGCAGCGAAGGAGTGAAAAATGGCGAAAAAGACTGAAATATCGACCCTTGAACCAGTCGGGGGTGACAATCGGGGCGAAATCGTGCTCTACCAGCCGGAGGGAGAGGTGCGGCTGGAAGTTCGTATGGAGAAAGAATCTGTATGGCTTTCTCAAATGCAAATGGCAGATCTGTTTCAAAAAGACAGAACCGTTATTGGGAGACATATAAAAAATATCTACAAAGAAGGTGAATTGGCAAAGGATATCACATGTGCAAATTTTGCACATGTGGGTGCTGACGCTGATCAAACTTACAATACGACCCTGTACAACCTTGACGTAATCATCTCTGTCGGCTATCGCGTTAAATCTATTGCTGGCACGCGTTTTCGCCAGTGGGCAAATCACGTCCTTAAAGACTACATGCTCAAGGGCTATGCCGTGAACCAGCGGAAGATTTCGACTGATTTGCAGATTGCGGACCGTCTGCACGAACAGCGGCAACTCATCGAGAGCCAGGGAACAGAAATCGCGGATGTCCGGAAGTCTGTCGCCGAACAGGATTCACGCCTTTCTGCGGTCGAACAGCGAATAGATTTCTTCGTGAATGCGGCGCAGGCGCCAACCGGCGGCATTCTCGCGACAGGAACCCGTTTCGACGGGCTCGTATTGATTGCGGATCTCGTAAAGTCGGCCAAGCGCTCCGTGGCGTTCATCGACCCGTTCGCCACCATCGAGGTGCTGAAATTTGCCGCAATGCGTGCGAAGGGCGTGCAGGCGGTTGTTTATTCCGCACATATTACGCCAGAATTCAAAGCGGCGGTCGCATTACACAACAAGCAATATCCGGGCCTAGAGCCGAAGACAATGCGCACGATTCACGACCGCTTCTTGCTCGTCGACGACAAGGTGTATCACTTCGGGGCATCATTTCTAAAATACGAAGGCCGAGAGCAGCGGCAATGCTTGCATTGACATTGCCGAGGCCAAGTATTTTGGCTCGAAGAGCAACGATATGGGCAATGAGATGACAGCATTCAGCGTCCTGGACTTCGTAACCCCCGCAGAAGTCATCGAGAAAATCCAGGAAAGCATGAAAGGGCGGTGAATTTAAACCCCTCGAATTCGAGGGGTTTGTTATTCTTCCATCAGTACCGCGATGTCGTCCTTGTCGAAGGCGGTGCCGAAGGCTTGCCGGTAGCTCGATTTCAGCGCCTCTCCGGGGGTGCAGTTTTCCCTGAACAGGGCCATGCCGCTGTCCAGGCATTCCATGTCCAGCTCGCCGGAGGCTCTTGACCCATGCGAGTATCGCGCCGCCGAACGTGTCATTTTCCATAGCGCCTCCGCCCCGAAAGATAGATAATGCTAGTGACAGAAAATGTCTTTTTGAGGGCTGCGAATTTTTTGCGATTTTGCCCGGGAAAGGGGTTGACACGTGTCGCGCGAGGATGTATATTTAGTGAACAAATGTTCCAGTGCTCAAAATTTCAAAAAGTTGCGGTTTTACGCTTGTCCGCAGCGAAGGAGTAAAAAATGACGAAAAAGACTGAAATGTCGCCCCCTGAACCAGTCGGGGGTGACAATCGAGGCGAAATCGTGCTCTACCAGCCGGAGGGAGAGGTGCGGCTGGAAGTTCGCGTGG
>CAMKLO010000120.1 GCA_946413655.1 uncultured Fibrobacter sp. | reverse complement strand
TGTCATGCCCCACTCCGATGTCTTTGACTACTTGCAGCTGTGCTGCTTAGTAGTCATGATCCGCGTATGGGGAGGGCATCTCCTTTTTATAACCGCGAAGCGTCCCCATAGTCCATACCTATTTTACTACTTTTGCTCCCGGAAATAGAATTATGGGAAACTTACGCGCGATTCTCATGCCCATTGCAATCCTTGCGGGCATCCTCATTCCTCAGGCGCATTTTCTGTCGCCGCTCTTGCCGCTCACAATCGGCATCATGATGTTCCTTACGTTCGTGACGAAAATTCCGCCGCAGACGCACGGTTACACTTTTAAAATCGAGGCACGAGCTTTTATCGCAAGCCTTGTCATCATTGCTGCTCTTTGGGGAATTGTCGAACTGTTCCACCTGCCGCGCGAAGTATTGCTCGGCGGTGCGATTATCGCGCTTTGCCCTCCGGCAAATGCCGCTCCTGCGATGGCGAAAATGCTTGGCGGCAGTGCGTCCTTGGCGCTCAAGATTTTCCTCAGCGGAAACTTGATTGCGTGCTTCAGCATCCCGGTAGTCTTTGGCTACTTGACTGGGACCGAGGCTAACCTTTCCGAAATCGCCTGGAAAATCTTCAACACCATCCAGCCGATTATCAGCATCCCGCTTGCGTTTGCATTCGGGCTCCGCAACTTTTATCCGGAACTTGCCGACCGCGCCGCGAAATTCCAGAAATACACCATGTTCGTCTGGACATTCTCTGTGTTCATCATCCTTTCGAAGGCGAGTTTCGACATTCGCGAGATGGGCTTTGCCGACTTGTGGAACAGCGGAAAGCTCCCGCTCATGGCCGCAGTTTCGCTTGTGCTTTGCATTTTGCAGTTCTGGCTCGGTTGGGTTTGCGAACGTGGCCGCCGCCCCATCGAAGGCTCGCAGAGCATGGGCCAAAAGAACACGACGCTTGTGATTTGGGTGTCTAGCCTTTATGCGGGCCCGGTCGTGGCGCTTGCTCCTACATGCTATGTCGTGTGGCAGAACCTCGTGCTCAGCTACATGACCGCGAAAATAAAACCGAAGAATAGTTGAGTGTTTTGAGTTTTCCCCTTGCTTTTTTGCCAAGGAACTGTTTATATTTGTATCAAGGGGATTTTGTTATGGGGATTCCAAAATACATATATCTGTTTATTGCGCTTGTCGTAATTTTGTTTATATCGGTTTTTATCCAGGATTGGGTGGTTTTTTATCAATGCGGTGCCGTTGATTCTTGTTTGAAGGGTTCAAGTCATTATCAACATATCACGAAATCTCTCATTCCGGTTATTGCTACTGTAATGACTTTTTTAATCGGGAAAAATGCAGTCGGGGTCAGAGATCGCCGTTTTTTGCAGGCTGCATTCATTATGATTGTCTGTGCTGATGCCTGCTTTAAAATTTTTCACAATTTTGTTATCCCGTTCGAAGAGAATACTGGGGAATTTATTTCGTTCGGAATCATCTTTTTCTTGCTGGCGCAACTTTTGCTCGTCTTCCGGCATACGCGGGTGAGCGAAGAGGACCGGTCTTTCCCGTGGATTCTGTTTTTCCCGCTGGCGGTCGCGATTTCGATGGCGGTGCTTTATTTGTTCGGAATTTACGATTCCATCATGTTCTTTGCGTCCATATCTTACGGGCCGTTCCTGTTTTGCTCGTTGTACGCCGCATGGAAAGCGTCGAGCACGGGCTTTTATCCAAAGAGGAATGCTCGGCAGATTAAGCTCGGGATGATTTTCTTTACAGTTTGTGACCTTTTGACGGGGCTTGCGCTTATTACGGGGCCCGACCATTCGGTCCGCGAAATTATTGCGATCATTTCGAATAATTTTATTTGGTGTCTTTACACACCGGCACTTATTTTGCTTGCTTTGAGCGGCTATCGCCATGACGACTAGGGTCCCGCGCTTGATATCGCCTTGAAAAATTCTATTTTTCCCCTGTTCAAAGAGGTCATGATGATTATTGATTTGAAAGGCATGGAAACAACCGTGCTTCCTAATTTTAAGGGTGGCGAAAAAGAGTACAAGGCCAAGATGTATTTTGACGGCAAAACCCGCATTATGCACGGTACGCTTGAACCGGGGGCTTCCATCGGCTACCATAAACATGAAACAAATAGTGAAATTATGTTCTTTGTCGCTGGCAAGGGCAAGGTCCTTTTTGATGACGGCGTGGAATACGTCGAGGCCGGTCAGTGTCATTTCTGCCCGAAGGGCCATTCCCACAGTTTGATTAACGAAGGACCGGAAAATCTCGTGTTCTACGCGACGGTGCCGGAACTTGGATAAGGGAATGTCGTGGAAACTGCGATTCCTCGTAATGGTGAATTTTAATTTATAGGAGAAAAAATGTCTAAACTAATGCGTTCTATTTCTGGTATTCGCGGAATCGTTGGCGATACCCTCACTCCGCAGGTCTTGCAGAGCCATGTGCGTGCGTTCCTCGAAATCACGAAAGCGAAGCGCGTGGTGATTGGCCGCGATAGCCGCCCCACTGGCGATGCGATTGTGCAGTTTGTCGCGGGCATCTGCCGCCTTTCCGGCGTGGATGTCGTGGATGTCGGACTTTCGACGACTCCGTCCGTGGAACTTTTGACGACGCATTTCAAGGCCGATGCCGGCATCATCATTACGGCTAGCCATAACCCGCTCGAATGGAACGCTCTCAAGTTCCTCAATAACAAGGGGCTTTTCCTCGGTCCGGACGATGTGAAGCAGCTCTTTGCTCTTGCTGACGCGAATCAGTTCGCTTATCCGGATTACCGCACGATGGGCAAGTACGAAGTCGCTCCGGATGCTGACGGTATCCACATTGACGGCACGCTGAAGATTCCGTTTGTGGATGTCGAAGCTATCAAGGCCAAGCATTTCAAGGTCGCTGTCGATGCCGTGAACGGTGCCGGTAGCTTTATTGTGCCGCGCCTCTTGGAACAACTCGGCTGTGAAGTTGTCCGCGTTCATTGCAGCCCGGATGGAACGTTCCCGCGTGGCGCAGAACCGATTCCTGAAAACCTCGGCGACTTGCGCAAGGCTGTCAAGGATAATGGCTGCGCTGTCGGTTTTGCCGTGGACCCGGATGCAGACCGCTGCGCTCTCGTGGATGGTTTAGGACAAAGTATCGGTGAAGAATACACGCTTGCCATTGCGACGGACGAAGTGCTTGCCCAGAAGAAGGGAAGCGTCTGCGTGAACCTCTCCACGAGCCGCATGAACGAAGATGTTGCCGCCAAGTACGGTTGCGAATTCAGCCGCGCCAAGGTCGGCGAAATCAACGTGAGTTTGCAGATGATTGAAAACGGTTGTGTCATCGGTGGTGAAGGCAACGGCGGCGTGATTTTGCCGGCGCTCCACTACGGTCGCGACAGCCTTGTGGCTGCAGCACTTGTTCTTAGCTGGATGGCCCACCACGACGGCGGCCCGGAAAAGTTCGTGGCTGAAAATCCAGCTTATGTGATGCCGAAGAAAAAGTTCGAACTTGGCGACAAGAAGGTTGCTGACATTCTCCCGAAGGTCAAGGCAGAATTTGCCGGCTGGAAGACGGATGAACGCGACGGCCTCTGGCTCGGGAGCGAAAAGTCCTGGGTGCATGTGCGTGCAAGCAACACCGAACCCGTGATTCGCGTGATTGCCGAAGCCCCGACTGCCGCCGAAGCCGAAGCCCTCTGCACTAAAGTCGAAAAACTGATTTAATAGGAAGTTGGCTGCGACTGGTGAGGTCGCTCCGCTTTTTACTCTTTCACCTCGGATTTATTCCGGGGTTCTTTTTTTAAGGTTAAATTTATACCCAATAAATAACAGTTTTTGTTTTGCAATAAATGTATATTAAATAAAGTATGGTTGGAATGAGTCGCTCGCAGATTTGTCGTGTTTTTATTTTATTCGCACTCCTTGTTACTTGTGCGGGAGCTATGAACGTGCAAGTTATAGAAGGGGAGAGCCGTGGTCCGCACGATCTTTCTGCTAAAAAACTACGTGCGATGGCTATGGTCTATTTGGCGGAATTGGGGTATGTTCCCAGTTTGGATATTGAAACGGTGGGAGTTTCTTTTTCGTCATCGGGTCCTGTGATGCATTTTATACGGATGAAAAAGTTTTTGCCGGATGGCCAGATTGAAACCGATTCCGCTGTGGTTGCGGAAGTGGATGACGTTGACGACGCGGTGGAAACTATGCTTACAAAATCATTTGGATACGCTCCCAAAACTTACAAAAGCGAAAAAACATCCGAAGTATTTCTTGTGGATCCTGAGTTTGTCGGTGTAGAAGACCATGTATCAGATATTGCAACCAAAAGAACGGAAATGGCTCTTGAACAACAAGGATATAGGCTTTCAGAAGAACGCCATAAGGTACAACTTAAGACGATTCTGGTAAAACTGAAAGATGCTTATTGGCTGGGGATGATTCGTATGGAGGGTTCCAAGATTGTCAAGGGGGCGCATAAAAAGTTCATGCCGAGCGAAAAAATGCAAACCATTATTGATTCGTTGACGAACAAAGTTATGGATACGAATGTGGAACCCCATAGCCCCGATACCAAAGTAGTGGATTATGCGAATACCCATGAAGCGAAATGCCGTGCAACCTCCAGTGCGGAATCTGTCGATGGATTCTTTGCGGGTCTTGTTGTCGATCTTTTATGTTATCTTTCAGATTATATTGGATTAGGGGTGGCTGCAGGCGGCAAGGACCTTTATGGCGACTGGTATCCGAATTTGCGATTTGACTATATATGGGGCTTTTCGGAACACCATGTCTGGATTTTGGGCTTGGATTATGCAGGAACCTTCGGCCAAACTAAATCCAGGTGGGCGTTTGAATCCATTCACAGGTTCTCTCAGGCTAAGGGCGTATTCGTTGACCTTGTCTGGGGATGGGGTCGTGATAGGGAATACAAGGGCTGGTATATGGGCGGAGATGTCGGGTACAACTTAATTGCATCCGACTCCAAGGCCCATTGGCTATCTCTGATGGCACGTTACGATTGGAACTTTGGCGAGTCTTTTACCAAAGGAAGCCGAATTTCGGTCAACTTGGTTTATAATCTCCGCGGTTACTTTAGCGACTGACGCTTTTTACTTTATCACACCGGATGCCATGTCATCCCGGCCTAAGGTCCCTGAGCCTGTCGAAGGGCCGGGTCTTTTTTAGAATTGCGTAATAAATTCCCAGCCAGTTTCGGTTGTCCACACCTTGCCATCTTCGCGGGGGCTGTACGAGTGCTCGCCGTCAAATGTGCACCACTTCACAGGGAAGCGCGGATCGACCGTCTTGTAGTCGTAGCACACGTGCTTGCCGCCGGAGTATTCTTCGGCCTCTTCGCCGCGAGCGTCGGTGAATTT
>CAMKLO010000119.1 GCA_946413655.1 uncultured Fibrobacter sp. | reverse complement strand
TTGTGCTTGATTTCGGGCAGGTCGGATTCATCAGCGGTAAATACCACGCTCGAAATGTCGCGCTCTTCGGGCTTGTGGCGGTCGAGCGATTCTTGCGCAAGTTCCATCGTGTGTCTGTGGAAACTGCGGACTGCGGAACTCTTGACTTCGCCGCCAGTACTGATAATCTGGTCGGTGATATTCCAACCGCCAGTACCGTCGGGGACGACAAGTCCGAGTTGTTTTAAAATGCCAAGCGCATTGCGGGCGTCATCCTGCGAAATAGGCGGGTTCAAATGCTTGCCAAGGCCGGTGATGTCGCTGGTGTCCTTCGTGATGCCGATAAGGGCACGGAGCGCAGCGCAAGCCCAGCTGCCAAAGTAGGCAAGTTCCGGTTCCGAAAGTACGCGCGTTTCAAGCGAGCGGAGTTCCAAAAGCTTGTAGTAAAGCTCGGAAAGCGTCTGCTTCGCCTTGGTCTTGTTGAATCTGTAAAGGGTCTTAAAATACTCTGCCCGTCGGTCGTCGAGGCCGCAAATCCTGATGAATACGGGCAGCGTACTTTCGTTCAGGTGGCCTTCTTTTTGAAATACGCGAACAAGCCAGGCCGGATCCACGCCGGTTTTCTGGCCGAGGTAGCGGTACGAGGTGAACGGGTTGTCTTTTTTCGTCTCGACAAACCAGTCCTTCAGGTACTCACGGTATTCCAGATAGTCTAATACTTCGGGCATACTATAAATTTACTATTGTTTGGCCCGAATGTTGAGAATTTGCGTTGAGAAAATGTTGTTTTTTGTTGCTAAAAGTTCAACAACAGGCGAAAAACCGCTTTTTTTTATTAAATACGGAACTTTTTGTTACTCAACGAGTTATAATGTGACGGTCGTCACTCCCTGAGAGGAGTCGAATGGCTATCCTTCCAAAAACTTCAGCAAATCGTGCATCTTGCTGAGCGCGTCTTCCTTGCCGAGCTCGTAGAGTTGTGCAATTTTCTTCTTGTTCGTCTCGATTTGCGAAATCTTGATAAGGCGGCTCGGGCGGAAAATGAACACCTTGCCTTCGGATTCGAGTTTTGCGAGCTTGTCCAGCGCCTGGTTGTAGCGGATGTGCCTTGTGGCGACCGCCTCGACAAATTTAGGGTGATGGCGGAAGGCGAACTTGATTAGCGGGGTCGCCTTGTTCTTTTTTTTGCGATAACCCAGCGGACGTGTGAGGATGACGACGGCGCGCTCAAACCCACTTTTGAACATGAGATCGAAGGGGATGCTGTCGGCGATGCCTCCGTCTAGGTATTTCTTTCCGTGAATCTCGACAACATTGCTCAAGATCGGGATGCTTGCAGAGGCGCGGATGCAGTTCATCTCATCTTCGTTTCGGTAGTCCATAATGCGCGGATACACTGCAAGGCCGGTTTCCACATCCGTCATGCATACGTGAAATTCCGTCTCTTTGCACTGATCCGTGAACTTGTCAAAATCAAAAGGGTCTATTTTGTATGGGACCTGCTTGTAGCAATAGTCAAAGGCGAAATAGTCGCCCGTGAAAAGCAAGTTCCTGAAACTCATGTAACGGGGACTTTTTGAGTGCTCCGTATCGATTCGGAAATTACGTCCGATTTGTCCCGAAAGAAAACTGCATAAGTGTGTGGCGCCTGCAGATGTGCCTGCGGCTCCGCCGAACTTGATTTCCTTATCGGCGAGTATGTCTAGAATGCCGCCGGAATATGAACCGCGTAGTCCTCCGCCTTCGACAATCAAAGCTGTGTTTTTGTACTTCATAGAGCCCATCCCTCGAAAATTTTCTCGGAAAAAACGCCCCCTTGCACCCTCAAAAAATTTACATAAAAGATGTTATGCCGTAAACTATTTTAAACTTATTTTTGTGTAATTTGTATTGACTGTATCCACCCGTAGTCCTTGGGATGGTCAACGAATTTTTCAGGAGAACTTGCATGCATGGTTAGAAACTCTTCGCATGTCATCCAAACGAAATCGTCAACTTCGCCTGGTTGTGGTACGAGATGATTTGCTTCTTCGTCTGTGAGATTTATCTTGTATGTATCGTAATATTCGTTGTCGTAGTACGTTCCGTTATTTAAAACGTTCTCGTGAATTGCTTCAAAAAGGTATTCCAAATCTTCAGGGTGTTTAGTGACTCCCATTTCTTCACGGAGTTCGCGTATGGCGGCATTGCGGCTGTTGTCACCTGCTCCAATGTGCCCGGCGCAGCTCGTGTCGAGCAGGTTTGGATTGTTCTCTTTGAGGTGGCTCCTGAGTTGGAAAAGAATTCTGCCTTTGGAATCGAATGCCCAGATGTGAACGGTGCGGTGCCAAAGCCCTTTTGCATGGACTTCCGTTCGGCCGCAGGAATATCCTGCCGGTGTGCCGTCGCTATTCAAGATGTCAATCTGTTCTTCTGCCATGTTCGATGCCTGCATTTGAGAATTCTTTGATGAATATAGCAATGAATTGTGAGGTACGTGTCTTTAGGGTGTGGAGTTGGGGGATTAATAGTATTCATCAATTTTTGTTATCAATCCGATATAAATAATCTATTAGACATTATTGATAGGGGGTTCTAAATTTGGACGCGAAAAAAGGATGTTTCATCCGTTAGTATTAAAAAGGAGCTTTTATGAACCAGAATTTCAAGACCATTTCTTTAATTGCTTTTGCCCTATGCATGGCAATCGCCTTTACCGCTTGCGATCAGTCGAATAGTTGTAGTTTCGATGAATCCACCAATAAGCTTTCTTGTTCCGAAAAAACTTATACAACCATGGATCTCCGAGGCAAAACTTGGATGGCCGAAAATATGGCCGCATACATTCCGGATTCCAGTATTTGCTATGGCAATGACCACGCCAACTGCGAAACCATGGGACGGCTTTACACTTGGAATGCGGCGATGAGTGGACTCTGCCCAAAAGGTTGGACGCTCCCTTCGCAACAGGATTTCAAGGATGCTTTTGGCAGCGCAGTTCCTGCTGAACTCAAAAAAGGACGTTCGTTTGGTTTGCTGTTTGCCGGGTTCCGTTATTTCGATGGAAAATTTGCAGACAAAAATGAGAGTGCCAGCTTTTGGACCCGTGACAGCTATGATGATTCAAGAGCTTACCTTGTTCGCGTGACGGATTCGACGATTACTTACGAGCATTTTAACAAGAATATCGCGGCTTCTGTTCGCTGCGTAATAAATTAGTTTTGTAAAATGAACTGGTTGATTGACTTATTTACAACGCCCTCTGTGGGGCAACAGGTTTTGGCACTTTCCCTTACGGCTGCCATAGGTATTATGATAGGCAAAGTGAAGGTGAAAGGTGTTAGTCTTGGAGGAGCTGGTGCTCTTTTTGTTGGGATTCTTGTAGGTCATATCGGAATGCGAATCGAGCCCAGCGTCCTCCATTTTATGCAAGAGTTTGGTCTTATCCTGTTTGTCTATACCATCGGTATGCAAGTGGGCCCGGGCTTTATTGACTCCATAAAGCGCCACGGCCTGGTGCTCAATATTCTTGCGGTGAGCATCGTTTTTCTGGGCGTACTTGCTACAGTCTGCATTTATTTCTTCACGGATATGCGTAATAACGTGCCTGTGCTGATTGGGATGCTTTGCGGTGCCGTGACAAACACGCCGTCGCTCGGTGCTGCAAATTCGGCGCTCACGGCGGCTGGCGTCGATGCTTCTTTGACGGGGGTGGGGTATGCGGTTGCTTATCCGTTCGGCGTAATCGGCATTATTCTCGTGATGATTCTTGTGCGCGTGTTCTTTAGGCAAAAGCCGGATGATGCTGCCGCAGAATACCAGAAAGAAATTGCGGAACAGTCCAAGGAAATCATGTCGTGCACGCTGCGTGTGGATAACGTAAATCTTGTAGGTTGCAAAATTAAGGATATTCCGGGGCTCACCTCGACGGGTGCCGTGGTGACAAGGCATGCTCGTGATCAGGTGATTAACATGCCTAAGGATGACATGACGCTTGAACTCCATGATTTGGTGCATGTCGTCGGGATGCCCGATGCAATTGAAAATTTGCAGAAGATTATTGGTGAAAAACAGGCAACGCCAATTACGCTACAGAAGTCGAATTTGGCGGTCAAGACGATTCTCGTGACGAACAAGAAAATCCTTGGCAAGAGCATCAAACAGCTTGCGCTCAACGACCGCTTCGGTGTGACCGTGAGTCGCGTGACGCGTGGCGGATTCAAGTTCACAGGGCGCCTCGACATCCGCGTGAAATTTGCAGATAAGTTGCTCGTGGTCGGTACGCCGGAAAGCATTGCTGCCGCCGCAAAGGAATTGGGCGATTCACTCACGGCTCTTGACCATCCGGAAATTCTCCCGGCGTTCCTTGGAATTTTCCTCGGCGTGATTGTCGGAAGCATTCCGGTCGCGATTCCTGGAATGCCGACTCCGCTGAAACTTGGCCTTGCTGGCGGTCCACTGATTGTCGCGATAATCCTCAGCCGTAAACGCAAAATGGGGCCGCTTAATTTCTTTATGGCAAACAGCGCAAACCTCATGTTGCGTGAACTTGGCATTACGATATTCTTAAGCTGCGTGGGCCTCAATGCTGGCATCAAGTTCTTCGATGTGCTTTTGAATGGTGACGGATTTTACTACATGGCGCTTTCGGCGATTATCACGTTCTTCCCACTGATGATTGTGGCGGTTGTGGGTAAGGCGGTGTTCAAGGTCAATTACCTCTCGCTTTGCGGTGTACTTGCGGGTGCAACGACAGACCCTCCGGCGCTTGCGTTCGCAAACGGCCTCAGCAATTCCGAGGCGACGAACATCGGTTACGCATCTGTCTACCCGCTTACGATGTTGTTGAGAATCTTGAGCGGGCAGGTTCTCGCGATACTACTAATCTCCTAGTTCATTTTTGTTTTCCTGGTTATAATAAAGGGCGGCTCGAAAGAGTCGCCCTTTTCAAACAGTTATTCTCGACGAAACATTATTTTCCAGTTTCTTTCTTCTTGTCCATGTGCGCGTAAATGCCGGCAAGGATTGTTCCGCTGATGGAATGGTAGGCACAGCTGATGGCGCATGGTACGACACAGAGGGCCGCTTCCGGATGGAGTGCGAGATTTTCCGGATTGGCGAAGAATGCGCCAGCAAGGACGGTTGCCATACCCGCGTTCTGCACGCCGACTTCGATGGAAATGGTGCGCTTCTTTGCTGTGTTGAACTTGAATAAACGACCGACACTATAGCCTAGCACGTAACCGAGGCCGTTGTGCAAAAACACAACAGCGAGAATGAGTGCGATAAGTCCAAAGCCGTTGGCAAAAAGTTGCGGACGCACGGTGACGATGACGCCACCGACGATTAGCGCAAGGCCAATCACGCTCACGGCGGGCATGTTCGATTGGAATTCCTTGAAGCC
>CAMKLO010000118.1 GCA_946413655.1 uncultured Fibrobacter sp. | reverse complement strand
CGTTACGGCTACCGCAGCCCCGAAGCCAAGAAACTCTTCGACCTTTACGCCAAGTCCCGCAGCGAAGGGTTCGGTAAGGAGGTGCAGCGCCGCATTCTCCTCGGAAGCTACGTTCTCTCCGCCGGATTCTATGACGCTTACTACGTGCAGGCCCAGAAGGTTCGCCGCCTCATTACAGACGACTTCACCGAAGCCTTCAAGACTTGCGACGTGATTGCAAGCCCGACGATGCCAGGTCTCCCGCTCAAGTGCGGCATGAATGAATCCGACCCGATGGCGGTCTATCTCTCCGACATCTATACTGTTAGCTTGAACCTCGCCGGTCTCCCGGGCGTGAGCGTTCCGTGCGGTATGGCAGGCGGCCTCCCGGTTGGTCTGCAGTGGATTGGCAAGCCGTTTATGGAAGCAGACTTGCTCAGCGTCGCCGAAGCAACCGAGCTTTTGAACAAGTAAAAGCCGCGTATTTTTCAAGAGTCGCGTATTTCTTAAAATGCCGCGACACTCCTTAAATTCTTGCAAAGCGCAAAAACGACGCCCACCCTGGCGCCGTTTTTTATATGTCAACGCGAGTATCAAAACCCGCAGCAATTTCTTACTTATTTCCGGTGTTCGTACAGATAAAGGTTCGCTTCGGGCACAGCAAGTTCCGAGCCCTTTAAAATCCATTCATCATCGGTTCCGCTGCGGTAGCTCACGACAACGCTATATTGCTTATCCGTCTGCAAAATTTCCTGCGGCACAGTCCAAAAGTTTTCCGTGCCCACAACCATTTCAAGCGTGTGAGCGTCAGCGCCGTCCACTCCGCAAATCTCAATTTTCTTTACCATGTCCTTGGGGTTACGCACTTGAATGATACTCCAGAACTTGCTTGCACCTTCTTTAACCCAGATAGATGTGGAATCGCCCCACACGCCTTTAACGCCTTCGCAGCTCACAAACTCCCATTCACCGTAATAACGGCCCACCAAATTACCCATGATATCGCTTGCCGGAGCACCGCCCAAATCCACACCGCAGTTTGCATCCGGGCAACGGTCGGTAATGCGCACAGTCACCTCTTTCCAGCCATCCGGCGTTTTCGCTTTTACATGAACGCAGCCACCGCAAGCAGCCCCGCCATCCCAAGGGCCTTTATCGTCACCCGGCGAAACGTTCACATGGATTGCCGCATAATACTGGATATTCGTCTGTCCGTAATTGCAGGCGCCACCGAGACTTGTTTCCTTCGCCGTGACGCTCCCGTAAGTCGTTACGGAACCCTTGCCGCCATTTTCCACAAGCACTGGATCTGCCGCCGTGTAGCTATCGCATTTCGTACAAACGCCGTTATCCGATGAAGAGTTCGCGGGCTTCTGTGCAGATGATGACGACTTAGATTCGCCAGAAGATTCCGGGTCTAGCCCGGAATGACGTGAGGAACTTGAACTCAGCAGGGATTTTGCAGAGCTGCTCAAGTCCGCCACCGAAGACGATTCAGCGGCTTTTTCCGATGACGAAGTCGCTGGCTTTTGCGATTCACTACTTACAAAAGCGCTCGACGAATTCGCAACAGTTTTTGCGGAACTACTTGACACAACCGATTTTCCAGAAGAAGAACTTGCTGATTTTGCAGAAGAGGATTCGGGAGCACTGAGACTACTCGACACCACTTCCCCGATTGATGAAGAAGACTCTTCGCTCACAGTCACCGGCGTTCCATCCGACGAATCACCGCACGCCCAAAATACGAGCAAGCCAACACAAAAAAGAAAATCTAATCTACGTAAATGCATAATCATCCAACCAAGTATTAATATACATCAAAATAAGCACCCCCTTCTAAATACAACGAAAAAAAATTATAATTCTATAAAAAGAGATAAAACTATGCAAAATCAAATCAAGAAAGATATTCACGAAAACATGCCGCGCTATATTGACATGCTTTCTAGCTTGGTAGCCATCCCATCCATCAGTTTCGACAATTTTGACCAGAAATTCGTTTTAAATTCCGCGAACGCCGTCAAGGAAATGTTTGCGAAAGCGGGACTGACCAACATCCAGTTTTTGACGCCGCCTAGCGGGCGCCCGAGTGTCTATGCGGAAAGCCTCACAAGCCCGGACAAGCCGACTATTCTTTTGTACGCGCACCACGATGTGCAGCCGCCCATGCGAGAAGCTCTGTGGAACACGCCACCGTTTAAGGCCACGCAAAAGGGCGACCGTCTCTTTGGACGCGGCACCGCTGACGACAAAGCGGGAATCATCACGCATCTCGCCGCACTTGAACAAGTCCGCAGAGAGCTTGGAGAAAAAGGCCCGAACCTCAAGTTCATCATCGAAGGCGAAGAAGAATCTGGGAGCGCAGGCTTCGAGAAAATTCTTTCGAAACACGCAGGACTCTTGAAGTGCGACGCCGTCATTGTCGCAGACCTCGGGAACTTCGCGAAGGGGACGCCCTCCATCACGACTACGCTTCGCGGCATGAGTGCCATCAACGTTACTCTCCGCGCGACAAAGGCGCCACTCCATTCCGGCTCATGGTCAGGACCGATTCCCGACCCCGCCCAAGCGCTGTGCCGCATGATTGCAAGCCTCACGGACAAGGATGGCAAAATACTCATCCCGCATTACGAAGACGACATTATCCCGCCGACAAAAGAAGAACTGGAATCTTACAAGTCGCTTGGCATGACGGAACAGATTTTCCGCAACGATGGCGGCGTTCTTGAACAAGTGAAGTTAAACGTACCCGAGGACGAGATTTTGATTTCGCTGTGGCGCCGCCCAAGCATTATCGTGAGCACCATCGAATCGGGTTCCCGCCAAAACGCAGGCAACGTACTGCAAGACTGCGCCTACGCCCGCATCGGCATTCGCCTTGCCCCCGGCATGGACGCCGTCAAATGCACCGACATGCTCGCCGACTTCCTCAAGGCGCAGGTTCCGAATAACATGGAAATCACCATCGACAAGGAAGATGGCGCGAATCCGTTCGTCACCGACACGAATCACCCGTTCTTCAAAAAGATGAGCGATGCCATGAGTGATGCCTACAACTCCCCCACCAAGTTCATCGGCTGTGGCGCCAGCATCCCCGGCGCAGAGCTATTCCGCAACACATTCGGCGACATTCCCATTTTGCTGACCGGCCTCGAAGACCCGGAATGCAACGCCCACGGCGAAAACGAAAGCCTTTACTTGCCCGACTTTGAAAGCGGCATCGTCGCAGAAGCGCTTTTCTTTGCAAGCATTTAGCCAGAAGAAGGAGAAAAAATGAAACGTTTAAAACTCGTCGTACTGACAGGCGCAGGCATTAGCGCCGAATCCGGGCTTCGCACGTTCCGCGGAAACGACGGCATGTGGGAACATGAAAACATCGAAGACGTCTGCACGCCGGACGCTCTCCGTCGCGACCCCAAGCGAGTCAAGGACTTTTACAACTTTCTGCGAAAGGGACTCCCCGAGCACGCCCCGAACGCAGCACACATTGCGCTTGCCAAGCTCGAAGAGCGCCTCGGCGACCAGTTCCTGCTTGTGACGCAGAACGTCGATGACTTGCACGAACGCGGCGGCAGCAAACGCGTGCTGCACATGCACGGCGACTTGATGAAGCTCCGCTGCACCAAGCACGAACATGAATTCGATTTTACCGGCGAAGAAACGATGGACACGAAATGCCCAATTTGCGGAAGCCCCGTGCGCCCGGACATCGTATTCTTCGGCGAAACGCCATTGTACATGGACGAAATCCAGAACGCCCTCAAAAATTGCGATGAATTTGTCTATATCGGCACAAGCAGCGTCGTGTATCCTGCAGCGGGCTTCAAGAGCTTTGCGCATTCATACGGTGCGAAAGTCACTTGTTTGAATCTCGAAGCACCCTACGGCGACCCCTACACGGACGTCGTCATTCAAGGCAAAGCCACAGAAATCGTCCCCAAATGGTGCGAAGAGTTCAAGTGAACTGGGGTATGGGCACGGCGCTACGCGCCTATGAGGTATGGGCTCGGGCCTATGGCCCTTTGGGCTGTGGGCAAAATGCTTTGTTTTGAACCTCAAAGCGAAGCGAGCTCATAGCGAGTTTACGAGCTATACAAGACTTGCTAATTTATTGGCTTAGTCGTTGTTATGCCCTTTGGGTAGTCCTCATAACTCATAGCTTACATTCAGAAAGCCTAGTGATTTATAGGGAGTAGCTAGAAGATAAGGGAAACCGCAGAGACGGAGTTATTCCTTATTTTCTGCCGAATCGTCTTTAATCAAACGGACATACGACTGCGAGTGCGTGCTAAAAGAAATCCTGCCAGGGAAAATTTCGAAACAGTATTTGTCATCCGCAGTCCAAAAATGGCTGTAATAATTGCTACCAATACCGCCAGTATTGCCTTTTACCGGAGTCGCTTCGAAACCCAAGTTATCTGTCGGGGTCACACTGCACTTTTCCCAGCCATTCCGCGACATCAAAACACTCGACGCATCGCCCAATCCCAAGTTTGATGCGGTTTGAACAAGTTTTTCAAAGTCCTTTTTCTTGGGGACTCTCCACCCGCGAACCGCACAGTACTTATTGACAGAATTCCATTCGTACAGGCCCTCGCCACAATAGCCGACGCACTTGTATTTCAAGGGCTCTTTCATCCACACTTGGTCACCAATTTTCACAGTCTTATAGACTTGACCATCACGAGGATCTACAAAATGTCCTTCAAAGAAATTCTGGGACAACGGAAATATCTTTTTCCAGATATACGTTTGCAGGGCATCAAGCATCTGGGCACATGGTTCAAAAGACATTCCTAAATCCACACAGAGACGCTTTAAGCACGCTTCAATAACTTCTTGCTGTTCGCCATCCGAGAAATCCTTCACGGCAGACATACTCGACGGAATATGTTTCAGAACAAGCAAAAACAAGCGGTCTTTCGCATCTTCAAATTCAGGAGCTTCCAAATTGCGCAGTTCATTTTCTAAAACCGAATCATCGACAAAAAGACCCTCGCCCACTTTTTGCAACAACGTATCAAACAAGTCGTTCACGCCCTTTTGGGGAACTTTGACGGCCGGCCTCACCAGTTTTGCGCCGCAGAACGGGCAATTTTCCATTTTATCGAGTAAAGCTTCAAAATCCTTTAAATTTTTATGGCATTGGTTGCAAAACATGGATGGTTTCCCCGAAAAGATTATCGAATTATCAACAATTCAAAGATAATATTAATTTGAAAAAAATTATGATACTCCACTCAAAAACCATTTTTTAATGCAATAAAGTACTCTCACAACGATTAATCGTTATCCTAAAATTACTCGACTATTTTCCCGCATCATTTAGAACTATGCATAAAAGAGTCTATAAATTTTTTTCATTTGTTTGAAAAAAACAATACGCGAAATGTTCCGCATCGGCAATTTTTGGCGGGAGTTC
>CAMKLO010000117.1 GCA_946413655.1 uncultured Fibrobacter sp. | reverse complement strand
GTGCTCCGCTACCCGAATTCCGAATCGGCCAAGGTCTTTATGGACGCCGCCGAAAAAATGGTCCGCACGCTTGCCGTGTTCGCGTCCGAAGGCGACGGGATTCTCAAGAATTTCAATTATGATTTCGAACAGCTGCCCGTGGAGGAAGTATGATTCAACCCAAAAAAGTTTTTAGGACAAAAGAGGGCAAGCTCGGTTTTGAATGGAACGATGGCAACCGCGGTGCTTGTGATGCCCGTACGCTCCGCTTGTCATGCCCGTGTGCGCTTTGTGTCGATGAACATACTGGCGAAAAACTCTTGGACGATTCGACTGTTCCCTTGGATGTAAAACTCACGCATGTCCAATCGATTGGCCGTTATGCAGTGGGGCTTTCCTTCAGTGATGGTCACCGTTCGGGAATTTACCCATATGATAAACTCAAGGAATTGACGAAATCAGCATAAAAAACCATATTTGAAAGAGTCAACGGCATTTTGCCTAAGACAAAAGGTGTTGTTATTTATGAGTGATTTTAACGAAGCTCTTTATTTTCGTGACTTGAATAGGTATCCTACGCTGACTCCGCAGGAGGAATCGGCGTTGTTGAAAATTATCAAGAACGGTGAAACCGAAGAAATTCGAAAGTCTGCCTTGCAGCGCCTTATCCGCGGCAACTTGCGATTTGTGGTGAGTGTCGCCCGCAAGTATCAAGGTCGCGGTCTCTCGCTTTTGGACCTTATCAACGAAGGCAACCTCGGTCTTTTCAAGGCGGCTAAGCGTTTTGACATGGACAAGGACGTGAAGTTCATCAGCTATGCCGTGTGGTGGATTCGTCAGTCTATCCAGAAGGCTTTGTTCGAACAGGTGGGCGCCGTCCGCATTCCGCCGAACAAGCTCGCTTTGGTGAACCGCTTCAAGCGTGCCTTGATGCAGAACGGCGGTGATTACGACAAGACCATCTCGATGGAAGAATTTTCCGCCTACGAACGCGATATCGTCGAAGTCATGGAAAAGATTGTCGATATCTCGCTTGACGCCCCGATTGGTGACGACGCCGGCGTTTCCAGTGCGGATTCCGTGAGTACGCTTATGGACGTGCTCGGTAGCGATGGCAACCAGGACGAGGACATGGAACGCGAAGAACGTCGCAAACTCATCCAGGAAACGCTTTCGTCCCTTCCGCAGCGCGAAGAAGAAATTCTCCGCATGTTCTACGGCCTCGATACAGTCGAAGACACGACGCTCAAGGACATCGGCGAAGACCTCAAGCTCAGCCGTGAACGTGTCCGCCAGATCAAGAACAAAACTTTGCGCCGTTTGCAGAAGAGCAAGGAACATAAAGAAAAATTGGCCGACTTTTTGGAACTTTAAGTGGAAATCTAATGGCTAATTCCTCATCGGCACCCCGTACAGCCGCCTATCTATTTCTGATTATTTTCTTTGGTGCACTGCTTGCGTATGGTGGTTACAAGCTTTATAACAAGTACGGACCGTCAAAGACGGTTGTGGACGAGGTCCCGTTTGGCCTTAAAGCCGGCACGGCCTTGTTGAATGGCGATGCTCCGAATTTTAAGGCTGCGGTGGAAAAACTGCCAGTACAGGCCCAGGCGGAATTCCGTCGGGCGGGGGAGCTTTCCCGTAGTGGGGCTGCCAAGGCCGCTTACGAAATCTACGATGCGCTTGTGCTTTTGTACCCGAATGTCGATGCGGCAGTCTGGGGTGAAGTTAATACGTTGTTCAGTATGGATTCTGTTACGGAGGCCATGCGTGACCGCGCCGATTTGCTGATTGGGCGCTTGATGACACGTTACTCGAATACGGGCATCAGCTTCTATCTGGACAGTCGCAAATCGCTCTTGGCCGGTAACATGAACGTGGCTCTCGAATTGGCCAAGATGGCTAGCAACCGTTCCCCGTCCATTTACGAAATCAGATTGTGGTACGCCGAACTGCTGCTCAAGAACTCGAACACGAAGGATGCCGCTCTCGAATGCCGTACGGCCATCAGTCTTTCGTCGGGCGACTCGCAGAGGGCGTTTGAGCTCTTGGCGAAAGTCTATCATGATGCGGGCGACTTGGACAGCGCAGCTCTTGTGGTGGATTATGCCCTGACGCAGTTCCCGCTTTCGTCGGAATTGCTCCTTTTGCGAGGCTACTTGGCGGAGTACAGGGGCAAGTTCGATGCCGCCGAAAAGACTTACCAGCGCATTATCGCGTTCCGTCCCGATTACGAAAAGGCTCGCCGTGCCATAGCGACGATAGGTGAAAAAATTCCTCCAGGGAAGGGGGGTGTCGTTGGCAGTTCTTCCCGCGAACGAGCCCAGGTGGCGTGCGATATCCTGGTCCCGCTGGTGGAACGTTATCCTGAAAATTTGCCGCTCCGTGAAGCTCTTGGATTGGCGTACTTGAAAAACCACATGTTCGATTTGTCCCGCCGCGAATTCAACTACATCTTGAAAAACGATCCGGATTACCCAGACATCAAGATGCGCATTTCGGAGGTGGAGCAGTCTAGACGCGTGGCTATCGAGGAGTACAACAACGGGTTGACTGCAAATTTGAACCGTGCGGTCGATAGTCTTCGCGAGTCTATGGCGCCTTCCTTGAAACACGATTTTTCGACGAAATTGGGCCATTATCTTGTTCGCTACGGAGCCTCTTCGCAGGAGTTCTTCAAGAAGTATTCTCTGTCGAATTTTAAACAAGTGAAGCGCTTTGTCTGGCAGGAGTCCTTCTATGAACCTCCGTATCAGCATACTTATACAGTGGTTTTTGACTCCTTGAACCGCTTTAGGGAAGTCCATGTGGCTGTTTTTGATTCCGCTTCGAATTCGAACCATTTGGGTGTTGCTCCCGAAATCTTTTCGCGCCTTTCAAAGCAGAATTCCAGAATTTCCGGCATAGGCAACAATACGGGCGAGACAATTTGCGATGACGGAGTCGTCATGGATGCGGTTGTTTGGGAAACCCGTGACAACTTCGAAATCCTAGCCCGCATCGTCGGAAAGCCTGCCGAAGTCAGGATGGTTCGCCTTGACCGCAGCACTTTGCCACCTACAGGTATGAAACTTTGCGATTATCTGCCGCTTTTACTGGAATTTTAGCTCGTAAATATCTATTTTATAGGCATATGTTCCGTGGTCGTTTTTTAGCTTTAGTCCTGATTGCCGCTTTTTTGGAAGGCTGCACCTGCTGTGCCTACCTGAACCATATGTTCAATGCGGAACGACTCTACGACGAAGCGACGGAACTCCGTACTGCGCGCTTGGACAGTGTCCCGGATGAAACTCTGTCTTATCCAGGGAATGAAGAATCCCAGAAATACGAAAAAATCATTGAAAAAGGCTCTCGCGTGCTGGAACGTTTCCCGAAAAACAAGAAGCGCACCGCCGAAGCCGTTTTCTTGATTGCGGAATCCTACAGGCATAAAAGCGATTGGCCCAAGGCCATCACCAAGTACGACGAGTACGAACGCTATTTTTCCGACAACGATTCCATGCGTGCCGTAGAGTATCAGCGCGCTTACTGCCTCTACCGCAACCAGGAATTCAATATCAGCCGTTTTGCCTTGGAACCTGTCGTTGCCGACAAGAACCATCCTTATTATTTCCAAGGGTTGAACCTTCTTTCGCTTTTGGATGAAAAATCCGAGGCGCCGGAGCAGGCCATTGCCGCATTGGAGGCTGTGCTTGCCGATACGAGCGGAACCCCGTACATGAAGGGCAAGGCGCATTTCCGTTTGGCCGGTCTTTACTTCAAGATGGAAAATTGGGACAAGGCGCACGAACATTACAATGCAAAAGAAATAGAGAATCTGAATGACCGTGAACGCCAAACGGCAGGCGAGCAATCTGCGGAATGCCTCGTGAACAAGAAAGACTTCCTCGCGGCGGCAGATGAATACAAGAAACTTTACAAGACTGAGGCTTACGAAAAACAGCGACCGTTCTATCTTGTCCGTATCGGTGAAACGACACTTTGGGCGGGCCGCAATGCCGATGCGTTTGTAATCTTCAATAAGGTGAATACGGACCATCCGAAGTCCGAAGCTTCTGCCCGTAGTTACTTCAATATGGGAGATTACGAACAGACTAAAAAGTTGAATTATGACCTTGCTATGGCTTATTATGACAGTAGCTATATCGCGAGGTCTATTAGCGAGTATGCTAGACAGGCCCGAGAACGCCGTAATGCGTTGCGACAGCTTGTCTCCATGCGTGACCGTAACAACGATATTCGTGAGAAAAATGATTCTATTCCCGACATGAAGTCGTTCTATAAAACAGAATTCATGATAGCGGAACTCTTTTTGCTCAAGCTCTCCGAGGCGGATAGCGCTATCGCAAGGCTCACGAATGTAATTGAACACTCCGACGATACAGCGAGTATTTTGCGTGCTTCGTATGCAAGAGCGTTTGTCTATGATGAATTCTTGCATGACCCCGATACCGCAGAAGATCTGTACAAGGAAATTATCGAAAAGTACCCGAATACTGATTACGCCAAGCAGGCACAGACGAACTTGGGTATGCGTGTTACGGTGAAAACTCGTGAGGACGAGGCCCGTGATCGTTACATGGCGGCGGAAAGCTTGTGGACGGTAGCTTCTGAAATGCCTGCGAGCAAGATGGAACAGGTGGATTCCGCTTATGCGGAGGCGTTTACCGCATTTGATAACGTTTATAAGGATTATCCGGAGACGCAGTCGGGGGCCCAGGCGCTTTACATGAAGGCAATTTACTACCAAATGCTCCCGAAAATGGATAGTGCTGTTATTGTTTACAGACAGCTTCTCGATAAACATGGTTCGACCCCGTGGGGCAAGCAGGCGGCTTATGTGCTCAATACGCGCCTGACTACATCGGACAGTGATTTAGATAGATTGCGTAAGCGTACTGCTCAGGATATTGAAAAAATTGACAAAAAATCCGCGCGGTATTATGAAGAGCTGAACCAGAAGCCCGAAGAAAAGAAGGCTGAGATTATCAGTAAAGAAGACGAAATTCTCGAGAATACGTACAACAGTATGTATGACTTCGAGTAAGGTGGCTGTATGTTTTCCCGTCTTGTTGCTGTAGCTCTTCTCTGTGTTCTGATTGCTTTTTCGGGGTGCAGCGGGGCTACGCACCGTAAGGGCTATACCCGTGTGACATCGACGAAAATGCGTGTTGATAAGGTTAGGGCCGGTTACACTTTTTCGGGCGATGCCAGTTTTTACGGCAAGGGGTATGACGGGCGAAAGACGGCCAGTGGCGAAATCTTTGACCGAGATGCATTTACTTGTGCCCATAGGTCGCTTCCGTTCGGGACCAAACTGAAAGTCGTGCGCCAGAAGACGGGCGCTTCCGTTGTTGTCCGCGTCAATGACCGTGGGCCGTATTCGAAAAGACGCGTGCTTGACTTGAGCGAAGCTGCTGGGAAAGCCCTTGGGCTGGACAAGGCCGGACATGCCCAAGTCACCGCGACTGTAATTGAATAATCGCATTGTCATCCC
>CAMKLO010000116.1 GCA_946413655.1 uncultured Fibrobacter sp. | reverse complement strand
CGGCGACAACAGCTTGCGAGACCATGCTGGCGAAGTCCTGGACTTTTTCGGGATGTGAATCGATGACCATGATGTCGTGACCCAGCGACGTCAAGTGACGGGCAAGGTAGTTTGCCGAATTTCCAAGACCGATAATAACGAATTGTCTAGAAGCCATGAGTTAAATATAGTTACTAGTTAGTAGTTGCTTCGCCCTTCGGGTTAGTTACTAGAGGTTTTTACAGAAAAAGTCTAGTAACTAGTATCTCAAAACTCATAACTGCGCCGAAGTCGCTAGCCCACCATCACGTCTTCTTCGGCGTACCAGGCGGTGTCCTGAAGCTTGCCTGCGACTGCCGAAATGAGGAACAGCGGCCCCATACGGCCAATGAACATCACGCAGCAGATGACGATTTTCCCGACTGAGGAGAGTTCCTCGGTGAGTCCCATCGAGAGTCCGCACGTGGCATACGCGCTCACGACTTCGAATAGGATCTTGAGGAAAGGAGTCCCGTTGTCGGTATAGCTCGTGCCGGGGGGGATTTCTGTACAGAGGAGTATCAACGTCGCACTTCCGATGACTACGATAGCGGTAACGAAAATTCGAATCGCCTTGTCTATCGTGTTGTTCGGGATAGTTCGTCCGAGAACCTGGGTCTTTTCCCTGCCGAGGAGCCTGTTGATGCCGAGAAGGAATATGACCGCCGCTGTTGTAATCTTGATGCCGCCGCCACAGCTACCGGGGTTTGCACCGATGAACATGATGATGATAAAGAAGAATAGCGACGCATGCGTGAGATCGGGGATGTTGATGGAATTGAGCCCTGCCGTGCGGCTCGTGAACGTCATGAACAGGACGGACTGGGCGTTTTCGCTGAAGGTATGTCCGCTAAAGAGGTTGTTCCATTCGGTGAACGCGAAAACTGCAGTGCTTGCGGCGATGACGATGAACGTGCCGTAAGTTGCAATGCGGGTGTGCAAAGAGATACGTCGGATGGTCTTGTGCTTGAAGTCGAACATGTAGCGTAGTTCCGCGATGGCGAGGAACCCGAAGCCACCTGCCAGTACAAGGATGCAGGTGGTGATGTTCATGATGGGGTTGTACTGGAAACCGATGAGCGAGTCGGGGAATAGCGTAAACCCTACGCCGCAGAAGGAGCTGACCGCTTGGAATATCGAGCAGAAAACGCGGTCGTACATTTCCATTGACTGGAACTGCGTGAAATAGACGACTCCGCCAATTGCTTCTAGAACAAACGTAAACGGGATGACCGCCCTGAGAATGCGACCTGCATCGATGTTCCCTTCTTGCGTGAATTCGGAGAGGAATATGGACTGGTGGCTAAATCCCGGATGCATGCCGGCAAGCAAGATAAGCGTTGTGGATGCGGTCATGATGCCGAGCCCGCCAAGCTGCATGAGGATGACGAGAATCCAAAGTCCGGTGTGCGTAAACGTGGAAGAAATATCGACAACGGAAAGCCCGGTGACGCAGACGGCGGACACGGCAGTGAAAAAAGTTTCGATTAAACTTAGGGGACGTGTGGCTGCCTGGGGCAAACTGAGGAGTGCGGTTCCGATAGCTATGAGTAGAAGATACGCCAGCACCACCAGCATGATGGGGTTGGACTGGGTCTTCGTCTTGAAAACGTTCTCGGACAGGGAGTCTGCGAACATTTGATACTTTGAACGTAGCATAAAGCAGAATTTAGTAAAGTTAAATATGCAATCTTCGTTTAAAATGGAAAAGGACCTCGCCTGCATATGCAAGCAAGGTCCTTTGTGTAAGGAGGAAATTCTAGTGATTAATCTTGGACGCAGCGCACGCTGAAGCGCTTTACCTTCTGATCGACTTGGAAGAACAGGCGATCTTCATCTTCTTTGACATAGTCGGGGGACTTTTCGACGATGATAAGGGCTCCGTTGGAACCTCCGTTTTCGTCGAACTTCTTGTCGCCGGATTTCGGTTCGCTAGATGTCCAGTGGAATCCCATGTCGCCCTTGAAATTGCAGTCGCCGTCCTTGCAGCGGCCGCTGTATTGCCAAGGAGTGCTTGCGTTATCAAGAGCTGCCTGTGCTTCTTCCCTAGTGGGAATGTGCCAACCGAGAGGGCAAGCCTTCTGGGCGCTGTTGAACGTGTAGAGTCTTCCGTTTGTCTTGCAGGTTTCTTGGTTTTCGTTGTAGCATTCGCTGGTGACGCCTGCGTAGTTGAGATCCTGCGCCATCCAGAGCTTGTTGCCGATGTTGATGAGCTTGTAATTCTGGTTGTCACGAGTATCGGTCATGGTCGTGCCGTTCACTGTCGGAGCCTTGTTTTCGGGCGTGTCGATTGTTATGGCAGAATGCGAAGACGAAGACTTTGCCGTGGCCTTGGATGATGATGAACGCGGCTTGACAGTCTTTTCACAACCTTCGGTAAAGCAGAATACTGGCTTATCGTACATATAGGGGTAATCAATGTTCGAAACGGATTTGACCGTGTCGAAGACATGCTTGAAGGTCGTGTCTCTGGTGTTCTTGACGGCAGAGGACTTCGGGGTCTGGAGGGAGCTCGAGGAAGAGGACGAAAGCGGCTTTGTCTGGACGGAAGATGACGATACTGTAGCCACAGGATCTGGCTGTGGTGGAGTTACAGGACTGGCTACTTCATCGCTGGAGCAGCTGAGGAAGAGGGATATGCTCCCTACAAAAATAAAAGAAAGGAGTTTTTTCTTCATGATAACCAAATATAGTTTACAAAAAGGGATTGATATAGCAAAAACTTTTTTACTATCTTTGAAATCACTATGAGTAATGTTGAAATCTTCGACACCACGTTCGCCATGACCATTCTGGTCATCATGGCTCTTTGTATACCCACCATCCTTCTTGTTGCCAACTGGTTTTTGCACCCGGGCAAAATTAAGCATACTATTATTAAGGGTTCTGCCTACGAATGTGGTCTGGCTCATGTTTCCGGTACGGCAAATGAGCGTTATCCGGTCAAATATTACATGGTCGCCATGCTTTTCTTGGTTTTCGACCTGGAAGTCGCCTTTATTTACCCCTGGACCATCCAGTTCCTCGCAGGTGGCTGGGAATTGCTGTTCATCCTCCTCGCATTCCTTCTCATTCTTGAATCGGGGTACATCTACCTATTGAAGAAGGGTGTTCTGGACTGGAACAGCGTTAAGGATTAATCCTTAATATCGTTGATTATTCTATCTCAAAAATGGCGGATGCAGGCTTCGGGTTTGCATCCGCTTTTTTTGTCCCCTAACCCCTAAAACCTACTAACTAGTAACTAGTAACTATTAACTAGTAACTACTAACTAGTAACTGCACCGAAGGTGCCCTAGAATGCGTCGCGGACGTACATCGTCATGCCGACGTGCTTGAAATCGACCCATGAAAGTTCACAGCGGGCATACAAGTTTTCCCTCTGGTTGAGGGCGAACCGCCCACCGAAGCCGAGGCTCCTGTGCCACTTGTTCCGCATGAGGTCGCTGAAGTAGTCGCCGGTTTTTCCGCCTTCGAAGAAGATGTCGCCGGCGAGACGCCAGAACAGTTTTTTGCGGAATTCCACCTGCAGGAACAGAGCCTGGTTCCCGTAAAAGTAGTTCCTCTCGACGCCTCGGAACCGCTTGAGCCCGTCGGAACCGGCAAGTTTATCGAAGGGTGCGCCTCCGGTGACGCGTTGCCAGAGCATACCGACAGCCATGGATGTACTCCAGATAAATTCGGAGTATCCCCGGATATCGAGTTCCTGCTGCGTGTAGCTGTAGTCGCCTAGACCTTTGTTGTAGAAGTAATGGCCCCATTGGACCAGATAGCCATGTCTTGCCCAGTTGGTATTGTCACGGGTGTCGAGCGAAAGATGATAGCCGATTCCGTTTCGCCAGCCGTCCGTGTCTTGGGGCTTCTCGATGTTGCCGTGGTAATGGTAGTTGTTGAAATCAATACTCGTGTGGTTTAATTCAACATAAGGACCGTACTTGAATGCGGGGAGCCACTGCTTTGTACCGAAGTTCGCTTCGACTAGAGCTTGGATGTAAAAAGTTTCGCGGTCGAACTTGCGGAAGTCGTCGTAGTCGGGGTTGTTGCCTGCTCCAAAGAAATTGCCGACCCAGTTCTCGTAGTGGAGGTCTATGTCGGTTGAGATGCGGTCTTTCAGGAAGAAAAACTTTGGGGATACCGAACCTGTCAGTTGTTTTCGCGAAGTCCCGTAGCACGAAAGGTCCAGTTCGGAAATGGCGCCTCCCTCAAAGGATGGTTTGAAGAACAGGATGGCCATGGCGCCGAACTGGTATTGCGTCTCTTCGGTATAGCCGATGACGGGGACAACCGAGATGCGTTGAAATTCCTCGTTGGATTCTTGAGCTAGGGCATTCATTGGCAATAAGGTACCGATGAACAGAGAGGTAATAAATGTTCTGACTAGGGCTTTCACGAGTTCGAAATTTAGAAATAATGTCGTTTTTTTCCTATACCGACTAGAGATATACAATTTACAGAAATGGGGAACTCCATTCACATTTTGTTAATGAATAATTTTTTTGAGATTGGCTAAAATGGAGTGTTACCGAATATATTAATTACATAGGTGTTAGAAGGGCTGTTGGTAAAGGAGTGAAAATGAATAAGGTTGTTGGAGTGGCCCTAATTTTGGGGATGTTTTCGGTGGTTTCTGCACAGATTCCGCTCAATTTCGATGTCGAAAATCGGGGTAAGGATTTGGGTGCCAAGGCTGGAGAGCTCAAATCCAACAAAAAGTTGCCCAATCCGTTCGAATTTCATGACGGTTCAAAGGTCACCAAGTACGATGACTGGAGCAAGCGCCGTAATGAAATCAAGGCTGATATCGAAAAGTATGAAATTGGCGACAAGCCGATTCCGGCTGATGTGAGTGCCACTTACAGTGGCGGTACTCTCACGGTGACGGTCAAGGAAGGCGGCAAGACGGCGACGATTACGTCTAAGTTTAACATCCCGTCGGGCGCGGGGCCGCATCCGATTATCATCGGCATGAACAGCGGCACGGGCTCACTTTCGTCTAGCATATTCAGCGGCTTCGTGCAGGTGCCTTTCAGCCATGACCAGGTGGCGAAATACTCCATGAACGGCCAGAAGGACACGAACGTGGGCTTCTACAAGTTCTACGGCAACAAGAACCAGAACGGTGACTATTCCGCATGGTCTTGGGGCGTGAGCCGCTTGATTGACGGCCTTGCGTTGATTGCCAAGGACCACAATCTCGACATGAGCAAGATTGCGGTGACGGGCTGCTCCTACGCGGGCAAGATGGCCCTTTTCGCGGGCGCCTTCGACGAACGCGTGACGCTCACCATCGCTCAGGAATCGGGCGGCGGTGGCATCAACTCCTGGCGCACTTCCGCGGACTTCGCGAGCCGCGGTACGAACATCGAAAAGATTGACAACACGAACTACAGCTGGTTCATGCAGAGCTTGCAGCGCCAGGATCCCTACAAGCTCCCGCACGACCACCACGAACTCATCGCCATGATTGCCCCGCGTGCGG
>CAMKLO010000115.1 GCA_946413655.1 uncultured Fibrobacter sp. | reverse complement strand
TCCCGAACGACTGGGGCCTCGGCCTCTCCATCAAGTTCTTCTACTCCGACTTGAGCTCTGGCGCCGCCGCCGGCGAAGAAGAAGCCACGACGTTCGGTTACGCATTCGACATCGGCGTATTGAAGAAGAACTTCATCGTCCCGAAACTGAACATCGCATTGGTGCTAGCAAACATCGGTCCGAGCGTCTATTACGTCGATAAGACCATCGAAGACCCGATCCCGCTGACCTGGCGTTTCGGCCTCTCCTATGAAATTCTCAGCATGGCTGACTACAAGTGGACAGTCGCCTTCGACTACAACCGCGAAGTCGTGAGAGATGACGAAAAAGGCGACCCGGAACCGTTCTACATCGCCTGCTGGAAAGACATCGTCGATCCAGACGACGACACGAATTCATTCCTCCAGGGCGTGTTCAACTTCGGTACGGAATTCATTTATTCTAACACGATTGCACTCCGCCTGGGCTATCTCTACGACCGCGTGGGCAAGCGTAACGAAGTGGACTTCGGTGTGGGCGTGATGCTCTCCGACGTGTTGCAGTTCGACTGGGCCACCATTAAGAACGTAGGCCGTGCAGACGGCGTTCGCGATGGCCAGATGCGCTTCGGCATGCTGTTCAGATTCTAAGCGCTACGCAACCTCAATAAGCACCAAACAACAAGTTGTCATGCCCGCGAAAGCGGGCATCTCCTTTTTCAGGCATTAAAAAAGTCAGGTTTACCACCTGACTTTTTTATTTAAACTTTCAACAAAGTATCTATCAACTCAATTCCAGACTATCCCTTGATGTGGATAGCAGAAGCGAATTCCTTCAACAGAGCCGGGTCTTCGACCTTTTCCCAAAGCGTGCCCGTCACGATAATCTGGGCACCAGCCGCCACACGGACTGCAGCCGTCTGCGGGTCCTTGATGCCACCGCCAGTAATAATCGTCATCTCGGTCGCCTTGCGCGTGTAGGCGATATGTTCCACGGGCACAGGCGCTTCAGCCCCACTCCCCGCTTCAAGATAGACATAGCGCATGCCCATGAGTTCTGCGGCAATGGAGTTCACCATGCTGAGCTTCGGCTTGTTTGCAGGCACGGGCATCGTACCGCTGATGTATTCCACCGTCGTACGCTTGCCGCTGTTGATGAGCTGGTACGCCGTCGGAATCGCTTCCATGTTGAGCGCACGCACCAAAGCGCCACCGCGCACCTGTTCGTCGATGAGGTAATTCGGATTGCGACCGCTCACAAGCGTCATAAAGAGCATCGCGTCAAAACCCGGCACCACCTGAGACGCACCACCCGGGAAAAGCACCACCGGCAAATTCACCGCGGCCTTGAGAGCCGCCACCTGCTTCGGGAGCGTGAAATTTCCGAGATAAGAACCGCCAACTAAAAGCAAGTCCGCACCGTTTTCCGCAGCCATCGCACCAGCCTTCACAAAGGCCGCCTCGTCCGAAGTATCGGGGTCGAGCAACACTGCAAAAAGTGCACCGCGTTTCTCAATTTCAGCATTCAAGCGGAGTTCTGTCTTACCTGGTTTCATAAAAAATCCTTCATTAGGCACGCAAAGAGCAACATAGTATAAAGATACAATATTTATTCCCGTTCGGAGGCAGGAATGACATGTGTACAGCGGGAATGACAAGAAAAAAGAAGGCGGGCCTCAACCCGTCTTCTATCCCTCTTTCCTCCTAACACTCAATTAGAGGGATCAATTTCAATTTTTCATACAGCGGACGAACGAGGTCCCCACGGAATAGTCAATTTTCTTGAATCCGTTCCATGAAATTTTCCACTGATTGTCATTACATCTGAGGGCAAAGTAACCATCCGAGATCTCGTAATCGGTACCTTCAATATTTGCAGTACATTTGCCTAGGCCATGCAAAGCCGACAAGAAATTTATCGCATAATTCACCTGCTTGTGCGAATACTGATAATAGTCCGTCCTACCTATGGCTTCGTAATACTCATAAGGAATTTCCAAACTATTGCCATTAGTCTCTACCGTGTTAGAAGCCCAGCTAATGAGCGATTGCATGGACCAGCTATCGAGACCTCTTAACAATCCGCTTTGGCTAAACGATTCCGCTACGGAATCCACCCAAATATTTTCGAAGAAGAATCCTGTAAAATTCAAATACTCCTGGGTATGCTCATTGTCTTTTTTCTCGTAATCAGGAGATTCATCGTACAAGCCGAAAGCATCCAAAACTTCACGTTGCGCCATAGCCTTTGCGGAATCGAAAGGCACGCCCGTCTGGAGCAAGCGCCGAACACAAGCATCAACGCAGCGCAACCTCAGATTATTTTATTCCAAACAAACATATATCCCCCTTAATCCTTGATACAACGGATGAACAAGTCCCTAAAGAAAGCGTCAAACCCGACAACTTCGTAATTAAACCTATATGACGTATTAATCACTTCCGTCATTTTGATGAAGCCAGCCCGAGATCTATACCTATCATCACTCCTGGAAATCATGATATAGTCTCCCGGCATTTTTTTAATCAATAACGAACTACCGCCATCCCATTCCATTTCAGCTGTATTGTACAAGTTAAAACCAAAAGGATCCTCTATAGAGGGGACTGCAAGCAAGAATGCCCCTTCGGCATTAGAACGCCATTTACGGTCAATATATCCGAAGATCATCTCCCAATCGTCAAAAGTGGGGATTCTCCAACCATCAGGGCACACGCCCTGAGTGTTTGTGAGACTGTCCATGTTCACCTTTCCTGCATCGATAAAACTTGCCGGTGCGTTCAGATATTCCTCACAACGTTCCTGTATTTCAATATCATACACAGCTCGTAAGGAGTCGTAATTGACAGGAATTTCACCACCATAATACTTGCATTTTTCAATATCGGTAGAATCCGGTTCCTGTAATTCCGCAATGCACTTTTCGATATACACGGAATCATACGGCATCGGTGTTGTCGAATATCGCGGAGACAAGGAGTCAATGCATTCCTGCATGGAAGCAAATTCAACCAAAAAGATAGAGTCACTAAGTCCCATCGCTACATGCCAATCATATTGGCTTCCGTAGATATCGCAATTTTGTTCATGACCGCCAAGGCAATTTGTCTTGACACCCTTGTAATTTAAGTTCTCGGCCATCCATGTCTGCGTTTTGTCACCAAAGTCTATAGTCACCGTCTTGTAAACATGGCCATCGCGAGTGTCCGTCATCGTGTCAAAAGTATGCGGAACCTGTTCATAAGCCAAATGCCAATTTCCCGAACGGCAAACAATATTGAATTTTAATTCAGAAGAACTGTGATATCCTTCGGATGCATCTACAGAAGTACCTTCCTGCTCTGCGGAGCAGCGTCCGGCATCGAGCATCACTGACATCATTCCCGCAAGGTATTTTTCATAAAGCAGCATCGCCTGGTATTCCCTTGCAACCTGAGGGCCCATTTCATCGTAAACTTTTTGAGGAATGCTCAGTTTAAATCTCAAATCATTAAAAACGATCCTCACTCCATTTTTCACGGCATTTTTTTCTCTTACGAAGGAACCCGTCTGTTCAAACGATTTCGAGATCGGGGCGCTTGCCATGAGGTTCTCGTAACCATACAAACTAAATACAACCCTCACAAACACCGACTGCATCGCATAATAATCCAGACCCGTACGATCCAGGCTGTCGAAAGCAACACCGTAGGTTCCAAACGCTTCAAGAATTTCCCGTTTTGCCTGTGCCATGGCGTCCGCAAAGTCATTCCCGACAAGCATCAGGCCCCGTACTCGATAAGCCATCAAGTCAGAGAACACGTCAACAGTGACAGGAGCCGAATCCCTGACATCAACAATCGCATTCACGCTAAGCACATCATCATGCTGTTCCACCCAAGGATCATCAACATTCATGGTCAGGCCATTTCTTTCAACAGCCGTAATCCACACATACGGGGACTTTAGCGTCACGCCCTGAATATCGAACATGCCGCCATCGTTATCAATCGTATCCGCGAAGGACACACCCGTCTTTTCGAGAGAATCGGCATCCAGTTCGTAAAGCGTCACTACGGAGCCCTTCGGCATTCCACTGACAGACACGCCCATTTCCGGTTTTGCCGAATCAAGAGGTTCAGGCCGGGCGCCCACCGTGGCAAGCCCTTTCACCGAAATATTCTCAAGCGACGCCTGAACGTTTGAATTTTCTGAAGGTCCACCTATAGACTGGCTAGTCTCTTCAGTCGAGCCACCCATTGAGCACCCCACAAAAAGCACAGCAAAGAGCGTAGCGATAGCGAAGTTCAGGACAACGGCCAAACACGCAAACAAAAAGAATCGCAACGCAGCCATTTTACAAACAAACTGTTCGCACTTTTTTGAGTAATTCATGTTATCCTCCTAACCCTTGTTATCCACGCTCTTTTTCGTCATCGGGAAAAATTGCACATTCAGACGGTAAACCTCGTCCGTATCGTCTTCCCTTGTCGCAATCGCGATAATTTTCTTGCGGAATTCGGCAATTGCTTGAACAATTTCGTCATAAGCATTTTGAGTAATGCCAAGCGTTAAGCCCGAGAAATGGCGTTTGTCCTGCGGTACACCCTCAATCGCATCCAGCGCAAATTCGCCCATCTGGCGATGCAACCCGCGAACCGCAACAGGAGTCACCGCCATAGGGCCCGTCGTCACCGATTTTTCGGTCTGTACGTAATTTCCGTCTTTATCCTTCTGGAGCAAATTCGCCTTGACCATGAAGTTCAGCGATTCGCTGACTTCGGCAGCAGTAATCTTAGGGCGGCATGCACGCGCCATCGCCAAAGGCTTTGCACCAGGCATCGCAGGGGCAAGTTCACGAAGCACCGGATTCTTCCAGCTGTCGAAATAACGGAAAGAATCCCCTTCGAGGATTCTCACTTTATGCACATCGGCAATGGCGAGCATTCTATTGAATGTAGATTTTTTTTCTTCGTCCGTTTTGGCATGGTCGAATTTGACCATTTCGCAGAAATATTCCTGCTCGTAGCCCATAAGAGACATCGCAGAAGCAACACGGACTGCCGCATCTTCGCTCAAGTTGGAGCGACCCTCACTCACATATTTCAGGAATACCGGCGAAGAAAAGCCCGCCGCACGTGTAAAAGTCTGCCAAGTAAACACGGATTTCGCCTTCCGTTCGGCGTAGTAGTCCGCGATATACTGGTGATAGTCCGTGTACTTAAGTACATCTTTCATTTGTTCCTCCTAACACAAACAGCATCTTGACCGAAAAGCCCGTGCTGTTTCCTGCTCTAAATATAAACACAAAAAATTTAAAAGTCAATAGTTTTTATGATAAAAAATTAGCTTTTTTAGCTAGTTTTTAGACTTTTTGTTGTTTTTCTGAAATTTTTAGAGTTTTTCATGATACATATAAAGTAGCTAACAGTCAATAATCAAAGGCAAATAAATCACCAACCTTAGTCCGCCATGACGCTGTTCCGCAATTTATTCAATCGACGAAACTACAACGACCAACAACTAATGACTAACGACCATTGACCAAAAACAAAAAGAAGGCGGGCCGCAGCCCGTCTTCCCTTTCCTCCTAACAGTATTTTTAACGAATCTTGACAGATCTAGTTCTTGATGCAACGGACAAACATTTTATCATTGAGCACATAGAATGGGAGTGCATTCACAGGAGCAT
>CAMKLO010000114.1 GCA_946413655.1 uncultured Fibrobacter sp. | reverse complement strand
CGTGCTTTTCGCGGAGCAGTCTAAGCGTGATTTCTTCATCATCTTCGCCGAGGCGCACCACGGCGTACCAGCCGCCAAGCACTTCGGGGCAATATTTGGAAGGGAACGCTTCACGGAGCGTCTGCCAGTTTGTGAGGAGACGTTCGCGGACGCGCGATTCGTAGGCGGCGGCCTTGGGCAACAGCGAAATGCCGAGCGCCTGTGCGGGTGCCGAGACACTCAGATAGGCATCTTCCACGAACTCGAGGGCTGCACGGATAGGTTCGAACTGTTCACGCGGGGCATAGAAAGCCATCCAACCGAGCTTTAGCTGCGGCGAGCCCACTGCTTTGCTTAAGCCATTCAGCCAAAAAATAGGGCACTTCGGGCCGTCTTCCGGGAGATTGACGAAGTCGCCCCCGCCTGCATCAAAGAAGTTCACAGGCTCCGGCTCGCCGCCCATCAGGAATTCCCAACTGCGGCGGACCTCCGGCGAAAAAGCGTAATCGCCAAAGACTTCATCGACAACGAGAATCATGTTGTTATCTTCGCAGAAGCGGACTGCCGCATTCCATTCTTCACGCGAGACGCAGTGGCCAGTCGGATTATGCGGAGAAACAAGCAGCAAAATTTTCACACGTTCAGGAGCAGCGAGCAAACTGTCGGTATCGAGAACAAAGCGGAAAGTTGATGTTACTGGATTCTTCGCTCCGCTCAGAATGACGTTTTTCGTTCGTCTCTCGTCTGTAGCGATCTTGCGGGCGTTCTCTCGTCTAATCTTAAGAAAATACGGTGCGCATTCCAAGTGTTCAAGCTGCGCAAGCGTATCGAGCAGCGGATAGCCGGGCATCGGCGTGAGGATTACATCGCCCGGGTCGCAGAACGTTTTGAACAAAACGGAATAAGCTTCGCTCGTACTTGCGGTCAAAATGATTTGCCCCGCCGTAAAGTTGCCACCACGTTCGCGGTAATACTCCACCACCGCCTCGCGAGCCGATTTCCATCCCGCTGCATCCGGATTCCAGCAACCGAAGGATTCGCGGCCTTCGTCCACCGCCGCATCCAAGTCAATCGGCAGCCCCGCCTTGACCGGGCTGCTCACCGTCATGTCGATAAACGGAAGTTCGGCAACATTCCCAACGCGACCACCCGCATTAACGCACTCCGCGAGCACTTCAGCTTTCGCGCGTTCCAGTTCGGCAAAGAACGGCGACGGAGAAAGATCTTTAGGCAAGCGGGATGAGAGCATAGTGAGCGGCTAGTGGTTAGGAGTGAGGCTATTGGAGTTAGTAGAAATTTAGAAACAAAATCGATTCACCATGTAGTGTACAAGCACTAGTCCTTTATGCAACGGACTGAGAACGCTTCGTTGTCATCCCACCAATATGAAGTTACGAAAAAAGTATCATACGACATATCAATCGCGATGCGCAGCCCTTCGCTATGATCGTCACGACACCAGAAATAGGTTTCACGGCCCGCATTCTTAAATCCTGGACCCGACATACGATACCCCGCAGGCAATGCCGTAAAACAGGTCGCATTGGTCGAAGCCGGCAAATAGACGTCTCCGTGAAAAGGCTTGGTATAAGGTTCCCAGCCTTCGGTGGCCTTTAACGCAAATGGAGCCATGTAGTAAGACCAATCTTCGCTTTTTTCGTTTATCCTTTCGGACAAGGGCCTCATGAGAATGGCAAATTCTTCCCTGGTAGGCAGATGGTATCCAGCAGGGCACGCTTCGTCAGCAGTATAATAGGTATAGAGCCGTCCGTATTTTTCACAGCTATCCAAACTGTTCATGTAACAGAAACTGGAATCCATCTCATAGTTCAGATTTTCGGCCATCCATACCTGGTCACCGATTTTTATTGTCTTGTAGGTCTGTCCGTCACGCTCGTCAAGCAAAGTTCCAAATTCGCATTCGGTCGGATTCTGTGACAACACCGTCCGGGAGTTCGACGAAACTTTCGAGCTGCTACTGGATTTCGCGAAAGAACTGCTGCTAAATTTCACAATAGAACTGCTGCCAGTCACTTCAACGGGTTCGCTTAGTCCCTGTTCTATGCCAGCAGATGTCTCGCTGTCACCGCAAGCGCCGAAGAAGAACGCCAAAAAAAGGAAAGCAAACGAAATATGCTTATGCATAAGATCCACCTTCTCAACGATCTTAACGAAGTTATTTTTTGCGCTTTTTGATAAAACTGGCAAGTGCGACGGCAATCAAGATGCCCGCCGGGAGTACAACGGCAATTGTCAAGAGAATCAGTTTTTGAACATCGCTCAAGCCCTTGAGCGATTGTTTGAAATTCTTGAGGCGAGCTCGCAAACCAGGCTTTGCTTTTGCGGCGGCTTCATCTTCAGTAAGCGTACCGTCTGCCAGATCTTCGGATCCGGCGAAAGATTTGAATCCGGGAACTAGAGCGAACAACTTAGACGCCGAATCCTTGACAGGTCCGACAAAGCGGTCCACATTCGAGTGCACCTTGCCATAAACTTTTTTGAAAGGGCGTTTCAGTTGTTCTAACATAATTTTCTCCCGTTTTTCAAAAAGGAGTTTCCCGCTTACTTCGACTGCGCTCAGCACAGGCTCCGGCGGGAACGACACTTCTTTGTTTACTTTTTATAGAGCAAGTTTACACCGCCGAAGAGGGCACGCATGTTCGCCTTGAGCGTATCGCTACTGACACCGCGGCCTTCGACTTCTTCGCCGTTCGCCTTCAAGACAATGCGGCTTAAGCCACGACCGGCCCACAACTTGTCCTTTTCAGGAACGACAAGCTGGCGGTACTTCACGAGTTCCACCGGCATGCCGATTTCACGCATGAGCATCAGGGCTGCCTCGATGGGGCCTTCTGCCGTCACGGACTTCACAAGGGCTTCGCCATCCTTCTTGAAGTGGAAAATGAAGCGGTTCTCGTCCGGGATAACTTCGATGTTGTTGAACACCAGGCGACCGTTCACGTTCACGCGCTGTTCGCGGAAAACGTCCAGCACACGTTCGGCGCTGAGTTCGCCTTCCTTTTCGCTCAGTTGCTTGAGGACCGGCTGCAACATGGACGCTTCTTGCAAAGTCATCTTGTAGCCGAACTTCGTGATGATTTCATACACGGCGGTACGGCCGCTCTGGCTCGTGAAGCTGAGCGTATCGTTCTGGTTACGGCCAATGATGGAGTAATCAATCGGACGGTAAGCGCCCTTCTTCATGTCCTTCGTCTTGGAAGCTCCATCCTGATGGATGCCGCTGCGGTGGACGATGGCTTCAGTACCGATTAACGGAGCGCGGATGTATATAGGCACGCCGCTCCAATGGCTGATGAGAATGGCGGTTTCGTAAATGCGTTCCAGATGCAGCCCCGTTTCGACGCCGGAGTTATGCAGGCCAATCGCCACTTCGTAGAAGTTCGTGTTGCCGCAACGTTCGCCGAGGCCGTTCAAAGCGACTTCCAGCTGTGTTGCGCCGACAAAGAAACTTTCGACGGTCGCCGCAGTCGCCATGCCGAGGTCGTTATGGCAGTGCACAGAAATCGTGATGTTCTTGGGCAGAGCTTCATAGACCTGCTTGACCTGATCGACATAGAGCTTCGGGCGATAGCGTTCCACCGTGTTCGGCAAGTTAATCGTCGTAGCGCCCGCTTCGACAACAGCCTTCAGAACGTCAATCACAAAATCCATATTTTGGAGGCAGTCGCCAAAGTGCTCGGCACTGAACTCCACATCGCCCTTGTCGCCGACGAGCGACTTGGCGAGCTTGACGCAACGCACGGCACGTTCCTTCACTTGTTCAGGAGTCATGCGCAGCACGTTTTCCATCGAGAGCGGGCTTGTGGCGAGGAACGTGTGGATGCGCGGGTGCGGAGCGTACTGGACCGCTTCCCAGCAGCGCTGGATATCGCTTTCGATGCAGCGGGCAAGGCCAGAAACCACGACGTTCTTTGCCGTTTCGTCGCCCTCTTCCGCCATCTGCGCGGTGAGCTTTGCAAGTTCCATGACCGATTCAAAATCCATTTCGCTAGAGGCCGGGAACCCGACTTCGGCCCCCTGCACACCGAGCTTCAAGAGCAACAGATATACATCTTTTTTCTGGGCGTTGTTCCAGGGCTTCGGGAGCGCCTGGTTGCCATCACGCAGTGTTACGTCATAGAAGAATGGTTTTCTCGTTTCAGTCATTTTTATCTCCTTGCCGGCTTCAAGACCGCAAAGTTCCTTTAGTTTTCCGATTCAAAAATAGAATTTCGCATTAACAAAAGAACCCGCTTCGTTCTCGAAGCGGGCGCTTTTAGGTTGAAATTCGTTTGAAAATCTTTGAAAAATCCCTAAAACCTCGCTTCGGTAGCGATGCTAAGTAGAAGTAGAAGGTTCAAGATTTTTCTCATGTGCATGAATATACAAAGTTTCGAGAGGAATGGCAAGGGGGCGCGGCTACCAAAATTCCATAAAACACAGCTAAAGTTTTTTCGTCAGTTCATTGTACAACGCAAGCCCCTTCACCGTCAAGAGATACTTCTGCCGCGGGTGATGCGGGGAATCGGGATATTTCATACAAACAAACCCATTTTGAACCGATGGTTTTAAATGATATTCTAAAAAATTTGGGCGATGCTTTAATTTCAGCAACTTCATCAGTTGCGATATAGAGAATTCCTGCGGTCCAATCACCTTAATCAAATCAATAACAAGAGGAGTATCACTATAAAGCTTGTTCGGTACTTGTTCGGGTACTTGTTCGGGTCTCGACAATTTTTTCCACTCTTTAGGCGGATTAATTAACATGTAGCGGTTTTTCAGTTCATTGTGTTCGCCCATTAGCAGGTTCCGGAAGAACTTTTCAAGATACTCCGGCTCCTGCTGGATACCTTTTCGTACGTTCTTGTAGTTGGCACGGACGAGCGCGGAGCGACTGTAATGCCGTATTCAGCAAGCGTATTGGGTGTATCGAATTAGCGGATCCTTTTTAAATCATTTATACTAAAAACAAATCCCTCACAAAATGGGTCTCCATCTCTAGTAACATAAAAATTTTCACACGGAATATCAGTCTTATACGACCACGGAATACATTCACCGTAATCATTCACAGCATCACAACTATACCACAAAGCCGAAATATTATTGCATTTGCCAACACCATCCGCCAATTTCCAACAGCCCTTATTCTTTACCAAGTGAAATTTACCACCTTGAAAACAATCACCAAATGTACGAACAGCACCATCCAATTGAATCACATCATCAGAATAACCATAAACGATTACCAAACCGTTCCTTTTCGCACATTCCGCCTCGATTTCATACAGGCCCTCAGAAAAATCGCGAAGACTCAGAACTTCAGCAAACTCTTTTGCGGATAGAGTTTTTGTCTTCATAAACAAAACGTACTGCACCACTCGCTTTTGTTTTTTCCCGAAACGAGCCAAAGCCTTTTCTGCAATTATATTCGGGTCATCACAAACACTTGCAACTCCGTCAACGAAAAGGCAAACATCATGAATTAATTCTTTCGCCACTGAAAGCTCCTTTTTGTAGTTTTATCCATAAACTACATTCGCAGGAATGTTGCAGTCAAGAGGGGGAACTGTTAGTCGAAACAAGCCAATTTTTCGGATTTTTGACGTTTTTTGTAAACATCTATGCAAGATTTGTTCCTACAGAGAGCCAAATTTTACGCTAACTCCCCAAATTTATTTACATTTTCATTGACATAGCCCTTTGCCGCATGGCATTGGGCGACCGGAAAATTTTGAGATTCGTCTCTTATTCTCATTGCAGAAACTACCACTTTCAATCAAC
>CAMKLO010000113.1 GCA_946413655.1 uncultured Fibrobacter sp. | reverse complement strand
CCATACGCCGTAGCAGTTTTTATACAGTTCCTCCCAATCTTTTTGTATCGGCATAGTCCAGTTGCCGCCCCAGTTGGCCGCAGCAACATCGTCGGCAGTTTCGAGAGTTTTCTTGTTGTCGCCGACGAATGTTACTCCCGAATACCATATAGCGCCCTTCAGTTGGTCGTCAAAAGTGTATTTGTTGACATTGAACCAGTCGGGGTCTTTTTTCACGCCATCTCTGCCATCCATTTTAGCATCGTTCATGTATGCGTACGACAACCATTCATAGACGGTTTTGGGGTTGGTCTCGCCCCAGGCGAAATAGTCGCCAAGTCCTTCGGGTTTGTCTGCGCCAACGTTCGAGGTCGCCCATAGCATGCCCGAAGGCAGTCCTAAATCGACATATTGCGGCGTAAATTGTTGGTCTTCAGCTATTGCGTTTGCAACCGCAAATAATATTAATGCTGCGAATATTTTTTTTAAAAGCATTTGTTTTAGTCTTCCCTCGGCTCAAAAAATCCCTTATAACATTTACTTTTTGAATATACCTTTATTTATGCTTCATAAAAAAACTTGAATAAAAAAAGGAACCCTTGCGGGTTCCCTTTTAAAAGGAGATTCCCACCTAAAGGTGGCCATGCGCACTATGGAACAAAGTTCCAAGTGCTGTCCGCCCGGTTGGAGCCGGGAATGACATCCGGATTACTTGATGATCAACATGCTGTCGTCCCAAGCCTCATGTTTTTCGAGGCCGAGGAGGTTCGCGGTCGTGGCTGCGATGTTGGAGAGACCCCAGTCGCCTTCCTTGAGGCCGAGCTTGCCGCCCGTTACGTTATCGTAAAGGATGCAAGGAACCTTGTTGAGCGTGTGGCTCGTCTTGGCCTTGAAGGTACCGTCCTTGTTGACCTTCGGCATGCCGGTCTTCTTGTCGATTTCGTACATTTCGTCGGCGTTACCGTGGTCAGCCGTGATAATGGCGACACCACCGAGGGCGTCAATCACCGGGAGGAGTCGGGCGAGGCCGATGTCCACAGCTTCGATAGCCATCGTAGCGGCGCGGAAGGAACCGGTGTGGCCCACCATGTCGCCGTTCGGGAAGTTGCAGCGGAGCGTCTGGTACTTGCCGCTCTTCAAAGCTTCGATCATGGCGTCGGTGATTTCGGCAGCCTTCATCCACGGGCGCTGTTCGAACGGAACAACGTCAGATTCGATTTCGAGGTAGGTTTCGCCGTCGAACTTGCTGGAACGGTTACCGTTCCAGAAGTAGGTCACGTGGCCGTACTTCTGCGTTTCGGAGCAGGCGAACTGCTTGACGCCCGTTTCGGAAAGCCATTCGCCGCTGGTTTCCTTGATGGCCGGAGGCGGAACGAGGAAGCGGTTCGGGAGCTTGAGGTCGCCGTCGTACTGGAGCATGCCGGCGTAGCAGACCTTCGGGAAGCGCACGCGGTCAAATTCGCTGAAGGATTCTTCTTCGAAGGCGCGGGTGATTTCGATGGCGCGGTCGCCACGGAAGTTGAAGAACACCACGGAGTCGCCGTCGTTGATGGTACCGACCGGCTGGCCGTCCTTTGCAATCACGAACGGAGGCAGGTCCTGGTCAATGGCCTTGGTTTCGCCACGGAGGGTTTCGATAGCCTGGGTGGCGTTGTCGAAGTAGCGGCCTTCGCCGAGCACGTGGGTCTTCCAGCCGAGTTCCACCATCTTCCAGTTAGCGTTGTAACGGTCCATGGTGATCTGCATACGGCCACCGCCGCTAGCAATGCAAACGTCGAATTCCGGGCTGCGGAGTTCGTCGAGGAACTTTTCGAACGGGCCAACGTAATCGAGGGCGGAAGTTTCCGGCACGTCACGACCGTCGAGGAGGATGTGCACGCGGACCTTCTTGAGGCCTTCCTTCTTGGCCTGGGCGACCATGGCCTTGAGGTGAGAAATGTTGGAGTGGACGTTACCGTCGCTGAAGAGGCCGATGAAGTGGAGCACGGAGCCGTGGTCACGTACGTTGGAAGCAATTTCCTTCCAGGCGTCGCGGCCGAAGATGTCGCCGGAGACGATTGCGTCTTGCACGAGGGCGGCACCCTGGTTGTACACCTGGCCGGCACCGATGGCGTTGTGGCCCACTTCGGAGTTACCCATGTCTTCGTTGGTCGGCATACCCACGGCGCGGCCGTGAGCCTTCAAAAGCACGTTCGGGTACATCTTGAAGAGGTTGTCGAGCGTCGGGGTGCGGGCGGCCTTGATGGCGTTGCCTTCGACCTTATCGGTGATACCAAAACCGTCCATCACGATGGTGACGACGGGTCCCTTGATGCCGGGGAAGTTAGAAAGTTTCTTGAGCATAATTTACTCCGTATTAATGTTTACGGCGCAAAGATAGAAAAATGAAAAGGAAATCCCGGCATGGAGACCGGGATGACAGAGGACAAAAAGAAACCCTCCCGCAAGGGGAGGGCTCTTGGAAAGGCTTTTTGTTTTATTACTTGGCCTTGTAAACGAGCAACGTGAGGACCATGTCGCCGTTTGTATCAGGTGTAGAGGTTTCCGTGACAATGAATGCATAGAATCCTGCCGCAGAACCCGTGTTGGGCTTGTAAACATTAGGATTGATAGCTACGAAGAATACGTCTGTAACTTCCAAGAAGTTTGGATATTCATCCTTTAGTGCACTTGATAGGTAGATGAAAGAATCAGTTGTCGGATTTTCTGGCAGCCAGTTCTTGCTCCAGTCATCAAGGCGGGTGTCGTTTTCGGCGTTTGCATAAACTGCGAACTTGATGCCTGTCGTGCTGGACAGTCTGACATTGCCTTGGGTTCCGGTTACACTAAAGCAGACGTCGCCGGTAGCATCGGCAGAGGCGCGACCTGTAGCAAAGCTCAAGCACTTGTCGGTCTTGGTGTTGACCTTGATGCTGATTGTGTCGAGCGGCGCACCCGGAACGACAACTTCGCTAGAAGAGCTTTCCGGAGCTTGGCATTTTTCAATGGGGCGTTCAAACTCAATGGAATCTCTAGAAACGGATTCCTTGATTCCGTCAGTTGCCTTTGCTGTGATAATCAGGCGGTAAGTCCCGCATTCGGAATAATTTTCATCGAGGTTTGTGAAAAGACCGCTTTCAGCGAGGTTCACCGTAGTGATTCGCGTAGCGTTGTAATCCAACGGTGTGATCGTTTCTGCCTTGCCACTGCTAGTCCTGCTTGGGTTGACAATGTCGAACTTGATATCCGTAAAACGCACGGCGTTAATATCGGCAACGATGTTCGAATCGCTCACATCGAGGGTGATGGCTCCTTGGAACTTGACCTTTGTTAGAAGTTTTGAACTGACGCCCAAATCCCTAAAAACAATTGCCGTTTCTGCGGTTATTGGTGTCTTGTCTTCTGGTTGAATATAGTGGGACGATGACGAAGGTGTTCCTGTGCCAGGAATTTCTGGGTTGGAGTCTTCACTACATGCTATGAAACTGAATGCCCCCAATGCGATTGAGGAACATAAAATCAGTGGTGTTAAGAACTTAGAACTCATTTGAATACCCTCTTTTTTGTAATCTTTGAATTAAAATAAACAAATTACGGAAAAAAAGCACTAATTATTTAGTTTTTTTATAAAATACAAAAAAAATAGGAGGGTTACTTTGCTTTGTGAAACAATTTGATGAATATCACAATAATGTTGTAAACGAAAATAAACTTTAACCGTCCATGGAGCGTATCATATCGCGTATTCTGGCAGCTTCTTCGAAGTCGAGGCGGGCTGCAGCTTCCTTCATTTGGCGTTCCAGGTCGGCGAGTTTGGATAGAGCTTCACTGGATCCTTCCCCTCTGCGAGGGTCAGGATGACGGTTGCCGGGAACTGCAGCTTTCTTTCGTCTCTCGTCTGTAGCTCGCTTGCGAGCGTTCTCTCGTCTTTGTACATTCGTCTTCGACTCATGTACCAACTGCTCGGCTCGGTCATGCCCAACTTCGTTGGTCGCAACTCTCGCCTTGTGCAGTTGTCGTCTAAAATTCGACGGTTGCAGCGGTTCCATCGGGCGGATGCCAAAATTAGTTCCTAGTTCAGAGTTACTAGTTACTAGAGAGTCGTCACTGGATTCTTCGTTCCACTCTGTTTCACTCAGAATGACGTCATCACTCTCGTCTATGCCGGTTGGGTCGATGATTCTCAGGTCTTCTTCGATCTTGCGGGTCACGGATTTTGGCGTGATGTGGTGCTCGGCGTTGAATTCCTCTTGCAATGTGCGGCGGCGGTTTGTCTCGTCGATGGCTTTTTGCAAACTTTCGGTCATGTTGTCGGCGAATAGAAGCACTGTGCCGTTCACATTGCGGCTGGCGCGGCCCATCGTCTGGATGAGGCTCCTGTAGTTGCGGAGGAACCCTTCCTTGTCGGCGTCGAGGATGGCGACCATGCTCACTTCGGGGAGGTCGAGGCCTTCGCGGAGGAGGTTTATGCCCACGAGTACGTCAAATTCGCCACTGCGGAGTCCGCGGATGAGTTCGTGGCGTTCCAGCGTCTTGATGTCCGAGTGGAGGTACTTGGCGCGGATGTTTGCTTCGATGAAAAATTCCGTGAGGTCTTGCGCCATCTTCTTGGTGAGCGTCGTGACGAGCACGCGGTCGCCGTTCTTGACGACTTCTTCGATGCGGTACAGGAGCACGTCCATCTGGCCCTGGATCGGGAACAGCTCGATTTTCGGGTCCAGAAGTCCGGTCGGGCGGTTAATCTGTTCCGTGACCACACCGCTAGTCTTTTTGAGTTCGTAATCGCCGGGGGTCGCACTCACGAATAGCACCTGCTTCGGGTACATGTACTCGAATTCGGCAAAATTCATCGGGCGGTTGTCGAGAGCGCAGGGGAGGCGGAACCCGTATTGCACAAGCGTTGTTTTGCGGGATTTGTCGCCTTCGGCCATGCCGCCCACTTGCGGGATGCTCACGTGGGATTCGTCAATCATCAAAAGCCAGTCATCGCCAAAGTAGTCGATGAGCGTAAAGGGGCGGGTGCCCGGAGCGCGGTCTTCGATAATGCGGGAGTAGTTTTCGATGCCGTTGCACATGCCCGTTTCGCGCAACATTTCCATGTCGTAGCGGGTGCGGCTCGAAAGGCGGGCCGATTCCAGCACCTTGCCTTCTTTGTCCAACTCGGCGAGGCGGTCGGTGAGTTCCATCTGGATGCGTTGTAGCATGCCCGCGCGGTTTTCTTCTTTGGTCACAAAGTGCTTGGCTGGGGCGATGGTGAGTTCTTCGACTTCCTTGATGACTTCGCCTGTGACAATGTTAAAGCGGCAAAGGCGATCGACTTCGTCGCCGAAAAGTTCGATGCGCAGCCCGTCTTCGTCGTAGCTCGGGTGCACTTCAATCACGTCGCCGCGGACGCGGAACGAGCCTCGGTCGAGGCTAAAGTCGTTGCGGGAATACTGGATGTGGACAAGGTCACGCAGAATCTTGTCGCGGTCGTAAATGTCGCCTTTCTTGATGCGGACCATCAAGTCGAAGTATTCGCTGGGGCTGCCGAGGCCGTAAATGCAGCTCACGGAAGCGACGATAATCACGTCGCGGCGGGTGAGAAGGTTGGCTGTGGCGCGCAGGCGGAGCTTGTCGATTTCGTCGTTGATGCTTGCGTCTTTTTCGATGAACGTGTCCGTGTGCGGGATGTAGGCTTCGGGCTGGAAGTAGTCATAGTAGCTCACGAAGTATTCCACCGCGTTGTTCGGGAAGAATGACTTGAATTCTTGGTAAAGCTGGGCGGCGAGCGTCTTGTTGTGTGTGAGGATGAGCGTTGGCTTGCCGACATTCTTGATGACGTTTGCCATGGTGAACG
>CAMKLO010000112.1 GCA_946413655.1 uncultured Fibrobacter sp. | reverse complement strand
CGCAGCATTTCGAGGTTCGCGCTGAGTTCGGACTGGTTCACGCGCATGAGCTCTGCGGTTTCCACGATGTTTCCGCCAAGAGCATCGGTCGCTTCTTTCTCTTTGACAACACGGTTGTCGATGCTTTCGGTAAGAGCCTTTTGCGCATCGAGGAGAACGCTCGACGTTTCGGAGAGTTTCTGGAATGCACCGAGAATGTCGGAAGAAAGAGCTCCGAGCTTTTCGGAAACGTTCTGAGAAAGTTCCGCAGAACCGGCCTGAGCTTTTTCGGCCACCTGCAAAGCGACGTTCTTGAGCGTTTCGAGGCCAACGCGCTGCGAATCGACATTGGCGGTCGTTTCGGATTCGAGACGCTGCATAAAGTTTGTCCATTGTTCATTGGACTGCTTGACCTGTTCGGCAACGGAGTCGGCGATGTTCTGCGTCGCCGTAGCCATGGAAGATTGCGTCGCCGTAGCCACGCCATCGAGGCCAGCCTTCACGCCAGAAGAAATACCTTCGAGGCCCGTATTCAAGGAGGCAGAAATACCGTCCAACTTTTCGTCGAGCTTTGCAGGAATCGCTTCGACCGACTTCGAAAGCGCACCGATATTTTCATTAATCGGATTGAATGCGCTCGAAACAGAAGCCCCCACAAGTTCACCCAATTTTTGGGTCGATTCGTTCATGTTCGCGACGGCACCCGCAAGCGATTCATTCACCGTCTTGACAGACGACGTCATTTCCGTAGAAACCTTCTGGACCGATTCCACAACATCCTTGTTCAGTTTGGAAGTCATGGCAGAAAGTTCCTCACCCACCATCGAGACAACACCAGCAAGGCCTTCCTTTACGGAAGCGGCAATCACGGACAAGTTCTTTTCGACAGAGTCGAACAAGCGTTCCAAATCGTTCTTGTTTTCTTCGATTACGCCTTCTTCGCTCTCGGAATCTTGCATATCGAGGGTAAAGGCATCGAGGTGCGCCATGAATTCATCGCGGCGTGCACTCAAAATCGTGCGACAGGCATTCAGCATCAAGGCGGCAAACAAACCGCAAAGGCTTGTACCGAAAATGCCCTTCATGTTCTGGAACAAGACCTGAATCGTATCCAGCGTACCTTGCGTCGTGGAATTATCGATAGCGCCACCGGCTGTAGCCACGGACTGCATAAGGCCAAAGAACGTACCCATGAGGCCGAGGAGAATCACCGTCGAACCCACACTGCGGTTGAGCGGAATCGAAGAACCCGCCGAAAGCACGTCAAATGCCATCGGGGAATCCAAGCGGATCTTCTTTTGCAAAAGGCGTCTCGCCAGTTCCACCCTCTTCGCGACAACGCCCGAGTCCAATTCAGGATAAACGTTTTCCTTTTCGCAGGCGTCAATGATTTCGTCTTCAGAGATAATCTGCTTCATCTTGCGTATCGCAGAAATCTGTTCGACCAGGTAAACGGCGATAATGGCGATCATGATGATCCAGCCAAATGCGGGAGCGCCAAAGTAGAGAGCGCCTGCGATAAGGGTTACAAAACCCACCACCGTCAAAACAAGAATCATATTGAATGCTTTTTTCATATTCTACCTACACATTCTGCGCCTGATAAGGAGCGACTGTTTCAAACAAGTTTAACTGACCGCGAGAGAACCCGCGAAGGAAAAGGGACCATTTACTTTGATACCATTCGATAATCTGCGTCGTAAGCCCTTGGGCGTAATCGCAAAAATCATCCGTAAACGCCAAAAAGCAGTTTTCGTAGGCGTAATGCGGATTCCAAAAACGACCGACATTTCGAGCGCAGGACATAGCCGACGAGTAATAGCGCACCGGACCTTTCGAGGAGAACGCCGCCGCAAAACGCTTTTTTGCAAGCGAATTCAACGACGTACGGAGCGAAACCACCATCGCATTCTCTTTTTCGCGAAGCGAAGCCTCAAGGCACGGCAACAGCTTGGATACCGGATCGACGGCACTCTCTGAAAGCCAGTACTTGCAGAGCTTTTCTTGCAGCTGCATCACGCGGCCATGCATACGCACGAACAACGGCTCGGCATCGCTCACCAACAAATGAATCGTCGCCGAATAGAAGTTGTTGATGTCCTGCTTGTTGTTCTTGACCGTGAGTGCCCAGCCCTTTTCTTCGTCGTGGACCAAAAAGTCCCCGCCCTCAAGCAAAAGCCGCAGTACCTCGTCCGTCGAAAAACGCTGAATCCATTTGGCACGGAATTCGTTATAAAGCTTTTCGCAATCCTTGAAAATTTGCGGGAAGCCGGACTCGCAGAGTTTCCAGGCGGACTCGCTGAACGAAATCAGTTCCGAACTGCCGACGTTCGCCTCAGGATTGTTGAGCATAGCGTCCAAATGTTCAAAAAGAGCAATCGACCATGTCACCATCATGGATTGAGAAAGCGTCGCAACGATAGCCGAACGATTAGGACGCACGGCCAAGCGAACGCTTGCCCCTGTCATCTTACGTATAGCCCTGCGAAAAGATTCTTCCACGAATACCCCTTAAAAAAGTGCCTCAATGTTATGCCAAACGTTGCGACGAACGCGCTTTTTGTTCAACTTCAAGACGGTGGCTTCACTGCGAATGTCTGATTCCTGATTATTGCGAATTAAATCCGTATCCCCGTCCACCTTTCCTTCGGTTTCAAGATAAAGTCCATAGACATTTTCGGAAATGTTCGTCTCTGTCGATACAACGCGCCCCGCCCTGACCGATAAAGCATAACGATTATGCGACATCAAGCAGCGGACCAAAGAAACATCAGGGCTTTCATCGACCCAGAGGCCGTAATAATTATTGAGGAAACGGACATTTTCAAACGAACCGCGGGAACGGAACACCGTATTGCGGAAAGCGTTTTCGACTACAAGGTTCTTGATTTCAAAAGGAACCGCACTGGACATGATATGTAAACCGTTCCAGTTAACGACAGAATCCAAACCGCAAAAGACGACAGGCTTATCGCTCGTCCCGACAATCTTGACCGGCCCCTGAAGCATAAGCTTCGCAAACTCGCCCATCAACACTGTCACGCCAGGTTCTACGACAAACGAATCGGACGCGGCAACAACCACTCCCTGTTCGAGCACGTAAGGGCTATTCTTCTCTTGCAAAAAGACCTTGCCGTTTACCGCAGCCGGGAACGGCATACCCGAAGCAAAAACAGAACCCGCCAAAGCGACAACCGACAAAAAAGCCAAAACGGAGGAACGAACAAATCCGCTTACACAAATCATTGCAGGTTCCTCAAAGTGATTTTCTGATTGACATTCATGCTCGCAAGCGTGTCGCCCGCGACAAGATCGCACACATCAATAACTGCCACAATATTCATCTCGGCAGAAGTGAGCGTTCCGTGAGTAACGTCAAAAAGAACCATGCCATCACCGATGACATAATCGCTGCTCTTCAGTTGCAAATTCGATGTCGTATCCGGGAGTTCCAAATACTTCATGCCCATGTGGATTTTCGCCATGCGAACGCCATCCTGCAAATAGACATCCTGTAGCGTGAACGTCTTATACACGGTCGTCGCGCTGTTGCCCTTGCCGGGAATCGGCATCTGGCGTTCCCAGGATTCGCCGAGTTTGACCGGTTTTTCCGGAAGAATCGGCTGAGCCTTGAGGAACAAGGGAATCAAGTTCAGTTCATCTTCGGACGGCATGTCCAAAGCATTTTCAATCGTCGGGTCGGTAATGATACCGTCGTGGTTGAGCTTGAACTGAAAGTTCCGAATAGAGAGGTACTTCTCGATATTGCGGAATTCGTCAACGGAGCGCTTGTCGCTATTGTAGTTGACGGAGTCGATTTTCATTTCAAAACGTCCCGAGCCATCGTCGTAGGGCATCAAGAGGCTCATGGTACTACGGACGCTCACATGCGTGTGCATGGATTCGGGTACAGAATTGGAATCGGCAGGTAAGCTCGCATTCAAGGTCGATTCAAGACGGAACGACTGCGGGGTAACTGTCTGCGTGTTAAAAACAAGATGAACTTCGTTCCGTTCGCAGGAACAAAAGGTAAATAAAGCAAGAGTGAGCGCCGGAAAAGCGCATGATTTGATAAAATTCATGCTTTGAATATAGATATTAGACGAGAGACTAGAGACGAGAGACTAGAGAAATGTAAGGCGAAATAAGTGATTAGTGGTCAGGGATTAGGGGTTGGGAGTTAGGGATTAGAATCATAATCGCGGCTTTGCCGCCCTTTACTAAGTGCGAAGCACGTGAATCTTTTCCTAAAACCTATAACCTAAAACCTAAATTCCTTTATTGCCGGAGTCACCTTTTTCAAGGCGCATCTGTTGAAAAAATCCTTTCAAAAGGCCGAGGCATTCATCGGCGAGAATGCCTCCCGTGACTTCTACCGCGCGCTTGAGAGCGTTGCCGGAAATAACGTCAATCGTAGTGCCGCAGCCGCCAAAACGGGAATCCGGGGAGCCATAAACCACGCGGGAAACGCGGCTGTTGAGGATGGCTCCGGCGCACATGGGGCATGGTTCGAGCGTCACGTAAAGCGTACAGCCATCCAAGCGCCAATTGTCGAGTGTGCTTGCGGCAGTGCCAATGGCAATAATTTCGGCATGGGCGGTCGCATCCTTGAGCTGTTCGACTTGGTTGTAGCCCTTCCCTATCACGACTCCGTCCTTCACGATAACGCAACCGATAGGAATTTCCTTCATGTCAAAAGCAATCTGCGCCTGGCGAAGCGCCATACGCATGAAGCGTTCATCATCAGACGAAAGACGAGAGGCGAGAGACGAGAGATCGGCGTTGTTATCGGTTACGTTGTTCATACTAAGATCTACTTATTTTATCGTCGGATTTTTAAATCGTAATCAGACTTTTCAAGTAATTCGGATTCAATGTTGTAAAGTTTTTCCCTTTCGGAAGTGTCTTTACCTTCGCGTTTTTCCTTCGCAATTTTCATCGCCAAATCAAAATGAGCTGTGATATTGTCATCAATGCTGGAACTACTCTGCCAAACCTCCCCCCACATATTGCGTTCTCTCACTCTGTAGAAAATAGGCATAAGCGCATACAGCCAAAAAACGATAGTCACGCCAATCCAAAATAAAAAATCGACAGCTCGATAAGAAAAATAATCCTTCGAAAAGACAAAGAAATCGATAAAGAACATACCGGCATATAACGGAAGCAGCAAGAACCAAATCTTCCATTTCAATGATTCATACTTTCCATGACGCTTACCGTTCAAGGCAAAACTCAGAACAAAGGGAAGTAACAAAGCTACAAGAAATGGCCACATAAAAAATTACAACCCTCTCCCGTAAGCGCAGTAGCTATCCTCCTGCATGTAGTCGCCATCATGATAGTAGGCAGCACGGGCACGGCAGCCACCGCAGCGGTCATTGAACTTACACTTGCCACAAGCGCCCTTGTAAGCCTTTGTACGCAACTGCTTGAAGATTTCGGCATTGGCCCAGATTTCGTCGAACGGCGTATCGTGAACATCGCCCGCTTCCTCCATCATGTAGGCGCAGGGGCGCACCTTGCCAATCGGGCTTACGATGCAGTAGTCGAGGCCAGCAAGGCAACCACGGCTGTAACGCGTCTTGATGTCCAGCTGGTCCGCGATGCGCAAGAACTGCGGAGCGCAAGTCGGCTTCACCGGGATTCCGAGCGTGCGGCTCTTTTCCATAATCTTGCGGAGGAGTCCTTCGTATTCGGCAACGCGCAGGGCGTGACCTTCAATTTCTTTTCCACGACCCACCGGAATCAAAAAGAAAATCTGATGGTTCACGGCACCGATTTCCTTGACCCAGTCCATGATGTCAAAAATTTCGTTCTGGTTCCAGTCCA
>CAMKLO010000111.1 GCA_946413655.1 uncultured Fibrobacter sp. | reverse complement strand
TCACCATCAAGGCTCACGCCATCCGCATGGTCTATGAAAAAGACGGCGAAGAATATATTTTGAACATGATCGACACCCCGGGGCATGTGGACTTCACCTATGAAGTCAGCCGTTCGTTGGCCGCATGCGAAGGAGCTATCCTCGTTGTGGATGCAAGCCAGGGAATCGAAGCACAGACACTTTCGAACCTCTACCTCGCTATCGAAAACGACCTCACAATCATCCCTGTTTTGAACAAAGTTGATTTACCAGGCGCACAGCCCGACCACGTTGCAGCACTCGTCGGCGATTTGCTCGGCTACGACCCCGACCAGATTCCGCGCATTTCAGCAAAAACAGGCCTCAACGTAGAACAGGTTCTCGACAAGATCGTCGATGAAATCCCGGCCCCCAAGGGCGATTCCGGCAAACCGCTCAAGGCCCTCATCTTCGACTCCGTCTATGATTCTTACCGCGGCGTCATCAACTACATCCGCATCGTCGAAGGCTCCCTCAAGGCGGGCATGAAAATCCGCATGATGAAGACCGGTGGCGAATACGTCGTCACCGAAGTCGGCACATTCAGCATGCGACGCGACCCGCGACCAGAACTCTCCGAAGGCATGGTCGGATACGTGCTCGCGAACGTAAAAACAATCAGCGACGTGAAAATCGGCGACACCCTCACCGACGCCGCGAACCCCGCCGAAGAACCACTCCCGGGCTACAAGGACGTGCTCCCGATGATCTATTCGGGAATCTACCCCATCGACCCCGAAGACTACAAGGACCTCCGCGAAGCGCTCGAAAAACTCCGTCTGAACGACTCCGCCCTCAGCTGGGAACCTGAAACCTCCGAAGCGCTCGGATTCGGCTTCCGCACGGGCTTCCTCGGACTTTTGCACATGGAAATCGTGCAAGAACGTTTGGACCGCGAATTCAACGTCGATATCATCACCACCGTGCCGAACGTGGAATACCATGTATATATGAGCGACGGCTCCATGGTAAAAATCGAAAGCCCGTCCAAGCTCCCCGATGCCAGCCGCTACGACTACATCGAAGAACCCTACGTGAAGGCTCAAATCTTTACGCCCAAGGAATACGTCGGCGCCATGATGACGCTCTGCGAAGAAAAACGCGGCACGTTCGAGACCATGGAATACATCGACGAAACGAAGGTCATTCTCAAGTATGATTTACCGCTTGCCGAAATCATGTTCGACTTCTACGACCGCCTTAAATCCTTGAGCCGCGGCTACGCCGGCCTCGACTATACGCCAAGCGAATACAAGCGAAACAACCTCGTCAAACTCGACATTCTGTTGAACGGCGACCCAGTCGATGCTTTCTCCGTGATTATCCACCGCGACAAAGCGAACACTTACGCCAATGCCATCTGCGTCAAGCTCAAGGACCTCATTCCACGCCAACAGTTCGACGTCGCCATCCAGGGCGCCATCGGCGGGAAGATTATCAGCCGCTCCACCGTGAAAGCAGTGCGCAAGGACGTGCTTGCCAAGTGCTACGGCGGTGACATAACCCGCAAGCGCAAGCTCCTCGAAAAGCAGAAGGAAGGCAAGAAGCGCATGAAGAGCATCGGTTCCGTGGAAGTGCCGCAGAAGGCATTCCTCGCCGTACTCTCGCTCAGCGATGATTCCAACGGCAACGGCGACTAAGTACATTTAATTTGTAGGGAACATGTCAGCACTCGATCGAAAAGTCAAGTCACTACAACGGCGCCATTCCAGGGCGTACGTGTTCTTTCTTGTGCTTATCCTCGGTTTAGTTCTCGCCGTAATGATTGGCGTACGGCATTACGTCTTGGAACCCGTCCGCATGCAAGACAACTCGCTGTACCCCAAATTCGCAAAGAACAGCGTCTTGTGGATATGCAAACTCCCCCGCTGCACAGAAAACATACAGGACGGAGACTTTGTCTGGGGCATCATGCGCAACCAGGACAACATGGTCCGCAAAGTCCTCGGCATTCCTGGAGATTCCATCACAATCACAAACAACGGCAAAGTCTATACCCCGCACCGCAACTTCAAATGGAAAGGCGAAGACGCATTTATTGAAACGCGCAGCATCTACGTTCCACGCAAAGGCGACACGCTATTTTTCGACAAGCTAAATGATGTAGAACAAGATAATCTTATTTCGCTTATGCACGAGCAGAACGAAAAATTCTACATCAAGTCGAGCCTCTGGCAAGGCAACCGTCAAATGGCCATCGAACGCATCGGTTCCACAAAACTTGGAAACCGCCACGTCAGCCTGCAAGAAATCGACTACATGCCGTGGCAAGACCGCTACCTCGTCGAGCTCCAGATATTCCATTCCGAACCGGGGAACGCCCCCATCCAAATCAAACGCGAACTCTTTAACGCCAAGGATTCATCAAAGATTTCCTTTTACGTGGTCCCCGAAGATTGCTATTACCTTGTCTGCGAAAAAGCAAGCCGCTGCGCTGACTCCCGCGAAGTCGGCTACTTCACAAAGAACCGCCTGCTGGGCCGCGCCAACAAAACCGCAAACAGATTGCAAAAAAAGTTCGACCGCCAAGTATCACGCGCACAAAGGTTCGTGAAAATGTTTTTGAAAGGGAAGTGAAAAAAAAAATCACTTCTTCATAGGCGTCGCAATTCCCTTGAGGCATTCTACAAATTCGGCTCTGTTACCTTCCCAATACTTAGTAACAGCTCGGCCAGATTCGGAATAGACATTTTCGTCTTCATTTAAATGATCCATGTACTCGATTTTGCAAAGGTCCTGAGTAACATTCTTTTCTTTTTGATGCCATTTGCAAACAGTGTCATCTTTCTTGATTGAAACAAGGGCTTCTTTCCCTTCATAATAGTTTTGAACAAAGCTATCCAGTGTAGCGGTATATGTCGTTCCATTCAGTACAAATGTCACACTGCTATCCTTGTACGCTTTTGTGGTGACTTTTATTTTGGAGGAATCAGCACGAATGAGGTAAAACATTTCCGTCGCATTGCTAGTGATGTCATCAATGTACAACGGGAAAAAACCGTCACCGTTCAATGCTTGGTACATTTTGTGTATAAAATCAGAGCGTGGAAATATGGGACTTGTGCCACCAAAAATATCTTTCCCTATAGGGCCAGCATCGTTTCCTTTCAAACCAAATGTCAAGACGAACTCGCCCTTGGAAATTTCCAAGGTGGCGTCAAAGTTATCATCAAACGAAATGAAGGCATTGCTTTCAGAAACTCTAACACTATCAAGGTTCCACATTCCATCTATTTTGGGGGCGGGACCATCTTTAAATACATAGGTGATGTTTGAATCCGCATGAAGGAGAAGCTTGTCGCCATCGAGCTCCAAGAACGGCACGAAATATATTAAACCATCTAATTCTTTCCAAACAACAGTTTGCTCTTTCTTAGAACCTTCAATAAGACACTCTCCAATTTTTTCCTGGCTTATCAAATAACGTTTTTTGGACTTGTCTTCACTAAAAGTTCCTTTAGAAACACTTATGGTGTTATCTGAGCTTATGCGGCTGCCGGAACTTCCAATGGATCCGCAGGAATCAGCGTCCTTGCTGTCAGAACTGCCGAGTTTGCTACCGGAACTGCCACCGTCACGCGAGGAACTGCTTATGGTTTCGACGGTTTTGCTAGACGGATTTTCTGAAAACGGAGCCGTAGAATTATCATCATCGCAGGCGGCGAAAAGCATTGCCGAAGCCGAGACGAGAGCGAACAAGTATTTTTTCATCATAACCAATCTTTTTTCAGTTAGTTTATTTTAATATACAAATTTTCTATTAGGCAAAACAACAAAAAAAGCCCTCAGGTTGAACCAAGGACTTTTAAACTTTTGATTTTTCGCGTAGTTTCGACGCGATGAATTAGTCGAGCGTGTGGACCAGGAGACCGTCGCGGAGTTTCGGTTCGAACCAAGTGCTCTTCGGCGGCATGATGGCGCCGGCATCGGCGATGTCCATCAGTTGGTCAAGCGTGGTCGGGTACATGGCGAAGGCGCATGCGCATTCACCGCTATCGACGCGCTTCACGAGTTCGCCGAGGCCGCGGATGCCACCGACAAAGTCGATGCGCTTGGAAGTACGCGGGTCGTCGATGTCGAACATCGGCTTGAGCACGAGCTTCTGGAGGAGGGCCACATCGAGGCTATCGACCGGACCGAGGTTCTTGAGGAACTTGTCCTTGAACGTACAAGCGTACCACTTGCCGCCCATATAGAAGTTCACCTGGTTCTGCTTTGCGGGACTCTGCATGCTCGGCAATTCTTCAATGTCGAATACAAGCTTCAACTCTTCCATGAGCTGTTCCGGCGTACGGCCGTTCAAATCCTTGAGCACGCGGTTGTAGTCGAGAATCTTGAGTTGGGTGCTCGGGAAGAGGATGGCGAGGTAACGGTTGTATTCTTCTTCGCCGGTGTTCTTCGGGTTCTGCTCGGCGCGGTAGCTTGCGGCACGGGCTCCTGCAGCGCTGCGGTGGTGGCCGTCGGCAATGTAGCTCACCGGCACAGATTCGAAGGACTTGCGGATGGCTTCGATTTCGGCATCGTCGTCGATAATCCAAACGGTATGGCCAAAGCCGTCGCCCTTGCTCACGAAGTCATAGACGGGCTTACGCTTGGTGACGGCACCGAATACGTCGAACTGGCCCTGGTCGCGGTAAGTGAGGAACACCGGACCGGTGTTGGCGTTGGTGGCGAGCACATGGCGAAGTCTGTCTTCTTCCTTGTCGGCGCGGGTAAGTTCGTGCTTCTTGATGATGCCGTTGAAGTAATCGGCAGCCGGCACGCAGCAAACGAGACCATACTGTTCGCGACCGTTCATGGTCTGGCGATAGACGTAAAGGCAGGGCTTCTTTTCGAAAGCAATCACGCCGTCTTCAATCATCTTGTCGAGGTTTTCACGAGCGTGTGCATAGACTTTCGGGTCGTAGGCATCGACGGAATCCGGAAGTTCGATTTCCGCACGGGTCACGCGCAAATAGGAGTGCGGGAGCCCCTCGGCCATGGCCTTGGCTTCGGCGCGGTTCATCACGTCATACGGAAGCGCAGAAATAGTCTCGGCTTCGGCGGGGTTCACCGGACGCAAAGCCTTGAACGGATAAATGTGCATCATAGGTTTCTTTCCTTTGTGAGATTCTTTAATTAAAACTTCGTCTTCGGCAATCAAGTTATGGATATAACCCGTCTTTGCCTCAATCCATTTTTTCTTTCGATAACTTACCACAAAATAAGCTAGAAAAAAGAAGATGGTTCCGCCGATGGCGGCGATAATTGTAATGCCAATCATGAACGCAAGCAGGTGGTCTGCGGCATCATTCCACAAATGACTGATAACAGATGTGAAGTTTTTGAACGAAAGTCCCTCGAATTCATCGAGAAAATTGAAACTAATCGCTTCCGGGTGTACAATCTTGCAACCGAGCATATAGCCAGTCGGATAGAAAAAGCCGAACTGGGTCAGCGGGTTTGCCACAAAGGACGAAACAATTCCAGGAACTTTCGGGAGTCTAAAGAGCGCACAGAACGCAACGGTCAAAATAATCGCGACACCGATTGTGGGCCAAATACCGATAAAGACACCTGCCGCCACAGACCAAGCCACCTGAATTGCATCTTGCCTGCGCGGGAACATCCGATTGTAATAAATACGGCTCAATCGCTTGTATTTGGGTTCCGTTGTCCTCTTTCTTTTTACCATATCACCTCATAATTTTATCGTGCCAAAGATAGTAAAATTCGCTATACAAAATCAAGTTAATTAACGGATATCAAAGCTGTATATGAGCATGCGCACAGATGTTGAGTCAAGGGTGCTAATTTACGGACTGCTAGATTGTTTTTACATGAACGTCTCCGATAACTATTAAACTACCAACTAGTAACTTTTTTTAACTTTGGCACATGCAACACTTGATTTCGAAAGAAGGCTTTGAAAAATTCAAGGCAGAATGGGAACATCTCAAATACGTTGAACGCCCGGCAATGATCAACCAGGTGCAAGCCGCCGCGGCCGAAGGTGACCGCAGCGAGAATGCCG
>CAMKLO010000110.1 GCA_946413655.1 uncultured Fibrobacter sp. | reverse complement strand
ATTTAGACTTTGCACCGGAAGAAGATTTATCTTTCGATAATCCGTCACCGCAGGCGATAAGAAAACATACCGCACATAAAAACGCACAAAAAGAAAACTTATTCATATCAAGAAATATAATAAACAACATGCAAAAAAGCTCCCGCAAAAAAAGAACCCCCGCGAACGGGAGTTCCTAAAGGAAATCCCCGCCTTCGCGGGGATGACAATGCAAAAAACTCCGCAATAAAAATTGCGGAGCATATAATCCTAGGAATTTTTCAGTTGCGAGCAGAGCAAGGCCGCAGACCCGAAGCCGTACAAATCGTACGGCGAGAGGTCGAGAACGCCGCTATGCGACGCAAATGGAAAATTACTTGTCGGTAAGGACAGCGACGCCCGGAAGCACCTTCCCTTCCAGGAGTTCCAAAGATGCGCCACCACCCGTAGAGGTGTGGGTCACCTTCTTGTCAGCGCCGTACTTCTTGGCAGCCGTAGCGGTATCGCCACCACCGATCACGGTGATTGCGCCGGCAGCGGTAGCTTCGACGATAGCGTCGGCCATAGCCTTGGTAGCCTTTTCGAAGGCTTCGAATTCGAACACGCCTGCAGGGCCGTTCCAGACGATGGTCTTGGCGGACTTGATAGCGTTCACGAAGAGCTTGGTGGATTCAGCGCCCACATCGAGGCCCATCCAGCCAGCCGGAATGCCTTCGGCGTCAGAGACAGCCTTCGTGGCAGCGTCGGCAGCGAACTTGTCGGCAGCGATGTAGTCGACCGGGAGGATGATTTCCTTGCCGGCAGCCTTGGCCTTGGCCATCAGATCCGGAACGAGCTTGGCGCCTTCTTCGTCAAACAGAGAAGAACCGATTTCGATGTTGTTGAGAACCTTCTTGAAGGTGAAAGCCATGCCACCGCCGATGATGATCTTGTCGGCCTTGTCGAGGAGGTTGTTGATGAGCTGGATCTTGTCGGCGACCTTGGCACCGCCGAGGATGGCGAGGAACGGACGCGGAGGATTGTTGAGCACCTGGTCGAATGCCTTGAGTTCCTTGTTCATGAGGAAACCGGCAGCACGCTGCGGCAGTTCAACACCAGTCATGGAAGAGTGATCGCGGTGAGCGGTACCGAAAGCGTCGTTCACGTAAACGTCAGCGAGCTTGGTGAGGCTTGCGCGGAATGCCTTCACGGCTTCCTTGTCGGCCTTTTCCTTAGTTTCGGTGCCATCGGCGTTCTTGATCTTGCGCTTGCCTTCTTCTTCGATGTGGAAGCGGAGGTTTTCGAGGAGGATGATTTCACCCGGCTTGATAGCGGCGCAGGCAGCTTCAACTTCCGGACCCACGCAGTCGGAGAGGAACTTCACCGGCTTCTTGATGAGTTCTTCGAGCTTCTTGGCAACCGGAGCGAGCGTGTACTTCATGTTCTTTTCGCCATTCGGACGTCCCAGGTGGGAAGCGAGCACGACGGCTGCACCCTTGTCGAGAGCGTACTGGATGGTCGGGAGGGCGGCTTCGATACGCTTGGTGTTGGTGATTTCGCCAGTCACCTTGTCCTGCGGAACGTTGAAGTCGACACGGATGAACACGCGCTTGCCGGCGAGTTCGAGATCTTCGATAGAAAGCTTTGCCATTATAGCACCTTCTTTTTTAGGGTTAAAATTTTACGGGCTATAATATAGAAAAGACAAGAGACCCAAGACGAAAGTTTTTTCAACGAATAATGGTTCCTTTCCCACCTAATTGCGGTCCCAACTTATCCAGCACTCGTAATGTAAATTCAATTTTACAATAAATGCCGTAAAATCATGTTTTTTCGTGATATTTTCGTCACACATATAAATTCTACTGCTCAAAACATCAATTCTATAGTGTAAAAAAATTATATTATTCATTATGTCTGAATTTTTTTATATATTTCCAAAAAAATTGGTACACTCGGAGTTGAAAACGATGAAGCGTTCTTTTTTATTGGCCCTATGCCTTTCCGCAGCTGCAGCATTCGCTGGAGCATATGATATTAGTGATTTTTCTGCCAAAGATGAGGTCTCGGCAGACAGCTATGCCACAAACAACGGCAACGCGCTAAACACAGCAACAATTGACGATGCTGCGTCTGTTCCTTCCGGCAATGTTGTTCTTCGTCAGAAATTCGTCCGCGAATCGGGTATTAACGCCTATCAGCTTTACATGGGTCGCGCACAAGACCTTTCCTCCATGACGGCATTGAGCGTTCCTTCTAAAATCACTTATCAAGATGTTATCAAAGCAAAACTTTACGAACGCCGCGGCATGAAGCCAGGTGAAGACTTCGAGAAGGTTTACTTCGATGGCAAGTTCGTCTATGTTCCGGGCGTATCAACCGCTTTTGCGACGGTCAAAGGAGCTCCTGTCGAATTGAAGGGAGAAGCCCCCGCAGCAGCAAAGAGCGAAGAAGCTCCGAAAAAAGTCTGCGAAGACGAATTCGATATGTCTTGCGATGACGATATCGACACTTATAAGAGCAACAACAATGTGGATGTTTCTGGCGACCTGAACCGCAGCAATTCCTATGCTGATTCTCGCGACTACTCCGCATCTGCCGCAGCACAAGACGTCAAGGACCGTTTCGGTATCGCTGACGAAGTTCGTTTCTGGAGCGCAGTGGCACTTTCCGCAATTGCAGCAGGTAGTGCCGTCATGGGCATTCTCCAGCATATGAAGTCCAGCGAAGCAAACGACGCCTACAAGCAACTTGAAGATGTCTCAACTGTAGTTGAGCAAAAGATTAATTACGTTTGCACAAACGTCTCCAACCCAAATGCATGCGTTCAATACTTCAAGACTACAACAAATCCAGAAGCGTTCATTTTTGCAAAGGGCAACAAATGGACCTATGCCAAGAACCAAAGCAATATGAAAACCGACAAGGACACGCAGGATTCTTACGCCATGGCCCGTAACCTCTGGTTCGGTGTTACCGCAGTATCCTTGACAACGGCTATCGTATTGTTCGCATGGTAATGGAACAAGGGCGAATCCGACTCAAGGACGTTCAATTCGATTGCATCGTCGGCGTACTCCCCTATGAACGCCAAAACGAACAGCCAATCATCTTGAACCTGACTCTTTGGTTGGACTTTTCCAAAGCCGCAGAAACTGAAGATTTAAACGAATCTATCGATTATGCAAAACTGGCGGAAGAACTGAAAGGGTTCATCCGCCTTTCTTGTTTCAAGCTCGTCGAAACGCTTGTCGTAAAGACAGCAGAATACGTTCTGGAACATTACCCCAAAGCAAGCGCAGTCGAAGTCTCCGTTGCAAAGCCCAAAGCTGTTCCAGGATGCCTCGGCGCCGAAGCAAGCATAAAAATCAGTAGACAGTAGGCGGTAGGAAGTAGGAAGGAGACTTGTCCAAGCCTGTCATCCTCTAAACGCTCGATACCTCAAGGCTTCGGAAAGGTCCACGATATCGACAGCGGCGGCACCACGCAAATCCGCAATTGTTCGCGAAACTTTTAACAACCTAAAATAACCGCGTGCGCTCAAATCCATTTTTGCAGCGGCAGATACAGCAAACCGCTCCACGTCCGCTTTCATCGCGGCAAATCTTTGCGCATATTCCGAAGTCATCTCGGCATTCGACTTGAACGGCAAATTTCGGAACCGTTCCCGCTGGATAGCTCGTGCGGCACAAACGCGATTGCGAATACTCTCCGACGATTCCCCGCCACCACGAACGGCAAACAGCGACGCATCTACCGGAGGCACGCTCACCTGTATATCGATACGATCCAACAGCGGTCCTGAAATTTTTTCACGATAACGTTTACGAGCCTCGGGCAAGCAAGTGCATTCGCGTTTCGGGTCCATCGAATAACCACATGGGCAGGGATTCATCGCAGCCCCCATCATAAAGCGAGCAGGCCAAACTACAGTACCGCTTGCGCGGCTGACCGATATTTCCCCTTCTTCCATCGGTTCGCGCAACGCCTCCAAAACACTGCGATTGAATTCCGGCAGTTCATCCAAGAACAGCACCCCGTTATGCGCAAGGCTCGCCTCCCCCGGTAAAAGCCGCGTTCCACCGCCCACAAGCGAGACCATCGACGCCGAATGGTGCGGAGAACGGAACGGTCTTGACAGCACAGGCTTAAACTCATCGGAGTCGCCAGAACGTCTCGCACACGAATGAATACGCGTTGTCTCCAAAATCTCCTGCTCTGTCATTTCGGGCAAAATTCCAGGCAAGCATTTTGCACAAAGTGTTTTGCCAGCGCCCGGAGACCCGATTAACAAAAAATTATGCGCACCTGCAGCCGCAATTTCAAGCGCCCGCTTTACACCATCCATTCCCACCACATTTTTAAAATCGGGAACACAGTCTTCAACATTCAACCCGTAAGACGAAATTCCTTTCGCGACATTCACATCCTGACTCGAATTTCGCTCCAGAATTTCGACGCATTCCCTTAAGGAATCGGCACAAACAAAACGAAGACCTTCCACCAGCGATGCTTCCTGCATGTTCCCACGCGGAATCACGAGGATATCATCATGATTATCGGATAAATTCATTGCGATGGACAAAACCCCTCTCACTGGCTTCAACAAACCATCCAACGAAAGTTCCCCGACAAACACGTAACGATCCAACTGTTCAACCGTAATTTCGCCAGTCGATACAAGCATGCCAATCGCCAGCGGAAGGTCCAATGCGCTCCCCTCCTTCCGCAAATCCGCTGGCGACAGGTTTACCGTCGTACGGAAACCGGTCACCACTTTCCCGATAGAACGCACCGCCGAAACGACGCGCTCCCGAGATTCCCTCACTGCATTGTCTGGAAGCCCCACCAACGTAAACCCAGGCAAACCTTGAGATGAATCCACCTCGACATTAACAGGAACAGCCTTTATCCCAAACAAGCAATAAGAACGGATTCTATGGAACAAAGTAAACCTGCCTTATGCCACAGCCATCTGATATTTTTCAAGCACGCAATTTTCGATATGTTCTCGCAATTGGCGCGTCATTGGCAAACAAATGCTGCGATAATCTTCACCCTTATAGAACGGATCGTTCGGATAGCCCACGAACATTCCATTTTCACCGTCCATCACGCGAAGCCCGCGAATTTGAATCTGATCATTCAGCACAATGGTCGCAAGTCCCTTCATGTGCCCGAGGTTAGCCCCTTCCTTGAAAGGGAAAACCTGCACGTTGGTCACCGCAAGGCAATCAAACGACGACGATACATTGGGATAACTCCTTTCTTTTTTTTCTTCAGCCATATCGGCCTCCTATTTTTTATGGTTAATGAGCGAATCGCCTTATGAACGCAATTGCGTTCCCGCGAATTCGTACACTACAATGCAAAAAACATGCCAATCAAAAAAATGGCGAATTTAAAGAAATTTCGGCACTTTCATCCAAATAAAAAAGTGATTAATCGATTTAATCACTGATTAATCACTTTTTCAGCCTACATAAAGTAACAGAATTCAATACTTTATTCACATTAAGCAAGGTATTCAAAATATGGTCATTGGCCATTTGCCGTAGCTTCAAATCGCGCCATAGGCGCCAAACTTTAACCAATGACTAACAACTAACGACCAACAACTTTTTCTAATTTCTACCCATGCTTTTAAAACCGAACATGAATTGGACGGCAAACCAGGGAATCATACACCCAATGGTCACAGCCGAATTTTTCTGGACGCCCCGCGCCATTACCGTAAAATTCACCGTTGAGGAGCCTGTCGATTGCTACCGCGCCGCAGTGCAAGAGGATAACGGACGCAGTTGGGAAGATTCCTGCGTGGAAATTTTCTTACAGAATCCAGCCAATCCAGCGGAGTACTTCAACTTCGAGACGACAAGCCGTGGCTTTGTGCTTGCCGCCCGCGGAGAATGTCGCGAGAACAGACAAACTCTCCCTCTCGAAACCATCGCCAAAATCCAACGTACAGGTTCGACACCCAGCATCCAAGACGATTCAGTCTATTGGAACATGACGGTTGAAATTCCTGCAGAAATTTTTGGGATAAATTCATTCGAACAACCACCCCGCGGGAACCTCTACAAATGCGCCGATAAAGCAAACACGCCCCATTACCTGAGCGCATTCCGCATAGAAACAGAAAAACCGGACTTTCACCGTCCGGAGTTCTTTGA
>CAMKLO010000109.1 GCA_946413655.1 uncultured Fibrobacter sp. | reverse complement strand
GAATTTCCGCGGCAGGCCATCGTGTTCATGCCCTTTACTATTTGAGACGGGTCATCAATCCGCGTAGCAATGGTGCGGAATACCGCCTGCGTCATGGACATGACGAGTGCTGCCGGGATTCCTTTGCCGCAGACATCGCCGATGTTGAAGAAGAGTTTTCCGTCACGGACAAAATAATCGTAGAAATCGCCCCCGACCTGTTTTGCAGGGACTTGGCTACCGACGATATCCAGTTTTTCACTTTCGGGCATTGGCGGCGGGAGCATGGCTGTCTGGATAGCGTTTGCTATACCTAATTCCCTATTGATTATTTCTTTTTCGGCACCGATTTTGTCGAGTCTTCGGATACTGTGGATGCTTCGATACAGGATGAAGCCTAGCACCAGGAGGCCAAGCAACTGGAAAAGGACAACCTGCAACAGAGAGCGCTGTTGATTATCATACAGCTGAACAGCCATTGCAGACAATTCCCGCATGGGAACGTCCGCCCCAATAACGGCAACAACAAGCCCACGACTATCATGGACCGGGCGCGAGAAGGTGGACATCAGCGCTTCATAATAATGGCTCATATAGGGTTCGCTCCAGAACCCATTGCCATGAAGCCCTTCTTGGTACCAAGAGCGTTGTGTATAATCAAAATCTATGACAGTGTCTTTGATTTCATTTGTTCCGTCTTCCCTAAATGTAAAGTATCCATCGTGGACTCCATCTTCCCCCACGCGGTATGCAAAATCAATTCCAACGATTTCAGGATGGATAACCACCAAGTGCTGTAATTTTTTATGCAAGGAATCACGTTGTTTCGCAGCGACAAGCCGCTCGACTTCTGGCAAGATGTCGGCAATGGCATTTTCTGCAATCTATTTCACCTCAGCAGTATGGCTGGTCGAGCTCAAATCGCGCTGCGCCATTTCCTTGATTTGCGCGGTAATGGCTCGCCGTGTCGATATATACTGCACAGCCGTTGTCAACTCCAGCAGCAAAGCTGCGACAACTAAAACAGCAATGCTCCGTATTTTTGCTTGTCGAGGCGTGTTCATATAGAATCCCCTTGACAAAAAAAATCCTAATAAATATGAATTAATATACCTTTAATTTGGCAAAAACCATAGTTTATGGAATCAAAATCGCAAAAAACAGTCCAAATGCTGATGAGAATCACACCATCCAGGCAAAAGAGCCTCTTTTCTCCCCTCCATTCTAAAATTTAGAATCCTAAAGGGTTTTCTTTCTTTTGATAAATAAAATAATACAGCAAGCTCCAGGTGCCCCACAACACGCAGAGCGCCATTCCGATGTAGCCCACCGCATAAACTGCCGAGGCAATCGAGTCGCATTTGAGGAGGAGTCCTGTTTCGGAGAGGATAAAATTCCAGTCGTGAAATCCGTAAGGGGCTTCGGCACCGGTGCCGCCGCTAATGAGCGTAAGCTTCATGGGGAGAGCGTCTTCGATGTACGGGGCAACATCAATCAAATTTTCAAACGCCCACCAAAGCGCAACCGACGCTCCGAACAAGTCCCGCGGCTTGATCCACAGCGCAAAGCAGAACACGAGCGGCATAATGGTCTGGAACAGCGAGCCGCCCAGCGACGTAATCAACGGTTTCCCGAAAATTCCGAAAACGATGTGACCCGTTTCGTGTACGGGCAGGTTTAGGTTGTGCAGGAACTGGGCAATCCAGGATTCATAGCCCTTGAAAAACGCTTGCACAGAAAAGAACGCCATTGCAATCAGCAGCACCACCCGCACAAAAAAGAAGTTTTCACGTCCGAGCGGTTTGGGCAACAAGAAGAACTGTACCCATGCAGGCCATTCGTCGGGTTCTACCAGCCATTCCGAAAAACGGACTAGTAATGGTTTGTTTTCGTGCGGGGTCCATGTCATGAGATTAGTGGTTGGTGGTTAGTGATTGGAGGAATCTAGTAAAAATTTTTGATGAGACCTACTCCAATTTTACACAACGGACAGATACTCCATACGTTTTATAATCACTGTCTTCTTTTGAGGGAGCACTATCAATAGAACTAGAAATATCGCCTGTATAAGCAAATCGACCACTAGCATAATAATCATCCTCTTCAGGAAAATACCAAGTAGTATATTCACGTAATCCAGAAAACGCCCCCTTTCCCATTCTATATCCAGCACCAGTAAGAGAGAAACCACTCCAATTAGATCCATTAAAACCATACGACGAACGCAAACCCTTAATGCCATCATTAAATTCGTCCTTGTACCATCTTACGGTAAAATAATCATCCCAAGTGAACAACCGCCAGCCATCAGGGCAAATCCCCTGATGATTCGGTTGTATCAAATCGGCACAGCTCTCGTAATTGCAACGGCTCGGCAACTGCATCATTTCCGCCCACTGGTAGAGTCCACCGAATTCATCGCACTTGGTGGTATCATTAGCATAGCAATAGCGTTCTATTTTAGAGTCTTCATTCTGATCTTTCGCCCCATAAACCATCTCCCCGATATTCAAATTTTCTGCCATCACGATTATGGATTTTCCGGTCCGGTCTGAAGTCGCCGTATAGTAGTAGTAGCTACGGCCATTGCGCGGATCGGTAAATTGGCTATACGAAAACCTATCTGAAAGCGGTTTCGAATGGTCATACGGCACATAAGTGCTATCAGGAACTTGAGAATCCTCCACACAACGGACTGAATAAAAGTTTGCTTTTAGCCCATCCGTCAAGCTAGCCCAACCGGAACTTTTCATATGCGTCGAACCTAAATACATGTTATAAGCATTATCTTTGGGCTTCACACGTGCGATTGAAGCATCATAGCTGTATTCAGAGGCACTCCAAAAATGAGCTCTTTCGCCAACTCCATCAAACAATTTCTTATCACTATTGTAGAACCCGACAGGCAAAGCCGAAAAACCAACGACATCCGTGCCGTTATTCTTTTTCCAGCCAGTCAAAGAAATGAGCAAGGAATCATACAAATCGCCGCCCCCACTCACCGCAGTTCTCAAAGTTTTCCACTCCGTTTCTGACGGCAAATGCCAGCCGTCCGGGCATACACCCTGCACCGGGTATATCGGCCAGCACCAAGCACCATTGCCGCACCCCTGACCGTACTTATTGAACAAACCTAAGCTATCCATCGCAGCAGCCCAAGTATAAAGGCGGCCAGCGACCTTGCAATGATCTTCATTATTGTCGTAACACTTGATATTGCCTTTCAGCCCTTCCGTCTTGTTGCTATCGGCGTAATTGAGGTTTTGAGCCATCCACACCTGATTACCGATTTTGACAGTTTTGTACGTTTGACCGTCTCGCGAGTCAGTCATGGAGCCGTACTTTATCTTCGGATTCAAAAGCGATTCAACCGACACATCCCAGTTCCAGTCATCCGTGGATGATGATTTTTTGCTGCTGCTAGACAGATTATCGTTCGGGTTCGAGGATGAAGACTTACGGTCATTCTGGAGGCTCGAAGAGCTGACGGAATCCATGCGGCTACTTGAAGACTTTTTGATACTGCTACTGCTTTTGCCGATAGAGGATGAAGACTTTTTGGTACTGCTACTGCTTTTGCCGATAGAGGATGAAGACTTTTTGGTACTGCTACTGCTTTTGCCGACAGAGGATGAATAATCATCGTCTGCAGATGCACCGCTATCGCCGCCGCAGGCGACAAGGGCTATGGCAAGCAAAAGAACCATAATGGATCCTATCGAGGCAACGCCTCTCCAGGATGACAAGTCAAATTCCCTCATTCTGAACTCCTTTATCCCAACACAATAATTACAACTCAAATAAAATATATAATTGTGGTCACACCTCTCAAACTACTCAACTAATAAATGCCGGGTTCACGACTGTAAAAGCGGCGGTGCGTGAAGCCGTACCAGAGATTCGGATTTTCGGCGATGCGTTCTTCGAGCCACTTGTTGAATTGCGCGTTGACGATGCTTGATGAGGACTGCACCGGGGATGTGCCATTGGACTGCGCCGGAGATACGAGATGCGCCGCCCCCGGGAACGGCGTGCGTTCTACTTCGACAGCATGGAGCACGCGGACTTCGCAAATTTCTTCCATCCAGCAAATAAAAACTGGAGTTTGCGGACGATGTTCCAGCAGAAAGTTCGGAAGCGGATTCACGTTCACAGGTTTGCCTAAAAAAGTTCCCGGGAGTGCGCTCGGGATACGGGAATCCTGATCAGAAAGCAGGCAGAAAAGTTTTCCGTCATTCAGTATCCGCAGAAAATCGCGCGGAGTCCGAGCATCCACGGAATAGCTTCTGCCATTCACAGCACGGATTTTCCGTTCGAGAATGTTGTTGAGCCACTTCGGTTTTACGGGAATGTAACTTGCCACCAGCGGGATTCCAAGGCGACAAAGCCACGGTCCCATCGCTTCGTAATTGCCGTAATGCGCGGTCAAAAAGATTCCGCCTTTGCGCATTTTTTCAAGCACTGGCGCTGAACCTTCCGCAATATCAAAAGTCCAGCCATCAACGCAACACGGGTAAGCAGCAAAATCTCGCGGCAACTTTTTGAAAGTGCCAAAACAAAACAGCAATTCGCCCGCATGACGCGTCAAGTTAAACAAAAGTTCATCGTAGTTGACAGGTGAAGCCACATGCTTCGCGTTCGCCATAACAGTTTTACGCTTCCAGCCCGCAAGCCGAAGCACCACGTAAGCGCCCCACGCAAAAACCGCCGCCAATATTTTACCGAAGAAAACCATTACGGATTAAAGATACGAAAAAAAGTTCACAGCACCATAAGCAGCGCAAAAAAAAAACGCTAAATTAAAAAATTCAGCGTTAATCAAATTCTAACCAGGATTGTAAAAAATTATTCTTTAAAAACAATGGTCTTAACAAAACGACGTCTTTGATTCAAGACAAGATATTTCGCTGAAGTCATATCGTTAGGGATGTCCACTTCTACATCGGCCAGACAACTGCACGATGTATAAAAATCATCTTCCATTTTTGCATCAATAAACAGCGTATCCTCCTTCATATCCGAATTAAGATAAAACCTGACATCTCCGCAAGACACTCCAATCTCAATATTGACAAAGACCTGACCATTCTCACGTCTTTCAAAATACACAGTATCATTTGAAGCCGGCAGCTGCACTTCTGTCCCATCTTCAGAATTTTTCTTTGCTAGTGCAGTCTGTACGGGTCGGTTTTTACAACGATCATTTACGCTAAAATTTAAATCGCCTTGTTCTTCACTTGCGGAGCACGAGCAAAGGATTGCCAGAGCCATTGCCAGCATAATGCATTCGATTTTTTTTGCCATTTTTATATTCCCTCCATGATTTTAGTGAATGAGGTGCATCAATGATTGTGGGCAAAGACTCACCATCATCAAGCAATACCGTTGAAGCATAGGAAATACACGGATGTAATTTGATTTTATTTTCATTTTCAACAACACAATACGCTTCAGCAGCACTATTTGCAATTACAGATCCAACGCGTTTTTTTTCATGACTCTGAAAATCTACTAAAGAATCAACAGTTGTTGCAACTACGGTATCCAAAGCTTCCACATTTTCATCATCTCCTATATAAAGGAAATGTATACAAATTATAAAATTTCTACAAGTAAAAAAACACATTAAAGGAAGAGATTTAAATTGACAAAAAAAACGTCCAACGCCAAATATCACCACTATTTTACCAAAGAAAACCATTACGGATTAAAGATACGAAAAATATTATTGTTCTGAAAATTGAACGGATGGCGAACCTATGATAAAATCATGGCGAACCAGATTCTGGACAGATTCCGGACCAAGTCCGGAATGACGTAAGAGCCTCAACGAGGAATGACGAGCAAGGAAATCAAGCGAGAGGCTGCTTGCAGACTCGCATTTGATTTTCGCAGCAGTCATGCACGAAGTGCAATGACGAGCAAGGCGAGCACCGCGCCAAAATGGTTGACGCTTACAGCGTCTGTTTCATCGGCTCACAAATAGAAAACACAAGTGTTTTCTGCTTGATTCGCCTTGTCAAACTATTGCATTTTGGCATGGTTGAGCCGATAGGTCATGCACATAGTGCAATGACGTTGCCATCTAGCACAAGGCTGAACCATTACGAAATCTCACTTTTTTAAACACATTTCGTAGCATTTCAAAATTCG
>CAMKLO010000108.1 GCA_946413655.1 uncultured Fibrobacter sp. | reverse complement strand
GTCATCTTCGACAAGGGCGAAGTCTCCAAGAGCAGCTTCGACAAGACCAAGCTCAACAAGTCCTCCTTCTTTGACGCTACCGTTAGCAAGAACGTGTTCAACTACGCTGAACTCATGAAGGCTGTGTTCGACGGTGCCTACGTATTCAAGGACATCTTCGACAACGCCGACCTCACCAAGGCGAACTTCGCAAACTCCACCATCGAACGCTCCGCATTCAACAATGCCCAGCTTTCCGGTGCAAACTTCTCTGGTGCTAAGCTCATCAAGGTCACCTTCACCAATGCCAAGATGGAAGGTGTCAAGATCGACGCCGACACCAAGATGGAAGATGTCGATTTCTCCGGTGCAGACTTGAGCGGAGCAAAGATTGAAAAGTTCACTGCAAAACGCGTTCTTTACAACGAAAGAACCAAGTTCCCCAACGGTTTCGATCCTCGTGCATTCGGTTTCTCCAGACCGGGTGAAAAGCGCTAACCAAGCCCTTTGAATATCGGAAATTAGGGACGCTCATCGAGCGCCCCTTTTTCATTTTCAGTTGATAGAGCTTAGTCGGTCCTTCGAACTCTGAGCTTAAACGCCTACTTTTTCCCCATCAGCCATGTAATCGCATCAGACAGGGAATGTACCCGCACGACATTCATCGAACCAATCCGTTCGGTGAGCTTGCAGCACGCAGGCACGACAGCCTCCGTCATCCCCAGTCGGCAAGCTTCCTTGAGCCGCTGTTCGAGGAGGCTCACACCGCGCACCTCGCCTGACAGTCCAAGTTCGCCAATCGCAATAGTTTGCCTCGACAGCGGAATACCTACGTGGTTGCTCGCGACGGCAAGCGCCAAGGCCAAGTCCGACGAAGCATCGTTCACCTTCAACCCTCCTACGATACTCGCGAATACGTCCGAGGCGCCAATCGTCACGCCGCCAAACTTTTCCAAAAGCGCAAGAATAATCGTAAGCCGTTTCGGGTCAATCCCGGCCGCCACGCGCTGCGGTACCGCAAAGTTCGTCTGGTTCACAAGCGCCTGCGTTTCGAATAGCAGAGCCCGCGAGCCTTCCATCGTGCAGCATACGACACTGCCCGGCGTCGGCGGTACGCCCTCCTGCAAAAACACCTTGCTGGGGTTCAGCACCGGATTGAGCCCGTGCCCCGTCATCTCGAAAACGCCTACCTCGTCAGTTGCGCCAAAGCGGTTCTTGATAGTCCGCAAAAGCCTATATTGATGGTTCCGGTCTCCCTCGAAATACACGACCGTATCGACCATGTGCTCCAAAATTCTCGGGCCAGCAATCTGCCCATCCTTCGTCACGTGTCCAATCAAAATCGTGATGCAGCCGGTATTTTTCGCAAAGACCATCAAGTCCAGCGTGCACTCGCGCAGCTGAGTCGCGCATCCGGGCGTCCCGGCGAGTTCGCCCTTATACACTGTTTGGATGGAGTCAATCACAAGGACTTGCGGCTTTACTTCGCGCGCATGTTCCAATATTTTTTCAAGGTTCGTCTCGCACAGAAGCAACATGTCACTCCCGGAAACATTCAACCTTTCGCTGCGGAGCTTCACCTGGCATGCGCTCTCCTCGCCACTCACATACAGCGCCTTGACGCCAGCAGCATTCATCGTCGCAAGAGTCGTAAGCACGAGCGTCGATTTGCCAATTCCCGGATCGCCACCAATCAGCACAAGGCTCCCCGGAGCAAAGCCGCCCCCGAGCACGCGGTCGAACTCCACATTCGCCGTGCTCAATCGACGCGTATCTTCCGAAGCGACATCTTTCAGCGGAATAACTTTATGGACCGGACCACCAAGCCCACGCACTGTACGCCCGGAACCTTCCACGACATTTTCAACGACATGTTCCTTGAGTGAACTCCACGCCCCACAAACCGGGCACCGACCAGCCCATTTGGGAGTCGTATTGCCACACTCCGTACATAAAAACACAATTTCTTTTTTAGACTTATTTACTGCTACCATGTGCACTAATATAATAAAAACAGCATGTCAAAAGGTGACATTTACAAAAATAGTGTTCAAAAAAGCAAAAAAAATCCTTACGACACCCGACCGCTTTCGGCATTGGTTATATCCAATATTGTGACAATGTATTTCTGGGAACCATCACAAAGAAGCCTCGCCCGCACGACCTTTACCGAACCATCTTTGGTCTTGAACTTTTTTCCGTAAGTCTGGCCAGATGTAATCTGCCGTTTCGCCATTTCTAGGAATTCTTCAGCCGAACAAGGAGCAAGATGGAACAAAGAACATAGATGGTCTAGCGATTCCCCAATCGGTTTCTGGACGAACTTCGGTTTTCCTTCGACACACGAAAGGCTCAATACCCTATCGGCATTCCCATCGATATAGACAATCTGATCGTACAGATTCAAAACCACTGCATCGGTCAATTCCTTGTAAGCTTCGACATCCGTAATGTTTTCGTTTTGAAGTTTCAAGATGACATCGCCTGTATCCGGGTCTGCCATCATGTCGAAAGTCGATTTAATCGTGAACCAGCCACTCTTTAAATTGTAGCTGATATTGAGCGGCGGGACAACGTACTTGTTCGCATAAGCAAGAATCAACTTTTCGCGGGTGTATTCTGCAATTTTCTGAACATTGACACCTTCTTTCGACATCAGCTTCATCAAGAAACCAACGTGGTTGTCGTAGGTATAATTATCGGCAAGTTCATTAGGAATGTAGGTTACACCGTCCATCCTGATTACAGGGGAATTCTTCGTGAGATTCCAGAACAAGAACGCCTTGTAGCCAGGGTCAAAAGACTTTGTATGTGTTGCTTCTCCGGATTGCATAAAAAGTTTGAATGCGTTCCTGCGTCCAAAGTAATTCTTTAGCGCCATATCGTCTTCAGAGACGAATACAGACAAAATACGGCCATAGGGAGTATCCCTGAAAAATTTCCCCACATGGTAAATACGCTTGACTTTTCCGCTCTTTGTCTTGACACAGTAAGTAATTTGCGTTGCGACACCACTTCCGCTGCGAACCAGCATTTGTACATTTTCCTTCACGGCGCCGTAATCTTCGGAATCGATAACGCCTTTGAACCGTTTGCCTGCTAAATTACGGAATTCTTCGACGTTGTCGCATTCAAGAATTTCAAGCGCACGACCATTCACGTAAAGGACATCGCCATAAATGGCGTCCAAGAGGATGAGTCCACCAGGAACATATTCCATGTAATTCAAAGCCAGTTGGTGGAGCAATTCGGCATTCTTGATAGCCCCATCGATTTTCGCTTTGACCTTATCCTTGTTAGTTATGGGCATGTGGATAAACTGGTAAGCTCCCAAGCGAATGCTTTCCTGAGCCAGCTCCATGTTGTCCGTCATGACGATAAACGGTATCTGGAAATCGCGCTTTTCGCCTTTGCACTTTTGGATAATCTTGAAACCATCTATTTTCGGGAGCGCTGCATCAATTAACGCTAAAGATAACCGGTTCCCGTATTCTAACAAAATATTGAGAACTTGTTCGCCATCTTCTGCAAACAAGATATTGTAATCTGCCTTTAGGATATCCTCAAGAATAGAGCGGTTCTGCATATTGACTGTCGAAAGCAGAATTGTCTTGGCATCAGCGGGGAACTTCACCACACTCTGGTCACCATGCCCTGTTTCAACAGCGCTCACGTGCGTATTGCGGAACGACAAATCGTAAATATGGCAGTCATTGATATCGGCAATCAGGCGGGCACTCAAGAACACATAGGTCCCATGAGTCGCATAAGTCGTCTGCTGAGGCGCCTTGTACGCAAAACTCTCCGCCCTGCAAAGTTTTTGGTACAGAGAATTTTGCATGTCGTTGCAATCCTGTTCGACTTCCTTGAAGTTCTTGTAGCCAAGGCTCTGGAGTTGCTCTTCGAATTGCTGATTCACAAAAAGGAACTTGAACGCAGCATTTTCAAAGGACACAATCGCCTTGGGCGAATCCACCAGATAATCGAGTTTTCCGAGACGAGAATACACATGGCGGGTTTTTCGGTTTTCGACACGCATTCCGATGGAAGCCATATGATCGAGCGTTTCCTTTAAAGGCAACGGCTTTCCGTAAAAATAGCCCTGCACTTTTTCACAGCCGATTCCCTTCAAAAATTCCATCTGTTCCTTGGTCTCGACGCCTTCGGCAAGAGTTTTCAGCCCAAGATTCTTTGCCATACGGACCGTCGAACGGATAATGGTGCGGGAAGCCTCGTTAAAGTTCGAGAGGAACACCATGTCGATTTTCAGTTCGTCAAACTTGTAATCTTTGAGCGTATTGAGCGACGAATAGCCACTCCCAAAATCGTCTATCCAGACTTCGTAACCGGCAAGGCGGAACCGTTCGATTTCGCTGCGGACATAAGCATTCGAAGCCATGATGCTTTCGGTAATTTCGACACGAATATACTCCCGTTCGATCCGGTACGTTTCAAGCGCCCGCTCAACAACCTCGAAAATATCGCAACCGATAAAATCCAAACGAGAAAGGTTGAACGAAACCGGGACGATCGGATTTCCGCGGTCCAATTCCTCGCGCAATTCCTTGCAGACGACCTGAATGACATGACTATCGAGCTTGTGAATTTGACGAGATTCCTCCAACGCGCCGATAAAAGCCGCAGGATTCAAAAATCCGTATTGCGGGTCAATCCAACGAGCTAGAGCCTCCATGCCGCAGAACGACTCCGTAATCGTTCGAACGACCGGCTGGTAATACACCTTGATATAGCCATTTTTTATCGCTTCGTCGATATGGTTCACGACGTAGTTTTGCAATATCAGCGCCTTGCGCAAATCCTCGTCGTAATAGCGGATAAAATTATCACTTGATTTTTTCTGGACTTTACAAGCGATTTTCGCCTTCTCACAAGCCTCCAGAATCGATTCGCCTTCGCCAATCTTGCAGATGCCGACGTTTATGTCCATCGAGATCTTCGATACGGTCGCCTTGACATCCTTGCGAATTTCGTTCAGTCGTTCTTCAAGATTTTCCATACCCGCAACAACGATAAAATGATCATCGGCAATACGGCTAATCAGTTTTTTCGGGAACGGCTTTCTAAGGAACAACGCAAAAAGGTTCAGGAACTCGTTACCCTTCTCAAAGCCGTTGGCATTATTGTAGAGTTTCATCCCCGCAACGTCAAAGAATACAACCGCAGGAACTCCCCCCTCATTCCTTATACCGTCAACGAAATCTTCACCGCGCATGCGGCAGTATTCCAAATTCGGAAGCCCCGTCAAGGAATCAAAGTAGCGGTCAGTCCGTTCGCTTATACGATGGAAAATTGCGTCCCTGCCATGCCATTTGATGAGAGTCGCTTTCAGAATCAAATCACCGCCAGTGCGGGAATTCTGCACGAGCACTTCGCCTTGTTCAAGGACTTCTTCTATAGTAATCAGCGGGCGATCTCCCGCATCGAAGAAATATTCCTCGAAAGTGATGCCCGGGAAAAACGCCCTGACCGGCGTCCAAATTTTTTCGGCAGAAGCGCTGATCATATAAATCTCGTGCGTTTCCGCATCGACAATGACAAATGGTTCGACCTTGTCCGTATTCAAGAACTCTATAATGCTGTTGTCAAATTCCCGACGCTTTCCGCCATTGGATTCCAGCGCCGTAGTCACGTCATCATAAACGAAAACGGCATAGACAGTCCCGTCGTCAAAACAACGGTGATAGCCCATGGCATGCACAACGCGGAACTCGTCCTTGCCATACAATTTTTCGCGATAGACGACCTCGTAGCGGGAGTCCTTGGATTTTGCAAATTCTTTGGCCTTGGTCGCAATAAAGACAATATCCTCGCGATGGACGTTCTTGTACATGTCCGTATTAAGGTGGTGAAGCAAATTTTCGCGAGTCATGCCGGGTGCTTGCCAGCGGACAAGCCCGTCCGAAACAAGAACAGTCTGGACAGATCCATCAACAAATTGATAGACCGCAAGCGGGATGTCGGAATTTTCCAATTCCTTTATCGTCTCTTTGGAGAATGGATACTTATTCAAAAAAGACATCGCACACACCTTGCGTTTCAAGACTAGGCCTCTTTTAAACCTAAATTATTATTTACGAAATTGCAAGTTTTTTAAAAGGTTGCCGTAAAATAAAAGAAATATTTTGCAAGCAAAGTGCAAAAATGCACATATTCACAACGAAACCAGCCCACTGACGGCACAATCAACTCGAAAAACGCAA
>CAMKLO010000107.1 GCA_946413655.1 uncultured Fibrobacter sp. | reverse complement strand
ACCGCTGTTGCGGGAATGAAAATCCCGAGTCCTAGGCCACTAGACGATAGGGGCGATTTGTGCGCCAAATATAGCAGTTTCCCCAAAATTGTCAAGGGCTCCGTTTAAATTTTTTATTTTTCTCCCGTGATTTTGAAAAAAAGGCTAAAAAATTTTCTGTGGCGCGGTATTTTGCGCTTTTTGCCAGTGGCGCTTTTGGCGAGTGCTGCTGATGCTGCGTTGCTCTGGGGTATCCGCTCGTTTATGGGGATTCTTCAGGGCGAGCCTGTTTTTGCACTATCGGAGTGGTTGTTCCTGATGCTTGCCTTGACGGTGCTCCGTTTTGTTTTTTTTGTATGGAAGCTGAATATCTCCGAAAAATGGCTTTACGGTACGGGATCGTTTGTGACGGCGTGGTTCTTGAGGACGCTCCGGTCGCTATCGCCGCGCGTTTTCCATACGCCGGAGGGCGATGCGAAGGTGGAATCTGCCTACGAATCGGCGGTGGTGTTGCAGAATAATGGTGGCGTGTTTTTTCAGGCGGTGCAGGCGGTTCTTCAACTTTTTGTGTTCTTGCCTGTGTTGTTCTATATTTCGTGGCCGCTTACGTTGTTCCTTTTCGTGGTCGTAGTTCCGTTGGTGAGTTGGATGCAGCGCTGCCTGCACAGGATGGGGCCTGCAGAAGAAGGAGTCTTGAACTTACGTTCGGATTTTCGCGGAAAGCTATACCGTGCGCGTCGGCTGTTCCGTCGCTGGAGTTCTGGCCTTGAGCGCAAGGCTGTCTCGTCGGAGTTGCTTTCTGTGGTGCGTGCGCTCCGGGACGATGGTCTTTCGGTGTCTCTCAAGAAGGGGATGCTTTCGCTAACGACGGAAATGGTGTCTGTTTTGGCGATGATTTTTGTGCTGGCATTTTGTGCACTTCTGATTTCGAAGGGTTGGATGGACGGTACGGGGCTTGTGCTGTATTGTTCTGCCGTTCTCCTTTGTTATAAACCTGTGAAGGAATGCGCCCGTGTGATGCCGCAGGCTCGTTCGGCGATGAGTGCGCTCCATGTCTTGGAAAAGTTCGAAAATTTGCCTTCGAAGGGGAAGAACGCAGATTCTGTCGAAGTTGTTTGTCTGCCAAATGCCGAAAATCTGGAAATTGCTTTTGGCGATTTTGCATACGAAGGTGGATTTGCTGCTCTTTTCAGCAATTTCTCGTTGAACTGGAATACGCAAAAACCGGTACTTGTTCGAGGCAGGAACGGTGTGGGTAAATCGACGTTATTGCGCCTGATTGCCGGGCTTGAGGAATGGGACCATGGCAAGGTGACTTGCCCGCCGCATCTTAAAAGTAACGTGTTTTTTGTTGCACAGGATTTGGAACTTCCGCCGGTTCGCTTGCTCGTAAAGCTTTTATCGCAGTCGTCTTCTGTGGCTGTTGTTGAATTTGCACGAGCTGCCCGCGTAACCCAAATTATCGCAAAGGAGGGAATGTCTGGCGGGGAACGTGCCCGTGTCGCATTGGCTTGGGCGCTTGTCTCGGACTGTCCCATGGTGCTGCTGGATGAACCCTTTGCGTCGGTGGCACTTGTAGATCGCGAACCGCTTTTGACGGCGTTCCTCGATACGGCGGAGCTTTTGCACAAGTGGGTTGTGCTGGTGAGCCATGATGTGCTGTCGAAGGAGTTGGAACAACGTTTTACCATCGTGGAGATGGACCATGCCTAGCGCAGAGAACTGTTTTTCTGCGTTCCTGTATCGCTTTCGCGGCTATATTTTAGGGGCTTTCGCAATTGCCCTTGTACTTGTCCCGCCGAGCCGGTTTCCGAATGGAATTCGCATTGATGGCTGTGTGGGTGGCGTTCTGCTTGCGGTGTTTCTTTATGTGGTGAGCGCCCTGCTGCGGGTGCGGGCGCGCCAGTTTATTGGTGAACACACTCGTGGAAAAGTCCATGCGGCAGATACGCTTGTGACTGAAGGCCCTTATGCAAGGCTGAGGCACCCTCTTTATGTTTCCAACACGGGTTTTGCTTGTGGCGTAGTCTTTTTTCATTTGGGCGTGTCGCTTTGGGTTCTCCCCTTTATAATCTTGATTATCTTGTTTGAAATAACGCTTGCCCGGATCGAGGACCGTTTTTTGGAGCGCAAGTTTGGGGATGCATGGCGGGATTGGGCTGTAAAAACCCCGGCTTTTGTACCCCGTTTGGATAAATCTAGCGTTGTTCTTCCGCAAAGAACCGTTTGGCAGGCGTTTTTTGCTGATTCGTCCACATGGTTGTGGCTCTTGTTTTGTAATTTATTGTTGGTTTTATTGAAAGTGACGGATTTCTATGTTTAAGGTTCTTGATGTTGCGCGTGGAGCGCTTGGTTCTGTTGCCAAGGTTGCTGCCAAGGTGCCCATTGTAGAAAACAAATATCGTATGAATGCCCGCTTGAACGGGCCGTGGCCGAAAGGACCTTTCCTCTGGATGCACGGGGCGAGTCTTGGCGAATGCAAGATGCTCATGAATTTGGCGAAGCTCCTCAAGGAGGATTTACCGGATTGTCCGCGTCTCTTGATTACGACGCAGAAGGTCGAGGTTCTCTCGTTTCTTGAGGAGAATGGTGGCGATATTGCTTCGTGTATTGCTCCCGTCGATTCTCCGGTGCCGATGAAGTCTTTTATCTCGTCGGTAAAGCCGGTCGGTCTCATTCTTGCCGAAAATGAATTTTGGCCGGGTTATCTCTCTTCGATGTTGCGTATTTCGTCCAAGCCTTCCGTGGCGGTAGTTTCTGGACGATTCCATAGGGCGGTTCCCGGAATAGACTTCTCGTCGATTGGTTTTGCCAGCATGCAGACTGGTTCTGACCTTTCGCGCTTTTTGGGCGTGGCGGCGAGGGCTAACATTTCCCGGATGATGATTGGCGGGGACTGGAAACTTTTGCCGTGGGTCCGTTCGGGAATGACGGTTAAGGCTCCCGAAAATCCGACGGTCGATACGGTGTTCGTCTCGATGCACATACAGGAATGGGCGAGTCTCTGTCGGATGGTCGTCTCGTCTATCAAGCGTCAGGAATCTGTGGTGATTGTGCCGCGTCGGCTGTCCGAAGTGGCGGATTTCCGCAAAGCTCTCCGGGACCAGGAGCTTATTGTTGTCGATTGGCCTTTGGTGCAGAAGGGGGCGGTCTCGATTGTGAACGAGTTCGGCAAGACGAAGGACGTGTTTGCCGTCTCGAAGTCTGCCGTCATTGGCGGGTCGTTTGCCCGCGGACTTGGCGTCCATGACTTCTGGGAGCCGCTGCAGCGCGGCGTCGCAACCTGTGTGGGGCCATTTGCGGCCGGGCAGAAAGAGGCTGTGGCGACGCTTGTCCGTGAAGGCGTTATTGCTCAGCTGCAAACGACTGCGGAATACTCTAGGCGCAATTTACCCGATGTCCGCCTTGTGCAGACCTTCCTTGCCCACGAAAGCGCAAAGATTAACGACTCGTATCAACAGCTGGTTGAATTTTTGAAAAACTTGCTCAAGTAAATTAGGTGAATTATGAAAAAAATTGTTCTGGCCATGCCCCGCGGATTCTGCGCAGGAGTCGATCGCGCCATCCACGTGGTCGAAAAGGCAATCGAAAAATTCGGTACGCCCATTTATGTCCGCCATGAAATTGTTCATAACAAGTTTGTTGTGGATACTCTTAAGAACATGGGCGTTGTCTTTGTCGATGATTTGAAGCAAGTCCCCGAAGGTTCCGTGGTGATTTTCTCTGCCCATGGTGTCGCCGAATGTATTTACGACGAGGCGAAAGCCCGTAATTTGCAGGTGCTCGATGCGAGCTGCCCGCTGGTGCTCAAGGTGCATTTCAGTGCAAAGCGCCATTACAACGCCGGTCGCCATATCATCTTGATCGGGCATGCAGGCCATGCCGAAGTGGAAGGTACCCTCGGACAGCTCCCGGAAGGGGCGATAACCCTTATCCGCAATGAAAATGATGCAGAGACGGTCCAGGTGCCTGCGAACAAGGAGCTGGCCTACATTACGCAGACGACGCTTTCTGTGGCGGAAACGCGCAAAATTATCGATGCGCTCAAACGCCGTTTTCCGGACATTATTGGGCCTGAGGCCGGCGACCTCTGCTATGCAACGGGTAACCGCCAGGCGGCAGTCCTTGACCTTTGTTCCTCCGTCGATATGCTGTTGGTTGTCGGGGCCAAGAATTCCTCCAATTCGTCGCGTTTGATGGAACTTGGGCTTGAACAGGGACTCCCGAGCCACCTGATTGCCGATGTCAACGATATTGACCTGTCGTGGTTCGACGGTATCGATACGGTCGGAATTTCAAGCGGTGCGAGCGCACCGGAAGTGCTGGTTCAGGGTGTTGTCGATTGGCTGAAAGAAAAATTTGAGTCCGTCGAAGTCCAAAATCTCATAAAATTGGTGGAAAATACAAAGTTTAACTTGCCAAAGGCACTGCAAGATTAAACTTTAGCCTTGACAGTTCCGAAATATTTAGCTAAAATTGGTGCCTGTAAAAACAACGGAGTTTAATATGAGCCGCATTTGTGAAGTTACCGGCAAGGCCGGCCTCGTGGGCAACATGGTTTCCCACTCTAATCGTAAGAAGTTGATCAAGCAGCTTCCGAACCTCCAGAAGAAGCGCTTCTACATTCCTGAAGAAGACCGTTGGGTGACTCTCCGCGTGAGCGCTGCGGGTCTCCGCACCATCAGCAAGCTTGGTATCCAGGCTGTCGCTCAGGAACTCGGAATCTAATTTTTTAGATTAAAGGTTTTAAAAAGCCGCTATGCTCTGCATGGCGGTCTTTTGTGTATTCTGGGAAAAAGAGTTCTGAGTTACTAGTTACTAGAAATGTTCTTATTGCATCCTCTAGTAACTATTAACTAGTAACTACCTCCTACTTCCTACTGTCTACTTCCTACCGCCTACTTCCTAATGAACTGCGGGGCACCCTTGTACTTGGCCATGGCCTGCATGATGCCTCCCATTTCCCATTCCTTTTCTTTGAGGCGGCGGCGGAGGAGTGCCACGAACACTTCCATGAGCATCTCGCAGTCATAGACGGAGCGGTGCATCTTTTCTTCGTCGATGGTCATCGAGATTTCGCCGCGTTTCATGAACATGTTCGCCATGAAGCCTAGCTTGTGGTTTGCAAGTTCCGGCATGATGGCCTTTGAAATGGCGAGACTGTCGATGACGGGGTTGGCTGGCGTGAATTGCGGGTTCTGCTCGTAGGCCGTGCGCAAGAAGCTTGCGTCGAAGTTCGCATTGTGGGCGAGCAAAATGGAGCCCGGACCGCAGAACGCGGTGAACTGCTTGAGGGCTTCGCCGACGGGCGGTGCGTTTTCGACCATCTTGTCGGTGATATGGTTCACGTTGGTGGCCTCGGCGGGAATGAGCATATTGGGCTTTACGAGCGTGTCAAATTCCGAGATGAGTTTCGGAACGACTCGTCCGTTTTTCACCTCTACAGTGAACTTTACGGCGCCAATTTCGATGATTTCGTCCTTGCGATTGACAAGGCCAGTCGTTTCTAAGTCGAATGCGACAAATTTTGGAGGTAATGCGATCACGGCTGTATTCCTTTTCTTTAATTTTATTCGGGCAAAAGATACTTAATTTCGATGTCAATAGCTGTCAGCGGGAGTGGAATGATGAATTTATCCCATCCGTTCAGGCGGAAATGCCTGCCGTACTTGACGCAAAAAAGCCAAAGGGGGCATCCGCTGGTTTTGGACAGCCATAGCGAGCCAGGCTTGACTTGGAGGGCCGGGCCGTGGGGGCCGTCGAGAGCCATGCCGACAAAACGGCCTTTCTTGAGCGACTGGAGCAGGTGGCGGACGTTTGTCGCTCCGTGCGTGTCGGAACCGCGGGTCACCTCGTAATGGAGAAGTGTTGCCGCTTGGGCGAAAAATTCCCCGTCGCTTGATTCCGAGACGAGAATGTGGACGTTTTTGTCCTTGAAGGCGGCGCAACTTGCAAGCAGGTCCTTGTGCCACAGTCCGAGGATGCCGGGCCTGAAGTCATCGGGCACACGCAGACGGATGCGCAGACTCCTCATCCAGAGGGCGCCGAGCCGGGCGAACACTTTTGTCTTCAATGCGCGGAAATTCACGCATAAAAGATAATTTTTTTGACTTTTTTTGCCTGTACCCCTTGTAAGGTCTGCTTAAAATACTTATATTACACCCGCAATAATGGCGACGTACCCAAGTTGGTAAGGGGCGAGTCTGCAAAACTCTTATTCGGCGGTTCGAGTCCGCCCGTTGCCTCT